>NZ_CP114599.1:2233000-2552000 GCF_027286305.1 Phenylobacterium sp. NIBR 498073
CGATGTCGCCCTGGTCGCCGACGATGGTGCCCAGGGTCAGCCACAGCATGGCCGACTCGGGTTCGGCGGTCAGCGCCACACGCAGGACGTCGATGGCCTCGTCGAAGCGCATCTGACGTCGCAGCAGGGCCCCCAGATTGTTCGACGGCTCGCGCGCGCCGACTTTGTAGCTCAGGCAATGGCGAAACAGCGCCTCGGCCTGGGGCAACATGTCCAGCTTGAAGGCGAGGCGGCCGAGGTCGTGGGCGATATCAGGGTCGGCCGGGGACAACGACAAGGCCCGCTCATAGGCGTCGAGCGCCGGGCCACGCTGGTTCAGCTTGTCGCGTCCGATGCCCAGGAGGTGCCATCCCAGCACCAGGGCCGGATCGTGGGTCAGCGCTTCCTCAGCGGCCGTGCAGGCTTCGACGAAGCGGTCGGCGTTGGCGTGCTCCAGCGCGACCTGCAGGGACTTCAGAGCCTCCCGTGTCGCGGTCGCCTTGGCGATCTCGGCGCTCAGGCGCGCGAGCTTTTCCGGGGCGGCGGCGTCGCCGACGGGACCTTCATCGAACGTCGCCACGGTCAGGCCCCTGCCGCTGCGGTCGCGGGCGTGGCTTGGATTTCGGCGGCGAGCGCCTGGGCGACCGCGGCCATGAGCGGAGGCCAGTCGCCGGACGTTTCCGGCCAAAAGGCGCGCACCTGACTGTACCAGGGGTAACGATCTGTCCCCAGGCGCGCCCAGGTGTCGGGCGACGTCAGCAGCCAGCACGGCGCGCCGCAGGCCGCTGCGATGTTGAAGGTTGCGTTGGAGAAGCCGATCGTGAGGTCCAGCGCGCAGGCCAGGGCCGCGACGTCGTCGAGGTCGTTCTTGAGATCGATTCCCGGCGGCTGATGAATCTCGACGCCGAACTCGTCGCGAGCCCGCGCAATCGCCGCGCTGCAGTCGCCGTACTGGAGATTGATAAAGGTCGCGCCCGGGGTCTTCAGGATCGGGGCCCACTCTTCGAACGGCGCGAAGTAGCGGTAGCGGGCCGTGTCGATCAGCATTGACGTCCAAAGCAAGCCGATGCGGGGACCTGGCAGGTCCGCAAACACGGCGCGCCAATGTCTCACACGGTCGGGGTCGGCCTTCATGAAGCCGCCCGGGCGCTCCGGAAAAGCCTCGGCGCTGCGGCGCAGTTGACGGGTCGCTTCGCCCATCGGCGCCCAGAAGTCGATGTCCGCCCAGTCCTCGATGAACGGCACGGTCCGCACATGGCGCCCGCCGCTGCTGATGGAACGGTGCGTCCCGAGCTGCGCGGTGGGGTACGCGCGTTTGAACAGCGGGAGCAGGCGATCGGTGACCGCAAGGGATAGCCGCCCACCGGGGCCGAGCGCCTCCAGCACGTCGTCGATCGGGTTGGCGAAAAGGATCTCGTCGCCCAGGCCCTGCTCGCCGATCAGCAGCAAGTGGCGTCCTGAGATATCGGCGCCGGGCTCCCACTTCGGGCGGGTCGTCAGATAGTGCACCGGATCGCAGTAGGTGGGCTCGAGACGGGCGGTGTACTCGTCCCAGCCTTCGCCCAGATCGCCCTCCGCCAGCAGCATGGCCGCGAGGGAGAAACGCATGGTGGTCAAGTCCTCGGGCGTCTTGCACTCGGCGATGGCCTGCCGGCACTGGGCGATCGCCTCGCTGCGCTGGCCCAGGGTGAAGAGCGTGTTGGAAAGGTTGTAGCGTGCCTTGGCTTCCTTGGGGTTCAGCCTGAGGGCCTCAGCATAGAAAACCGAAGCCTGTTGAGTCTCGCCCTGGTCTTCCAGCACCGTGCCGAGGGTGTTCCAGAGCATGACCTTCTCGGGGTGCGCCTGGATCGCGGGCTTCAGCACTTCGACCGCCTCGTCGTAGCGTAACTGATCGCGCAGGACCCCGGCGAGATTGTTGGTGCTCTCGGGGGCGAAGGGGCGGAAGGAGAGGTAGTGCCGGAACAGCGCCTCGGCCTGGGGCAGCATGCCCATCTTTGAGGCGAGCCGTCCGAGGTCGTTGGCGATCGGCGGATTGGCCGGATCGATGGACAAGCCCCGCTCGTAGGCTTCGAGCGCGCCCGGCCAATCATTCAGGTGCTCGCGGGCGATGGCCAGCAGGTGCCATGCGTGGATGAGGTTTGCATCGCGCTCGACGGCTTTCTGGGCCGCCGTTCGCGCACTGGCGTAGTCCCTGGCTGAGATGAGGGCGAGGGCACGCTTGAGGTGGGGCAGGGCGGCTTGAGTCGCCTTCAGGCCGCCCAGTTCACTGCGTAGCCTTCCGACAGCCTCCTTCGAGGCCGAGTCGCCTGCGGGGCCGCCATAGCCCTTGACGAGGCGACGCTGGGCGCCTTTCGAATCCGAAGTTCCACTCATTGCATCGCCCCCGGATTCTGCATGGGGCGATCTTCAAAAATCATGCTTAACGGTCCGCTAACACTTGGGGTTCGAACCTCGCCGCAAGGAGCGGTTAACCCCTCGCATCTAGCCTAGCCTGAACGAACTGCTGGACGCAGACGGACTTGGGCGACGCGCCTCTATTGGAGACTGAGGAATGCCGCTGAAGCTGTCCCTGAAACCCGGAGAGAAGTTCGTTCTCAACGGGGCGGTGGTGCAGAACGGCGATCGCCGTACGACGTTGGTTCTGCAGAACAAGGCGTCGGTCCTTCGGGAGAAGGACATCATGCAGCCCGAGGACGCCGCCACGCCGGCCCGTCGCATCTACTTCCCGATGATGATGATGTACCTCGATGACGGGGGGGCCACGCGTTACTACGACGAGTTCGCCCAGCGCCTGACCGAGTTCATGGGCGTCATCCGCAATCCGGAAGTGCTGGCGGAATGCGTCGCCATTTCAAAGCACGCCATGGCGCGCGAGTACTACAAGGCGCTCATGCTGTGCCGGAAGTTGATCGAGTACGAAGACGAGAGGTTGGGGAATGTCGCTTCGAGCTTACCAGCAGGCGGCGAGCCGGGCTGAGGCCCCTAAGGACGCCGAGTACCGGCTGTTTGGCCAGGTGACGCGGGCGCTGATCGTGGCGTCCGAGGCTCCGGTCACGGATTTCGCGGTGCGGATTGACGCGATCGACTGGAACAGGCGGCTGTGGTCGACGCTGGCGCGGGACTGTTCGGAGCCGGACAACAAGCTGCCGGCGCAGATTCGGGCGGGAATTATTTCGCTCAGCCTGTTCGTCGGGCGTCACTCCAGTGAGGTGATGCGCGGCGAGGACAACTTCGACACCCTGATCGAGATCAACAAGATGATGATGCAGGCTCTGTCCCAGCGTGCGGATGCGCCTGCCGCCGCCTAGATCGGCCCTGGTTAACATCGCTCTCGATTCAAGCGCCGGCCCATGTGGCCGGCGCTTTGCGTTTCAGGCGCGATTCACGGGTAAGCTATATTTGCCGATGGGCAATATTTGCCGCCCAAGCTGGGCAAATATTGCCCACCCGCTGCAGCTTTCGATCCTTGTGGCGTGGTTTACCCTGGGTAAATGCGTAATTACCAATTTAATCAATAACTTGTGGGGGTGTCGATGTGGCCCCGCACTTGCTTCGTGTCGGTCGGGCAAAATGCCTCCGGCAGTCAAAACGACGCCGGTCTCCGAGAAAAGGAACCACGCGTATGGGCATGAATTCGGTTAATACCAACCAGGGCGCGATGATCGCCCTGCAGAACCTCAACAGCACCAACAAAGACCTCGGCGTCGTTCAGAACCGGATCAACACCGGTCAGAAGATCTCGTCGGCCAAGGACAACGGCGCCATCTGGGCCATCGCCCAGAACCAACGCGCCGAATCGGCTTCGCTCAACTCCGTCGTCTCGTCGCTGCAACGCGGCCAGTCGGTGGCTGACGTCGCCATGTCGGCCGGCACCGCCATCTCGGACATCCTCGTCCAGATGAAGGAAAAGGTCCTGGCGGCGACTGAAGCGGGCCTGTCGACCGCCTCCAAGTCGGCGCTCAGCGACGAGTACAAGGCGCTGCGCGACCAGATCGACACGATCGCCAACAACGCCACCTTCGACGGCGTCAACCTGATCTCGTCGACCTCGGTCAACAGCTCGAGCATCAAGGCGATCGCCAACGCCGACGCCACCGCGACCATCGACATCGCCCACGTCGTCCTGTCGAAGTCGAACGCCAAGATCGCCGCCACCCTCGCCACCCTGACCAGCGGCGTGACCTCGGCGGACGTGAAGGAAGTGGAAGACGCCATTCAGGACGTCTCCTCGGCCCTCTCGAAGCTCGGCACCGGCGCCAAGGCGCTCGACACCCACATGACCAACGTCATGAAGCTCCAGGACACCCTGGACGCCGGGGTCGGCAACCTGGTCGACGCCGACCTGGCGAAGGAAAGCGCGCGGCTGCAAGCGCTGCAGACCAAGCAACAGCTTGGCGTGCAGGCCCTCAGCATCGCCAACCAGTCGTCGAGCAGCCTGCTCGGACTGTTCCGATAAGACCAATGGGGCACGGCTTCGGCCGAGCTCTGCGTCAGCGGCGGGGAGGGAGACCTCTCCGTCGTCAGCGCGCAGATGGGGTCGTCGAGGGGCGCGAGTCTCCGGCGAATGGAACCATGGAGAGCAAGCTCTCAGTCGTGGCGGCGCTCCCGGAGATCGAGCCCGTCCAGATCGCCGCCAAGCCGGTCGTCGCGCCGACGCCTGCGCCGCCGCGGTCGGTGGAGCCGGACCTGCGGCTGGTGATCGAGGAGGGGCAGGCCGGAAGCTTCGTCTACAAGACCATCGATCGCCGCACGGGCGAGGTGGTGTTGCAGCTGCCGCGCGAAGAGGTGCTGCGCATGCGCGACGCCGAGGCCTATGTGGCCGGGGCGGTCATCGCTACCCAGGCCTGAGTCTCGTCGCGCCCGCCAGGCGGCCCTTGAGGCGCGCCCGTCCACAGGATGCAACCGCAGCCCGGGCAACGGGTGGGCGGCTACCGCCGTATCGTCGTTAATCTTTCGGAAACCATGCGCTTCCTAGCGTTAACCATAGTTTCGGCGTGCGAGTCGCGCGTCAATCATGGGTTCTCTGAAGGAGATTGGCGCCATGGCGATGAGCGTAAATACGAACAAGTCGGCGCTGATCGCGCTTCAGAATCTCAACAGCACCAACGAAAAGTTGGAGCAGGTTCAGAACAAGATCAACACCGGCCTGCGGGTCGCGAACGCCAAGGATAATGCGGCGGTCTACGCGATCGCGCAGAAGCAGCGGGCCGATTTCAGCTCGCTCGGCGCTGTGAAGATGAGCCTCGACCGCGCCACCTCGATCACCGACGTGGCGCTGAGCGCCGGGCAGCAGATCAGCGATATTCTCGTCCAGATGCGGGAAAAGGTCGTCGGCGCGGCTGAAGACTCCGCCTCGCCGTCGACCCGCAAGGCCTTCGACGACGAGTTCCAGACGCTGCTGCAGGCGATCAGCCAGTTCTCGGCGTCGGCGGAGTTCGACGGGGTGTCGGTTCTCAACGGCACGCTGACCGCCGACCTCAACTTCCTCGCGAACTCCGACGGCGACAGCTATATCGCGCTGACGCCACAGGACTTCACGATCTCCGGGTCGATCATCAACCTCGACGGCACCAGCCTGACGGGCACGACCACGGCGACGAAGTCGGTCCTGTCGTCGCTCGACCTGGCGATCGGGAAGGTCACTGCGGCGCTGGCCGAGATGGGCGCTCAGGCCAAGCAGATCGAGAAGCACGTCACCTTTGTCTCCAAGCTCCAGGACGTGCTGGAGACGGGGATCGGCAACCTGGTCGACGCCGACATCGCCAAGGAAAGCGCTCGGCTGCAAGCCCTGCAGGTGCAGCAACAACTGGGCGCTCAGGCGCTGTCGATCGCCAACTCGCAGCCGCAGGTGATCCTGCAGCTGTTCAAGGGCTGACGTCAGTCTGAGGGGAGAACACCCGGCCCCGGAGCCCGATGGCTCCGGGGCCTTTTATTTGCCCGGGCGCGGGCCGCCTTAACCCCTCGTCAGCCCTTGTGGCGCAATCTGCAGTTGGGAAACTGCGTTGAGTCGGTGGTCTAGGTGATCAGCCTCGATACCAATCTGCTGCTAGGCTACTATCAGGCCAGGAACGGCCTGAGCGCCGCCGTGGGCGGAACGTCGACCAATGTCGCTGCGTCGACGGCGAAAGCCCCGACGCCCCCCTGGAGCACCTTGTCCGCGGCCCCGAAGGCCGACGAGATGCTCAAGAGCGTCATGATGGGCCGCAAGTTCATCGACGAATACCAGACCCAGCTCGACGTCAAAGGCGCCAGCGAGGACTATCGGCAGCTCTTTGCGATCCACCAGGGGCTGTCCACGCTCGAAGCGTTGGCTCGCAAGGCTGACGACAAGGACACCACCGCGGCCGAGCTGAAGCGCATCCAGGCCTCGTTCACGCGCGGCATGGCCGAGGTGTCCGGCTATATCGACGACGCGAATTTCGAGAAGCTGCGGCTGACCTACGGCGATGTCGCCGACAAGGGCAAGACGGCGGTTGGCGTGCCGAAGACCGTGCCGAAGTACATGACCTCGACCCTGCACCAGGGAACGGCGACCGACGCGGTCGAGGCGTTCCAGGGCGACATGAAGTTCAGCGTCAAGATCCGGTTGCCGAACAAGGTCGAGAAGACCATCGACTTCGATCTCGCCGAGATGGGCTCGACGACCCGGTCGATGAACGAGGTGGTCAAGTATATCAACGCCAAGCTCAGCGGCGCAGGCTTCAGCACTCGCTTCGCGGTCGAGAAGATCGCCGGCGCGGAGAAGACCACCGAGGTCAACGGCCGAACGATCAAGCTGGGCAACGAACCCGATAAATTTGCACTGAAAATTCAGGGCGATACGACTGAAATCTTGACGTTTTCCGCGCCGGCGACGTCGCCGGCCGTCTACATCACCCAGACCGCCGGAGACCCGAAGCCGGCCAAGACCACGAAGGTCGAGGACGGGAAGGTGGTCACGGTCACGCCTGATCCGAAGCTGACCGAAGAACTGATCAAGTTCGAGACCGGCACGACCTCGGATGCCGTGCGCCGTCCTGGCGATGTGAACTGGGTCGAGGGGCGGGTCTTCAACGTGGCGCTGCCCGAGGGCGTGGAGAAGGTCCACAAAACCGTGACGGGGCCCGATGGGGCGCTCTACATGCTGGCCGACGTCAACGACACCGTTGATGGCCAGACGATCAAGGGCGCCGGCGACGTCGCGCTGATGAAGTTCGATTCGGCGGGCAAGCTCGTCTACACGCGCACGCTCGGGGCTTCGGCCGACGCCACGGGCCTCGGCCTTGCGGTGGGGCCGGATGGCCAGATCGCCGTGTCAGGGTCGGTGACAGGCGGGTTCGCCGCCAGCGGGGTTCCGATCGGTTCCGGCGCGCTGGAGACGGTCCCTAAGGTCCTGAAGGCCGATAACGGCGTGGACGAAACCAAACCTGACAGCTTCGTTGCGGTGTTCAGCGCTGCTGGCGATGAAGTGTGGTCGCAGCGGATGGGCGCGCGTGACGACGATGAGGCGACCAGCGTGGCCTTCGGCGCGGACGGTTCGCTCTATGTGCTCGGCCGCACCAAGGGCGCGATGCCGGGCCAGACGACCAGCGGCAACTGGGACAGCTATCTGCGGGCCTTCGACGCCGAAGGGCGCCTGAAGTCCACGACCCAGTTCGGGACGTCGGGTGAAGACAAGCCCGCCGGCCTGGTCGTCGACGGAACCAATGTCGTGGTCGCATCGATCGAGGGCGGCGAGGTCAAGCTGCGTCGCTACGACATGACCGATCCGAAGGCGCCGGCGCTCTCGGCCAACCGCAGCCTGGGCACCCTGGGCGGCGGCTCGATCGCCGGCGTCACCATGGACGGCGGCAACATCGTGATCGCCGGTTCGACCGGCGCCACGCTCGGCGTTGCCAACACCACCCGGGCGTCCTCGGGCAGCGTCGATGCGTTCGCCGCGCGTATCTCGGCGGACCTTTCGTCCAGCGCCGACGCCATCGCCTACTATGGCGGCAGCGGCGATGACCGGGCCACGGCGATGACCGTCGCCGATGGCAAGGTCTGGCTGACCGGCACCACCAAGACCGACCTCCCGGACATGACCAACCCGGTCGGCAAGGTCGACGGCTTTGCAGTCGGCCTGGATATCGGCGCCGGCGTGGTGGCCTGGTCGCAGCGTTTCACCGGCTCGGAGAAGATGACCGCGCCGAGCTCGATCGCGGTCGACGCCAGCGGCGCCAGCGCCCTGGATCGGCTGGGCCTGCCAAGCGGCAAGGTCGAGTATTCCGACTCCCAACTCGTCACCTCGGCGACGGCCGCAAGGCCGGGAGACACCTTCCAGATTCGGCGACGGATCGGCGGCCCGGCCGTTACCATCACCATCGACGCGAACGACACGCTCGAGACCCTCGCCAAGAAGATCCAGCGGGCGACCTCGTTCGGCGTGAAGGCCGAGGTCGTCTCGGACGGTGATGTCCGCAAGCTACAGATCCGCCCTCAGAACAGCCGGTCGAGCCTGGAGATCCTCGGCGGGAAGGGCGGCCTCGATGCGCTCGAGGCGCTGGGGCTGCACGAAGGCTTCGTGCGCAGCACCGTCATGCAGGACGAGAAGATGGTTCCCGGGGACGGGGGCTCGGCCATGTACGGACTGAAAATGGCCCGCGATCTGTCGCTGTCGACCAAGGACGACATCAAGGCGGCCATCGACAAGCTGACCATGGCCATGTCGGTGCTGCGCGGCGCCTATCGGGACCTGGAACAGGGCATGAAGCCCGCCAGCGAGACCAAGAAGGCGACGGGCGAAGTGCCGGCCTATCTCAAGAACCAGCTGGCGAACTACCAGGCGGGCCTGAACCGCCTGACCGGCGGCTGATCCAGACGCGCGCTTGAAACCGTCACACGCACGGTCTAGCGAGGGCGTATGGAGTTCCTGAAAGATCGGCGCACGCTTCTGGCCCTTGTCGGCGGCGCGCTCGCCCTGTTGGCCGGCCTGATCATCGCCAATGTGATGGTCAACAAAGGCAAGGACGAGAAGCCTTCTGCGCCCCCCGCCTCCAAGGGCGGGCTGGTCGTGGAGACCGGCGCGCCGGACGACGGCCGTCTGGACCCAGCAAAACCCCTACGCTGCTTCGTCGCTGGCCAGTATGCCGGGGAGATGACCCTGGCCGACTGCGCCAAGCGCAATGGCGTGGCGACCGGCGCACTCGACGTCGGCGTCGACGAGGCCGGCAATCTGGCCGCGGCCGATCAGGCCGGGACGATGCTGACGCCGCTGCCGCCGCAGCCGGAGGCGGTCACCCCGCTCAATCCCGCCCCGACGACGCCCGTGCAGGCGCCGACGGCGACCAACGCCCCTGCTGGCGGATGCTGGCGCTATGTCGACGGCGGATGGCGCAAGCTGCCCAACGACCTGACCCTCAACGCCTGCGTCCAGACGCTGTTCGCCGGCCGCTGCGAGCGGCCCGGCGGGGCGACCTACGGGCGCTGGATGCAGCAAACGTTGCGGCTGGTGCCGGGAAGGGTGGAGGTGTCGGGCGACAATCGGAGCTTCCGTCCCCTGGCCGAACAGGCGCAGAACTGTTCGATCTCCACCATCGGCTAGGTGTTCGCCCTGCCGCCGCCGCAATCGCGACTATAGGCTGATCCCATGCTGCTACGCTTCGCCCTCGTCGCTGGTCTTTCCGCGGTCGCGCTGGCCGCCTGCTCCAAGCGCACCCTGCCGCCGGGCGGCGAGGGGATCTGCTGGAACGTCACCAGGACCTCCGACGGCGAGCTGAAATACCACAAGCTGAAGACCGACGTTCCGACCCTGGAGCACTGCGCGGCTGAGCTCGAAAGCATGCGCATCCGATTCCTGCGGATGGGCGGTTCGGTCCGCGAGGTGACCGGCGCCTACAAGGGCAGCTTCATCTTCGTCGAGCGCCGCGGAATCTTCACCGCGCCTTCCATGGAAGAGCATCCCTATCTCGCGCTGGTGCGGACGGGCGACGGACGCCTGGCGATCCCCGGCGCCATGCCGCAGCAGCCCGCTCCTTAAGGCGGCGCAGGGCGCGACGAAAACGCTGTGGACTATGCGTTAACGTCGTGAACGTATAGCGAACATCGACATTGATCCGTGCGGCGGCGTCGTCTAGCGTCCCGCGCTTGGGCGAAAGCCCGCAAGCACGGAAAGCAAGGGACAAGCTCATGGCGGGCAGCGTCAACAAGGTCATTCTGGTCGGCAATCTCGGCGCCGACCCCGAGATCCGCAGCCTGAATTCAGGCGATCGGGTCGCCAACCTGCGCATTGCGACCTCGGAAACCTGGCGCGACCGCAGCTCCGGCGAGCGCAAGGAAAAGACCGAGTGGCACCGCGTGGTGATCTTCAACGACAACCTCGTGAAGGTGGCCGAGCAGTACCTGCGCAAGGGTTCGAAGGTCTACATCGAGGGGGCGATCCAGACCCGCAAGTGGACCGATCAGTCGGGCCAGGAAAAGTATTCGACCGAGATCGTCCTGCAGAAGTTCCGCGGCGAACTGACGATGCTGGACGGGCGTGGTGATGGCGAGCGCAGCGGCGGCGGCGACTACGGCGGCGACTATGGCGGCGGAAGCGGCGGCGGCGGCGGCTACGGGGGCGGCGGGGGCGGTTTCGGCGGGGGCTCGCGCAACCAAAGCTCCGGGCCGCGGGAAGACTTCTCGGCCGACTTGGACGACGAAATCCCGTTCTAGAGCGGAACTAGTTTAGTCACGTAAATTGGCGGCCGGTTCTCCTTGGAGCCGGCCGTTTTCTTATTGCACCTTTCCCGGTTGCTGTTGGTCGTCATAGCCTGAGAAGACCTACGTCGGGGAAGGCGTCCACATGTGTTGGCCTGTCGTCCGTTTGCACGTGCGCCCTTCTGGCGAACGTATTCCGCTCCTTGTCGACCGGGACCTCGGCGTTCCGCTGCAGATGCCGACGCTCTACGTGCTGACCGCCCTGCGTTCGCGCGCCGCAAACACCATCGCGCAGCATCTCGTCGGCCTTCAGGTCCTGCTCCTGTGGTGCCGTTCGGCGCGCATATCCCTTGAAGATCGTGTCGACTCCGGAACGCTGTTTCGGGCCTACGAACTCGACGCCCTTTGGGACGCGGCGGCCCGTCCAATCGCCCACTTTCGGCAGGAGCCCGCGGCGCGCAGCCAACGATCGCGGAACGTCGTCGGGTTTGACCAGACAACGCCCTCGCTAGGGCAAGACACCGTAGGAAATCGACGCCGGGCCATAAGGCGATATCTGGCCTGGCTCAGCGAGCGGCGTCTATTCGCGTTAGGCCACCAGCCAGATGCGCAAAAGACTTACAGGGACGCGCGCGACGAATTGCTGCGCTCGCTGGATGCCCGATCAGCCCGCCACGGCCGGAGCGGTGACCCGCGGCAAGGCCTCGATGACGCGGAGCGGCGCGCGTTGCTCGACGCCATCGATCCGGGAAGTGAAGCGAACCCATGGAAGGAGGCGGCCGTCCGTCAGCGCAACTTGCTGATGATCATGCTGTTGCTTCAGCTGGGCTTGCGACGCGGAGAGCTGCTTGCCCTCCGCGTGGAGGACATCGACCTGCAACGCGGACAGGTTCGGCTGATCCGACGCCCGGACGACAAAAGGGATTCGCGAAAGCGACAGCCGGTGCTTAAGACCCAAGGCAGGTTGCTGGATCTGCGATCGGACCTCGCGGACTTGGTTTCGACTTACATCCTACATTCTGACACCCAGAACGCCAAGGTCTATGTCGAGGCCACGTCGGACATTATCGACCGGCTAGACAAGGCCCTCGCGCTCAAGCTGGCGCCTCTCGCGCAAGCGTTCACGGGCCATTTCATCTCGGCAGAGGAGTTGCGCAAAGCGCCTGGGGGTGTTGTGCGTGGCGGCGCTCAAGCACCACCCCTGGGCGCCTGCGGTCAGCAAGCTTTCTGCGGCTTTGCGGCGCCCATCGCTTGCTACACCTGTCGGCAGTTTCGACCGTGGCGCGATGGCCCGCATGCGGCCGTCCTGGAGAGGTTGATCCGCGAGCGGGAGCGGCTGCAGTCCACGACAGACTCACGCATCGCGTCGGTGAACGATCGGACCATCCTCGCGGTTGCCGAGGTGGTCCGCCTCTGTGAGGAGGGTGCCAACATTGAAGAGTGATGGCGTCCAACTCGCTGGCGAAGTTGTCTACTTTTCTCCTCGTGTCGAATTGAGTGCATTGGAGAATTTGGCTGGGTTCATAGCGCTGGCACGGGACCAGCTGACCATCTTCGGGCGTGACCTGGAGTGGGACGCGGGGAGTTGGGACGTGACCGCTACCACGCATGCAAGTGGGCTTGGACGCACACGCATGAGCTTCTCAGGGCTTGGGCAAGCAGCTCGTCCGATGGCGGTCGGAATAGGCGACTTCGCGAGGGCTTACCTCCGCTATCAGCAAGGGCTGAATCCCATCCGAGGGCAGCAGCAGAGGCTCGCAGCGTTTCGTGCCCTGGACGCCGTAGGGGACTTTAGCAGTCTTCAGGACGTCACGCGGATTACGCCGCTGCATCTGGACGCCGCCGTTGAGCAGATCGCGTCGCACTACAGCGAGACCGGCGCATACCGCATTGCCAGCCAACTAGAGGCGATCGGTCGATTTTTATCCGACAACAGTCTGGTGGCGATGCCATTCCAGTGGACGCACTCCCTTTGCCGCCCCAGCGATACGGTTCGCATCGGCCGGGAGTACGAAGACCGTCGCGCGCGAAAGCTCCCGTCACAGCGTGCGCTTGAGGCAGTGGCCTTCGCGTTCCGCGCGGCCGACAACCCCAGTGACAGGATTGCGGCGGCGGCGGAGCGCGACCTGCAACTCGAGGTCCGGGATGTCGACGCCTTCCACGACCGCTTCATCGATGTTGATGGCACAGCGCTCTTCCACGTCGGAACCTCGCTCAAGGACGCGGGCCGGCGCGCATTCATGATCAGCCGTCTGGAGGCCCCTGCGAATGTCTCTAGTGCTCGCTCTGCGATCGAAGCCGCTTGGGCGCGTGCGCGTCCGATAGTGGTCTGAGAGTCCTGATCGCCTCACCGCAGGTCGCCGAGGGCAGCGCGCAACTCTTAATCCTCTCGCTCTCTCCCCCGCCCCCCTCTCTCACTCTCCGGGGGGCATTATTTACACGCGGCGTGCGCGCGCCTGATGGCGCACGCCGCTTCGCCGCAGTTGTTGACGCGCCGCAAGCTTGTAGAGCAGCTTAGTGCAAGAAAAACAGCGGCTTGCGCCGCTGTTTACCGCCTTAGGTCCGCATAACCGTTCTAGGCGTCACACCGACAGATCAGGGGGCCGGCCGCATTGGCCGGCCCTTTTGATTCCGGCGCCGGGGGCTTCAGGCGATGCGGCCGCCGTTGCGCGCCCAGCCGTCGAGGTGGGCGCTTAACACCGAGAGCGGAACCGCTCCGTAGAGCAGGCCGGCGTCGTGGAAGGCGCGGATGTCGAAGGCGGCGCCCATCCGGGCCCTGGCCGACTCGCGGGCCTCCACCCAGACCTGGTGGCCCAGCATGTAGCTCGATGCCTGGCCTGGCTGGACGCAGTAGCGTTCGACCTCGCGGGCGACGCTGGTCTCCTTGTCGCCGAGGGTGTCGACCATGTAGCCGATCGCCTGCTCGCGGCTCCAGCGCTTGTGGTGCAGACCGGAGTCCACGACCAGCCGCGCCGCCCGGAACAGCAGCGAGGCGAGGTAACCGAGCCGGCCCAGCGGATCGGTCTCGAAGGCGCCCATCTCGTCGGAGAGCTGTTCGGCGTAGAGCGCCCAGCCTTCCGAGTAGCCGGAGAACAGCGGCATGCGCCGCATCAGCGGCAGACCCTTGGCCTCCATCGCCAGCGCGATCTGCAGGTGATGGCCGGGCAGCACTTCGTGGTGGACCAGGGTCGGCAGATCCAGGCGCGGCTGTTCGGCCGTGTCGCGCAGGTTGATGTAGAAGATCCCAGGCCGCGAGCCGTCCACCGAGCCCGGCTGATAGGATCCGCCCGGCGCCCCGGCTTCGATCGTGATCGGCACGCGGGCGATCTCGACCGACGCCTGGGGCAGGGTCCCGAAGTACTGCGGCAGCCGCTTGCGCATCGCCTCGGCCATGCCGTTCATGTCAGCCAGGAGCTGGGCGCGCCCGGCGTCGGTGTTCGGATAGAGCTGGTCCGGTCGCCGCCGCAGGGCCGAGACGCGCTGGCCGACCGAGCCCTGGCTCAGGCCCTGCGCCTTGAGGATCCCGTCCGCCCGTGCGGTCAGCTCAGCGACCCGTTCCAGGCCAAGGCGATGGATGTCGTCGCCGCTCATGTCCGTGGTCGTGAACGAGCGGACGGCGAAGCGGTAGTAGGCCTCGCCCTGCGGTAGGCGCCAGCATCCGGCGTCGTGCGAGGCGGTCGGCAGGGCTTGCTGCAGAAGGTCCAGTTGGCGGCGCAGGGCGGGGTAGACGGCGGTCTCGACGATCTTGCTCGCGCGCGCCTGCCAGTCGCCCCCCAGACCCTTCTCGGTCGTGCGCCGCGTGAGGTTGGTCACCAGCTCGGACCGATCCGACGTCGGCGAGAGCATGGCGGCGATCTGCCCGGAGGTGGTGCGCAGGATGAAGTCCGGCGGCGCAGCTCCGCGCGCGAAGTCGGCGCGGACGCGCTCTGATTCCTGGTCGAGCGAGGGGCCGAAGGCCGCCAGCCGGTCCAGATAGGCCTCGGCGTCGTCGGCGCCGGAGATGGTGTGCTGCGTGCCGAGGAAGCCCGGGATGCTGCGGTAGTTCCCGCTGAGCTGCGAGACGATGTAGGGAACCGCGCCGCCGACCCCCGGGTCGCCATAGGGGAAGTCGTATCCCTGCAGGGTGACGTCGGCCAGATACGCCGCTGTGCGATAGTTGAGCAGGTCGCCGCCGCGCAGCGAGGCCGGATCGAACTGGCGCAGATCGGCGCTCATCTGCGCGAACAGCGCCCTCATCTTCGCTGGTCCGGCGACGGAGCGGTCGTCTAGGCGGTGCTTGGCGGGGGCGTTGGCGCCGGTGTCGAGCCCGGTCAGCGTCATCAGCTGCGGCGAGGCGCTCAGCGCGTCCTGCATCGCCTTGTCCATCAGGGCGGTGAGGCGCGGGCCGTCCGCCGTCTGCGCGGCGGCGGGGGAGGCGGCCAGGGCGGCGGCGCCCGCCAGCAGGAGGTCGCGGCGGTTCAGCATCGGCGATGTTCCGGAAATGAGCGCCGCCGCGGGCCCGGCTCGCGGCGGCGCAGTCGAGGCTTGGCGGGCGGTCAGCCGCCGGCGATCACGCCGCAGGCGATGCGGGCGCCGGCGCCGCCGATCGGCTGGGTCTTGTGGTCGTCGGCGTTGGCGTGGACGACGATCGCCGAGCCGTCCTTGTCGGTCAGGTCCTGGCGCCCGTCGACGCCGCCCAGCGAAACGAAGGTCGTGAAGATCTCGGCGTTCGCCGTGCCGTCGGCGGCCACGAAGACGTTCGGCAGGTCGCCGGCCTCGTTGGCGTCGGGGTTCAGCAGGCCGTGCACCATGGTGGGACCGCCGTGAACGTGGCCGCCGGCCGAGGTGAAGTCGGACTTCGAGCAGTCGCCCTTCTCGTGGAAGTGGAGCCCGTGCCAGCCCGGAGCCACGCCCTTGAGCTCAATGCGCATCAGGACGCCTTTGGGGGCGTTGGTCAGGACAGCCGAGCCGACCGAAGCTCCGGTAGAATTCTTCAGTTCGATCCGTTGGTTGGCCGGCGCGTCTGCGGCGATCGCCGTCCCGGCGAAAAGGGTGGCGGCGAGGACTGCGAGAGCATATTTCATGGGATCTAGCACCTGGGTTCGAAACTCTACGGACATTTGGCCTTACGGCCTCCGGGATGGTAACAACAGAACCTAGCTTTGTGTCCGATTCTAAACGGCTAAATCCTCTCCTTGACCGACGAAACCCATACCCCGCCGGACGGTGATCGGCGTGGGGGCATCGCCCCTATCGCCATCGAAGACGAGCTGAAGCGCTCTTATCTCGACTACGCGATGAGCGTGATCGTCTCCCGCGCCCTGCCGGACGCGCGCGACGGTCTCAAGCCCGTCCATCGCCGGATCCTGTTCTCGATGAACGAGCAGGGCCACACGCCCGACCGTTCGTACGTGAAATCGGCCCGGGTGGTCGGGGACGTGATGGGTAAGTATCACCCGCACGGCGACGCCTCGATCTACTTCACCATGGTCCGGATGGCGCAGCCGTTCTCGATGGGCCTGCTGCTGATCGATGGTCAGGGCAACTTCGGCTCGGTGGACAACGATCCGCCGGCGGCTATGCGCTATACCGAAAGCCGGATGAGCAAGGCCGCCATGATGGTGGTGGCCGATCTCGACAAGGACACGGTCGACTTCAAGGAGAACTACGACGGCACCGAGCAGGAGCCGGTGGTTCTGCCGTCGCGGATTCCAAACCTGCTGGTCAACGGCGCCGGCGGCATCGCCGTCGGCATGGCCACCAACATCCCGCCGCACAACCTCGGCGAGGTGATCGACGCCTGCCTGGCCTATGTGGACGATTCCGAGGTGTCGCTCGACGCCCTGCTGGACATCGTACCGGGCCCGGACTTCCCCACCGGCGGCGAGATCATCGGCCGCTCGGGCGCGCGTAATGCGCTGATGACCGGCCGCGGCTCGGTCGTGATGCGCGGCAAGGCCGAGATCCAGGAGATCCGCAAGGATCGCGAAGCCATCATCATCAACTCGATCCCGTACCAGGTGAACAAGGCCGCGATGGTCGAGCGCATCGCCGAGCTGGTGCGCGAGAAGAAGATCGAGGGCATCGCCGACCTGCGCGACGAAAGCGACCGCGACGGCATGCGGGTCGTCGTCGAGATGAAGCGCGACGCTTCGCCAGACGTCGTGCTGAACCAGCTCTATCGCTACACCCCGCTGCAGTCGTCCTTCGCCGTCAACATGCTGGCGTTGGACCGCGGTCGGCCGCGCGAGATGAACCTGCGCGACCTGATCGTCGCCTTCGTCGACTTCCGCGAGGAAGTGGTTGTCCGGCGCGTGAAGTTCGAACTGTCCAAGGCCCGGGACCGCGGTCACGTCTTGGTCGGTCTGGCCATCGCCGTGGCCAACATCGACGAGTTCATCCACATCATCCGGTCGTCGAAGGACCCGGCCGAGGCGCGCGAGCGCCTGGTGGCCCGCGATTGGCCGGCGGGCGACATGCTCCCGCTGGTGGAACTGATCGCCGACCCGCGCACCCTTGTGATCGACGGCGCTTCGATCCGTCTGTCGGAAGAACAGGCCCGCGCGATCCTGGCCCTGACGCTGTCTCGCCTGACCGGCCTTGGCCGCGACGAGATCTTCGGTGAGGCCCGCGAGCTGGCCGACGCCATCCAGGGCCACCTGACCATCCTGTCGGCGCGCGCCAACGTCATGGCCATCGTCCGCGAGGAACTGGTGGCCGTGCGCGACGCCTTCGCCGTGCCGCGTCGCTCCGAGATCGTCGACGGCGACGCCGACGTCGAAGACGAGGACCTGATCGCCCGTGAGGAGATGGTCATCACCGTCACTCACGGCGGCTATGTGAAACGCACGCCGCTGGCGACCTATCGCACCCAGCATCGGGGCGGAAAGGGCCGCTCGGGTATGGCGACCAAGGACGAGGATGCGGTCACCCGCGTGTTCTCGGCCAGCACCCACACGCCGATGCTGTTCTTCTCGTCAGGCGGCAAGGTCTATCAGCTCAAGGTCTGGCGCCTGCCGGTCGGCAATCCGAACTCGCGCGGCAAGGCCTTTGTGAACCTGCTGCCGATCGAGCCGGGCGAGAGCATCACTTCGATTCTGCCGCTGCCCGAGGACGAGGCCGCCTGGGATCAGTACGACGTGATGTTCGCGACCCGCTCCGGGAACGTCCGCCGCAACAAGCTCAGCGACTTCCAGGGCATCAAGCGCAACGGCAAGATCGCCATGAAGCTCGATGACGGCGATGCGATCATCGGCGTCGGGCTCTGCAACGCCCAGCAGAACGATATCCTGCTGACCACGGCGCTTGGCCGCTGCATCCGCTTCGCCACCGAGGAGGTGCGTGTGTTCGCCGGCCGCGATTCGACCGGCGTGCGCGGCATCCGCCTGGCCGACAGCGACAGCGTCATCTCTATGGCGATCCTGCGTTCGGTCGAGGCGACGCCAGCCGAACGTGCGGCCTATGTGAAGCACGCCAACGCCATGCGCCGGGCCACCGGCGACGAGGTCGAGGAAGCCTCCGCGCCTGACGACGACGAGGCCGAGGGCGACGTCACGCTGAGCGTCGAGCGAATCGCCGAACTGGGCGCGGCCGAGGAAGTGATCCTCACGGTCTCGACCGAAGGCTTCGGCAAGCGCAGCTCGGCCTACGAGTTCCGCCGCACCGGACGCGGCGGGCAGGGGCTGTTGGCGCAGGACCTGACCAAGAAGGGCGGCCGCCTGACGGCCTCCTTCCCGGTCGAAGAGGATGACGAGATCCTGCTGGTCACCGACCAGGGCCAGTTGATCCGTACGCCGGTCAACCAGGTCCGCATGGTCGGGCGCAATACGTCGGGTGTGACGATCTTCCGGACCAGCAAGGACGAGCACGTGGTGTCCGTCGAACGCCTGGCCGATCAAGGCGGCGGCGACGACGCCGAGACCGAGGACGTGGCGGAATAAGCCGGCCGTATGATTTCTTTGCCCGCAACCGCTGGTTCAGCTAGCGGTTGCGGGCGAGATTTGGGCTTGCTTTCGTCGCCCGCGCCGGTGAAATCCTGCTGCACCGCAATAGGGGGAGACGTCGAATGACGCGTGTGGGGCTCTATCCGGGGACCTTCGACCCGATCCACAACGGCCACACCGACATCATCGGTCGGGCTGTGAAGCTGGTCGACAAGCTCGTCATCGGCGTGGCGATCAACGCCGGCAAGGGGCCCCTGTTCGAGCTCGAGGAACGCGTCGCGATCCTGAAGGAAGCCACTCAGCACCTCAATGACCGGGCCGAGATCATCGTCCGGCCGTTCGAAGGTCTGCTGATGCACTACGCCCGCGAAATCGGGGCGCAGGTGATCGTCCGCGGCCTGCGCGCGGTCGCCGACTTCGAATACGAATTCCAGATGACCGCGATGAACCAGCAGCTCGATCGCGAGGTCGAGACGGTGTTCCTGATGGCCGATCCGCGCCACCAGGCGATCTCGTCCAAGCTGGTCAAGGAGATCGCGGTGCTGGGCGGCGACATCAGCAAGTTCGTCAGCCCGACCATCAAGGACGCGCTGTTGGCCAAGGTCGGCCGCGGCTGAGTTCATCCGCCGACGGGCTGGCGATCTCATCCTTTGCCCGCTACGAGTGGCCCCATGATCCGAACCTTGTTGCTCACCGCCGCCGTCCTGGCGATGGCGGCGCCTGCCGCCGCCCAGGCGCCCGCCGCCAAGTCTCCCGCTGCTCCCGCCGCCCCGTCGGCCGGCGATTGGCGCACGCCTAATCCTGACGACCTCCTGGTCATCGACACCAACAAGGGCCGGATCATCGTTGAGATGCTGCCGGAGGTCGCGCCGGCGCATGTCCAGCGGGTCAAGGAACTGGCGCGCGCCGGGTTCTATGACGGTCGCACCTTTTTCCGGGTCATCGACGAGTTCATGGCCCAGACCGGCGACCCGGAAGACCGCGGCACCGGCGGCAGCGACAAGCCCGATCTGACTCAGGAGTTCCTATTCCGCCTGGGGGGCGACGCCGGCTTCGTGCAGGCCGCCGATCAGAACGTCGCCCAGGTCGGCTTCATCAAGTCGTTGCCGGTGAAAAGCCAGAGCCCGATGCTCATGGCGATGACCGCCGACGGCAAGATCTCGGCCTGGCCGCTCTATTGCCCGGGCGTGGCGGCGATGGCGCGCGGTCAGGGCGAGGACAGCGCCAACAGCCAGTTCTTCCTGATGCGTCACACTTATCCGTCGCTGGAGCGACGCTACACCGGCTGGGGCCGGGTGGTGGCCGGCCTGGACGTCGTGCGCGCCATCAAGGTCGGCGAGCCTGTGGCTCCGCCTCAGGACAAGATGGACAAGGTCCGCATCCTGGCCGATATCCCCGCGTCTGAACGCCCCAAGGTGCGCGTGATCGATCCCAACAGCGCCTGGTTTAAGGCGGAGATCGAAAGCGTTCGCGCCCGAATGGGTGAGAATTTCTCGGTTTGCGAGATCAAAGTCCCATCGGAGGTGAAGTGATGGACGCGGAAAACACCCTTATCCTGACCCTGGACACGGGCACGGTGACGATCAAGCTCCGCCCCGACCTGGCGCCGGGCCACGTCGAGCGCATCAAGGAACTGTCGCGCGAGGGCTTCTATGACGGCGTGGTCTTCCACCGCGTCATCGACGGTTTCATGGCCCAGGGCGGCGACCCGACCGGCACCGGCACCTCGGGCTCGGACAAGCCGAACCTGAAGGCCGAATTCTCGCGCGAGCCGCACGTCCGCGGCGTCTGCTCGATGGCTCGGACCTCGGCTCCGCACTCGGCCAACAGCCAGTTCTTCATCTGCCTGGACGACGCCACCTTCCTTGACGGCCAGTACACGGTCTGGGGCGAAGTGGTCGAAGGCATGGACGCAGTCGACGCGCTGCCCAAGGGTGAGCCGCCGCGCGCGCCCGGCAAGATCGTGTCCTCGCGCGTCGCCGCCGACGTCGCGTGACGCCGAACCTGGAAGCGGCGTATGCACAGCCGCATCGCCGCTACCACACTCGGGCCCATATCGAGCAGTGCCTGGCGCTGCTCGATCAGGTTCCCGACCTGACCGACACCGAGCGCCAGATCCTGACCTATGCGATCTGGTGGCATGACGCTGTCTATGACCCGACGGCCTCCGACAACGAGGCCAGGAGCGCGCAGATGGCCAAGGCGGACCTGCGCGACTTTGAGGTCTCGATCCACGCCCGCGAGGAAGTCGCGCGGCTGATCATGCTGACCGCGGGGCATGAGGTCGAAGAGGAAGACCGCCTCGGCGAACTGCTGGTTTCCATCGACCTGGCGATCTTGGGCGCGCCGGCCGACCGTTACGACGCCTACGCGCTGGCGGTCCGGGAGGAGTACGCCCACGTGCCGGACGATCTCTGGCGCAAGGGCCGGGCCGGCGTGCTGCAACGCTTTCTCGACGCACAGGTTATCTTCCCCGATCCGGCCTTCGCCGAATGGCTGGACGCCCAGGCGCGGGACAATCTGACCCGGGAGCTCGCGTCGCTGAGCTGAGGGAGGCTTCGGTGGCGCGGTTGAAGGTCTTCGTCACCTCGGACGGTTTCAACGACTATGTCGTGGCCGCCACCTCGCGGGCCAAGGCGCTGGCGGCCTGGGGCGCGCATCAGGACCTGTTTCAGACCGGCGGCGCGCGCGAGACGGACGATCCCGAACTGGTGACGGCTGCCAGCGCGCAGCCGGGACAGGTGCTGCGTCGGCCGTCGAAGGTGACGCCGCTCATTCCCAAGCGCTCGGTTGGGGCCCAGCGGCCTTCGCCTCCGCCGCCGAAGCCTGCGCCGCCCAAGAAACCTTGCGGACCGACGCCGGCGCAACTGCACAGGGTGGCTGACCTCGAGGCCAAGCTGGAGGCCGCCGCTGCACGCCATGCAGCCGAGCTGGCTGAGATCAGCGCGGAGAAACGGGCCCTGGAACTTCGCCGTGACGAAAGCGAGCGAGCGTTCCTGAGCCGCCGGAACGAGCTTCGCGAGGCGCTGCGCAAGGCGCGGCTGGCGCTACGATGACGGCGCCAGGGTGACGATCACCGGGTAGTGGTCCGAGCCCAGCCGCGGCCCGCGTTCGGCGCGGACGGTGCGCCAGCCGGGCCCGGCATAGACATGATCGATCGGCAGCAGGGCGAACGGCAGGCCCATGCCGGCGGGGCCGCGCTCGGCGGGCCAGGAGAACAGCGCCCGGGTCCGTCGCTCCAGTCCGAACATCGTGTCTTCGCGCCGGCGACTGAACGACCAGGGCGTGGAGTTAAAGTCGCCTACCAGGATCAGCCGCTCCTTCGGGAAGCGGTTCAGCAGGCCGGCGATCAGGCGGCCCTGCGCCTGCTGCCAACCGCCGTAGATCGGCCACGCGTAGTGCGTCCCGAAGACGCTGAATTCGCCATGGTTGTCGCGGAAGGTGGCTCCGGCGATCGGCGGCGGAAGCTCATCGGCGGACGGGGGAACCGGGACGTCCCGGGTTACCGGCCTGGCCTTGGAGAGAATGATCACGCTGCAGTCGCCGCAGCTGACATGATAGCCGCGGAAGGCGCGCTTCAGGGCAGGGGCGATCAGGCTGGCTTCCTCGACCACGAGGATGTCCGGGTTCTGGGCCTTCAGCCACTGGATGCTTTCGCCTGGGCGATCGTTGCGTTCCCAAGCGTTGAACTGGATCAACTTGATCTGGCCGGGCGCGCCCTCGGGCGCCGGCGAGCTGGCTGGGCGCAGGTATTCTGGCGCGATTAGCAGAGCGCTTGCGGCGATCGCCACGCCCGACAGGCTGGCCAGCAGCCACCGCGCGCCGCGGCGTTCGAACAGCAGACCATAGATCGCCGGGAGTAGCGAAAGCGCCAGCAGCATCGGCGCGAAATGGGTCAGGATGTCCAGCCGGACGGACCAGCGCCCCCCCTGAGCCGCTAGGCCCCATCCGGCGCAGGCGAGCGCGACCAGGGCCATCAGGCTGGTGAAGAACAGGCGAAGGGAACGCATCGGCTAGTTCGCCCTGGGGGCCAGCACGGCCACGACGGGATAGTGGTCGGAGCCCAGCCGCGGGCCCCTGGTGATCGACACCGTGTCCCAGGCCGATCCGGCGTAAACATGGTCGATGGGCAGGAACGCCAGGCCGAACAGCCCGTTGGCCGGCCAGGTGGGCAGGGCGTGGGTGCGCCGCTCCATCCCCAGCGCGGCATCTTCACGCCGTCTGGCAAACGACCAGGGCGTGGAGTTGAAGTCGCCGACCAGGATCGCGCGCTCACGCGGCTGGTCTTTCATCAGCTGCAACAGGCGGGCGCTGTTCTCGGCGTGCCCTTCCACGTCCGTCGGCCAGCCGTAGTGAACGCCGACGACGGGAAAATCGCCCTGTGATCCGGCCAGGTGCGCGATGGTGATGGCCGGGCCCAGCCCTTTGCGGCCGCGCCGAGGGGCCTCGATGCGTGCGGCGGGCGTGCGCGTGAAAATCGCGACTTCGCAGGTCTTGCCACAGGCCATCTGCCGGCCCAGGCGCTGGGTGACCGCGGTCTGGAAGATGGCGCGGGAATCCTCGACGACCAGGATGTCGGGATCCTCGGCCGCCAGCCAGGCGAGCCGCTGCTCCAGGCCCTGGCTGTCACGGGCGATGTTGAACTGAATGAGTTTGATCTGGCCGGGCGCGCCGGGGGCGATCGCAGCAGTCTGGGGACGTAGGAACTCAGGCAGCATCAGCGCCAGGCTGGCGATCACCGCGGCCGCGCCGAGCAAGGCTGGAAGCAGCCGCCGGTGCGCGAAGATCGCCGCCACGAGCGTGACGGCGCCGCCAGCCAGATAGACCGGCGCGAAATGGGTGAGGACGTCGAGATGGGCGCTGAAGCGCCCGCCTTGCGCGATGATGGCGGCCGCGGCGGAAACCGCGCCTAGCGGCAGGACGACGCCGCGGAGGACGAATCGCACAAAGCTCATGCGGCGAGCTTACACGCGGCGACGCTTGACGGGGGCGCCGGCCCGTGCGCTTCAAGCGCGTCCATGCAACTTTCCGACTTCGATTTCGATCTTCCCGACGACCGCATCGCTCTACGGCCGGTGAACCCGCGCGACGCCGCGCGCATGCTCCTGGTTTCGCCCGGGGCGCCGCTGCGAGACCTGAGCGTCGCCGACCTGCCGGCCCAGCTGCGGGCCGGCGATGTGCTGGTGCTCAACGACACCCGGGTGATTCCGGCCCGGCTGAAGGGCCGGCGGGTGCGCGAAGGTTCGAACGTCGCAGTCGAGGCGACCCTGCATAAGCGCCTGTCGCCGTCGCGTTGGGCGGCGTTCATGAAGCCGGGCAAGAAGCTGGCGCCGGGCGATCGGGTGCGCTTCGGTTCGACTGATGATCGGGCCTGCCTGCTGGGCGTGCTCGACGCCACCGTGATCGAGAAGGGCGAGGGGGGCGAAGTGATCCTCGGCTTCGATCTGGCGGGGCCGGACCTCGATGCGGCGATCGCCGAACGCGGCGCCATGCCCCTGCCGCCCTACATCGCCGCCAAGCGCGGCGAGGACGCACAGGACAGGGCCGACTACCAGACCGTCTACGCCGACGAGGAAGGCTCAGTCGCCGCGCCGACCGCGGGCCTTCACTTCACGCCGCGACTACTGGACGAGCTCAAGGCGATGGGCGTCACGCTGCAATTCGTGACCCTGCACGTCGGCGCCGGCACGTTCCTGCCGGTGAAGACTGAAAACCTGTCGGAACACCGCATGCACGCGGAGTATGGCGAGGTGGATGCGGGGACCGCCGACGCGCTGAACGCCGCCAAGGCCGCTGGCGGCCGCGTCGTCTGCGTCGGCACGACCTCGCTGCGTCTGGTCGAGAGCGCGACCGGCGAAGACGGGATCGTGCGGCCCTTCGCCGACGAGACCGCGATCTTCATTACGCCCGGCTATCGCTTCCGCGCCGCCGACGGCCTGATGACCAACTTCCATCTGCCGAAGTCGACCCTGTTCATGCTGGTCAGCGCCTTTGCCGGTCTGGACGCCATGCGCGGCGCCTACGCCCACGCGATCGCCAGCGGCTACCGATTCTATTCCTACGGCGACGCCAGCCTGCTCTGGAGAGCCAACTAGTGGCCGCATTCCCCTTCGAGATCGCCGCGACCGATGGCGCGGCGCGGACCGGCGTGCTCAAGACGCCGCGCGGCGACATCCGTACGCCGGCCTTCATGCCGGTCGGCACCGCTGCGACGGTGAAGGCCCTGACCGTCGATCAGGTGCGCGCGACCGGCGCCGACATCATCCTGGGCAACACCTACCACCTGATGCTGCGGCCGACGGCCGAACGCATCGCGCGACTGGGCGGCTTGCACAGGTTCATGCGCTGGGATCGCCCGATCCTCACGGACTCCGGCGGCTTCCAGGTCATGTCGCTGTCCAAGATCGCCAAGGTCACCGAAGAGTCCGTGGCCTTCCAGAGCCACATCGACGGCTCCAAGCACGTCCTGACCCCCGAGCGGTCCATCGAGATTCAGGCGGACTTGCTCGGCTCTGACATCGTCATGCAGCTCGACGAGTGCGTGGCATGGCCGGCGGAGGAGGGACGGGCGCGCCAGGCGATGCAGCTCTCGGCCCGCTGGGGCAAGCGCTCGAAAGACGCCTTCGGGGCGCGCGAGGCGCAGGCGCTGTTCGGCATCCAGCAGGGCTCGACGTTCGAGCACCTGCGGAAGGAATCGGCCGAGCGCCTGATCGAGACGGGCTTTGACGGCTACGCCCTGGGCGGACTGGCGGTCGGCGAGGGCCATGAAGCCATGTGCGAGGTGCTCGACTACGCGCCGGCCATGCTGCCGGCGGACCGACCGCGCTACCTTATGGGCGTGGGCAAGCCGATCGACCTGGTCGAGGCCGTCGCCCGCGGGGTCGACATGTTCGACTGCGTGCTGCCGACCCGCTCGGGCCGCCATGGTCAGGCCTGGACCTGGGAAGGCTCGATCAACCTGAAGAACGCCCGCTTCGCCGAAGATGATACGCCGCTGGACGAAGCCAGCGATTGCCCGGCCTCGTCACACTACTCGAAGGCCTATCTGCACCACCTGGTGAAGGCCGAGGAGATCCTCGGTCAGGTGCTGCTCTCCTGGCACAACATCGCCCACTTCCAGGCGCTGACCGCCGCAATGCGGGCGGCGATCGCCGAAGGCCGGTTCGAGCAGTTCCGGCGCGATTTCAAAGCCCGTCAGCGCACGGGATAGCGAGGCTTCAGCTCCTGGGACTTGACCGGAGTGCCGGTCAGGATGTGCGAAGGGGTGGCCGGCGGAGGGCAGCCGCGCGCCTCGCCGAGGCCCTTCAGATAGGCGCGGCGCACGCCGCCGGCGGTGATGGCGGCGGTGACGAGGCTGTCGTGCCGCTCGGCCCCCGAGAGCTTGCGCACCCACCCGCGGAAGGGAATCACGTCGGAGGCCAGGCCGGCGACCGCGCCCAGCGCCGCCCCCTTGCCGCGATCCATGAGGTCGTCCTCGTCGACGGCGGGTTCGTCGAGATCGGCCCCCAAGGCGCCGTTCAGCGGCAGGATCGCCGCAGCGATGGCCTCACACGTGGCGGCGTGCGGTCGTTGATATGGATCGGCCATCGCTTCCAGCAGCACCGTCGGGATCTTGGTCTGCAGCAGATTAACGTCGCGCAGCGGCGCCGAGACCGCGCCCTGCATGCTCTCGCGTTTGGCCTCGGACGTGGTCTGGATTTTGTCCGACCCATCGGCCGGCGCCGTGACGCAGCCGCAAAGCAGCAGGGTCGGAATCAGGGCGGAAACGATGTTGCGCATGGCCCCGATGCTTAGGGGCGGTGGAACCTGTTGGAAAGCTGCTGCAGCGCTCTTGCTCCCGGCAGGCCGCCCGCATATGGTCCGCGCCTCTTCGCCGCCGCCCGCGGCGACGTGGGCCGGTAGCTCAGTGGTAGAGCATTCGACTTTTAATCGAATGGTCGTGAGTTCGAACCTCACCCGGCCTACCATTCATTGTCTGGTCCTGGCGCCGACGGCCAGGCGACGCAGGCTCCCTGCCCAAGCATGAAACGGATAGAGGTACTGGCCGAGCGCGCCCTTGCCCATGTCGGCGTCCACGCCCAAGGCGCCCTCGCAAGGCCCCGGGGCGAAGTAGGTGCCGAATAGGCGGTCCCACAGCGAGAACAGGGTCGCGAAGTTCTTGCCGTGAACATCGCGTGAGTGATGCCATCTGTGCATGGCAGGGGAATTGAGGATCAGGTCCAGCTTGCCGAAGGTCCATGGCACGTCGGCGTGGATCAGATAGCCGTAGTAGTGCCGGGCCAGGCCGTTGAGGCCCAGAGCCCATGCCGGAAAGCCGAGCGCGGCCAGAAGTACGGTGTCGAGCGCCGTGCCGAGGCGGTCGACCGGATGCATGCGGTTCAGGCTGAACCAGGAGAGTTCGCGGTCGCTGTGGTGAATGGCGTGCGCCGGCCACAGGGCCGGGCTGTGCTGCAGTCGATGGCGCCAGTAGCCGATCAGATCGCCGATCACCAGGACGGCCAACGCCGTGCCTCCGTGCCCGGCCGCGCTCCAGATGAAGGCGAGCGGCGCCCGCGACAGGATCGGATCGAGTGCGATGAAGGCCGCCAGGATGAGCGGCGCCACGAACAGCAGGTCGAGGACGTAGATGACCACATTGATGCGTGTCTCAGACAGCTTCGCCCTGCCTGGAAACCGACGCAGGAGCAGTCCGATCAGGGCGAACGTCACGCCAAAGATGAGCATTTCGACGGTTTGGCGCCGGGCCAGGGTCAAAAGGTCTTCAAGGCTGAGCCAGGTCAAAGCCGCCGTCCCCCGCGTTCGCCGGCCAGCGATAACGCACAATGGCTTAGCCTTTCATTTCCGGGTGTAAGAAAAACTATATTGTCGATGGGCGCGCTGGGAATTAGCCAAGCGCCCTGACCGGACGCAGCGAACTCGGCGTCTCGGCGTTTATGCGTCTGAACCGGGGCTGTAACGATGACTGCGACCTCGCCGACCGAACCCGTCGCGTCACGAAGGCCGTGGATCCGGCGACGATCGGCGATCCCTGGCTTTACGCTGACCATGGGCCTGACGCTGGCGCTCCTGTCGCTGATTGTACTCATCCCCCTGTCGGCGGTGGGGCTGAAGGCGTCGGAGCAGTCGGCCTCGGAGTTTCTGCAGGCCGCCTTCAACGAGCGTGCGTTGACCGCTTATCGGCTATCGTTCGGCGCGGCCTTGATCGCCGCTTTGATCAACGGCGTCTTCGGACTGCTGACCGCCTGGGCGCTGGTCCGCTATCAGTTTCCCTTCAAAAGCCTGGTGAACGGGATCATCGACCTGCCGTTCGCCTTGCCGACAGCGGTCGCTGGCATCGCGCTCGCCACTCTCTACGCGCCCAATGGCTGGATCGGCGGGCTGCTGGCCCCGGCCGGGATCAAGGTCGCCTATACGCCGCTGGGCGTCATCGTGGCCCTGACCTTCATTGGCCTGCCGTTCGTGGTGCGCACGCTGGAGCCGGTGATGCGCGATCTGGCCGCGGACGTTGAGGAGGCGGCCGCCAGCCTCGGCGCCACGCGCTTCGACACCATCGCCCGGGTGATCCTGCCGGCGTTGGCGCCAGCCTGGCTGACCGGTTTCGCCCTGGCCTTCGCCCGAGCGGTCGGCGAATACGGCTCGGTGATCTTCATCGCCGGCAACATGCCCTACAAATCAGAGATCGCGCCGCTGCTGATCATCATCGAACTCGAGCAGTATGACTATGCAGGGGCCGCGACGATCGCCGTGGTGATGCTTTCGGTCTCGTTCCTCATGCTGTTCGTCATCAACGCGGTCCAGGCTTGGGCGCGGAGGCTCGCCGCATGAGCCGGCTGCGTCACCCCACTGAAGACCCGCCGTGGGCGAAAGCTCTGGTCCTGGCGATTGTCGCGGCCTTCCTGGCTTCGGTGCTGATCCTGCCGATGGTGTCCGTGTTCTTCGAGGCCCTGCGCAAGGGGCTGCCGGCCGCCCTGGAGGCGATCGGGACCGAGGACGCCCGTGCAGCGATCAAGCTGACCTTGATCACGGCGGCGATCGCGGTGCCCTTCAACATCGTGTTCGGGGTCTGCGCGTCCTGGGCGATCGCCAAGTTCGAGTTTCCGGGCAAGCCGTTCCTGATCACCCTGATCGACCTGCCGTTCTCGGTGTCGCCGGTGGTCGCCGGCCTGATCTACGTGCTGGTGTTCGGCGCCCAGGGCTGGTTCGGGCCTTGGCTGATCGACCACGACATCAAGATCATCTTCGCCGTCCCCGGCATCGTGCTGGCGACGATCTTCGTGACCTTCCCGTTCGTGGCCCGCGAGTTGATACCGTTGATGCAGGAGCAGGGCGTGGACGAGGAGGAGGCGGCCGTGTCCATGGGCGCCTCGGGTCTGCGCACGTTCTGGAGCGTGACGGCGCCGAACATCCGCTGGGGTCTGCTCTACGGCGTCCTGCTCTGCAACGCCCGCGCCATGGGCGAGTTCGGGGCGGTGTCGGTGGTCTCGGGCCATATCCGCGGCCTGACCAACACCATGCCGCTGCATGTGGAGATCCTCTACAACGAGTACGATTTCGTCGGCGCCTTCGCCGTCGCGGCGTTGCTCTGCTTCCTGGCGGTCGTCACCCTGGTGCTGAAGACCCTGCTTGAAATCGCCCAGCCGCCGTCGCGGCCGGGCCGCCATTGATCGCGAGACGCTGCAAATGACCATTTCCATCCGTTCGGTGGAGAAGACCTTTGGGCGGTATCCGGCGCTCAACAGCGTCAGCCTCGAGATCGCGGACGGCGAGCTGCTGGCGCTGTTGGGGCCATCTGGTTCGGGCAAGACCACTCTGCTGCGCGTCATCGCCGGGCTGGAGTTCCCCAGCAGCGGTCAGGTGCTCTACGGCGACCAGGACATGACCTATGCCGGCGCCGCGGCGCGGCAGGTCGGCTTCGTGTTCCAGCAGTATGCGCTGTTCCGCCACATGACGGTCGCCAAGAACGTCGCCTTCGGCCTGGACGTGCGCAAGGGCGCGGCCAAGCCGGGCAAGGCCGAGATCGCCGAGCGCGTCGACGAGCTGCTGCGGCTGGTCGAACTGGGCGACCTGGGCAAGCGCTACCCGGCCCAGCTATCGGGCGGCCAGCGCCAGCGCGTCGCCCTGGCGCGGGCGCTGGCGGTGAACCCCAGCGTGCTGTTGCTCGACGAGCCGTTCGGGGCCCTCGACGCCACCGTCCGCAAGTCGCTGCGCAAGGAACTGCGCCGCATCCACGACGCCACCGGCGTCACGACGATCTTCGTGACCCACGACCAGGAGGAGGCGCTGGAACTGGCCGACCGCGTGGCGATCCTGAACCAGGGCGCGATCGAGCAGGTCGGAACCCCGCAGGAGATCCACGACGATCCGAGCGGCGCCTTTGTCGCGGGCTTCGTCGGCGAGTCCAACCGCCTTGAGGGCGAGGTGAGGGGCGGGCGGTTCCGGAATGGCGACGTCCAGTTCGCCGCCACTGGCGTGGCCGACGGCGCCGCGGTCGCCTATGTGCGGCCGCATGAGCTGGTGCTGTCGCCGGCGGCGGGGGAGGCGACCTTCGGATTCGTCGCCAACCACATCGCCCCGCAGGGCGCGGTCGCGCGGATCGACGGGACGACGCCGGGCGGCCTGCGCCTGGAGGCGGCCTTCGCCCGCCAGGCGGTGGCCGACTTGAGGCCGGGTGCGCAGCTCAATCTTTCGGTCGGACGCGCCTACGTCTTTCCGGCCTAGCGGCCGTCAGCGTCTCCCTACTGTTGCTGTTGCTGTTGCTGTTGCTGTTGCTGGTCGTAGGCGGGGACGCCGGCCGGCCGCCGCCGTCCGCCTCGCGCGAAGGACGGCTGCGCCATGCGGATGAACTCGGGCTCGGTCGGGGCGACGCGGGCGCGCCTGACGGAGACGCCGACCGCCAGCTGGCTCTCGGCGTCGCCTTTGTAGACCCCGCGTGAAGGCGGCACGTCGTTGTAGTCGCGGCCCACGGCGGCGGCGATGTGGCGCTCGCCGGCCATCACGTTGTTGGTCGGATCGAACCCGACCCAGCGCAGCGACGGCAGGAAGACCTCGACCCAGGCATGGGTGGCGTCCGGATCCGAGCGATCCCCGGCCTGGCGATCGGTGAAGAGATAGCCCGACACATAGCGGGCCGGTACGCCCCAGCTGCGGCAGATGGCGATCATGATGTGAGCGAAGTCCTGGCAGACGCCGCGGCCTGCGCCCAAGGCCAGGTCGATCGGGCTGTCGGCATGGGTGACGCCAGGCTCGTAGTCGAATGAGGTGTAGATGGCCTCGGAGAGGGCGCGCACTGCATTGAGCGGATCGCGCCTCCGCAAATCGTCCAGGCGGTGCTCGGCGACATAGTTGCGCAGCGCGTCGGTCTCGGCGGCGAAACCGCCGAGGGTCAGAAAGTCGAAGTTCTCGCCGCGAACGAAGTCGCTGCGCAGGCGATCCCATTCGCCGTGATCGAGGCTGTCAGGCGGCGTGGGCGGGGCCTGGGTCTCGACGGCGGCGTTGGCCACGATTCGCAGGCGCTCATGGGGCTGGGGAACGTCGAAGTGATAGACGGCGTTGCCGAACGGATCGGCGTAGGAGAACAGTTGCGCGGCCGGATCGATGTCGAGGTCGAACGACACCAGCCGTTGGCGAGGGGTCTTCTGCGGCTGCATCCAGACCTCCATGACGCTTTCGCGCACGGGTTCGGCGTAGTGGTACTGGGTGACGTGCCGGACTTCGAGAAGCATGGGGCGATTGGGTCCTAGGCCGGCAGCCGGGTTTCCAGGGAATAGGCGACGAAGGTGTCGTAGATCGACTGATGCAGCGCGGCGCAGTCCTCCAGCACGCTGGAGATCAGGCCACCGGCGCCGTCGTCCATGTCGGCGTACTGCAGGCGCGCGCGCAGCCGCCCGGCCAGTCGCTCCGGCGGCGAGTGGCCGCCGGCGTCCGCATGCCGCGCGGCGGAGCTTAGATATTCTTCGATGCGCGCCGTGCAGAAGCGCATCGAGCGGGGAAACTCCTCGTCGAGCAGCAGGAACTCCAGCACCTTGCGCGGTTGGACGTCGGCGGTGAAGCGGCGCAGGTACGGCTCGAGCGCGCAGCTCATCCGCAGTACGCCCATCAGCGCCATGTGGTCCTCGGGCGCCCGGCGCAGTCCAAAGCATGCCTCCAGCAGGCGACCGATGAGCTGCGCGCGTTCGAGGTAGACGCCGAGCAGCAGAAACCGCCAGCCCTCGCCATGACTCATCGTCGCGTCGGCGGCGCCCTTGAAGAGGTGGAGGTCGGCGATGATGTCGTGCAGGAACGCCGACGGGCCGTCGCCGAAAGCGCGTGCCGCATCGCTCGCCATGACCCGTAGATGGAGCATGTTGAGGCGCTCCCAGGTTTCGGTGGTGATCTGGTCGCGGACCTGGCGTGCGTTCTCGCGGGCGCGGGCCAGCGAGGACACGATCGAGCCGCCGTCATGCCGGTCGAGGGCAAGCGCCAGGGCGAGCTGATAGGGATCGTCGGCGCTGTGCAGCTCAGCGTCGCCGACGGCCGAAAGCACGATGCGCGAAACCAAGCCCGCGGCCTCGTTGCGGTCCAGGGTGGCGTTGAGCATGACGTCGCTGAGCCGGCACAGATGCTCGGCGCGTTCGACGTAGCGGCCGATCCAGTAGAGACTGTCGGCCACGCGGGCGAGCATCATGGCTGGGCTCCTGTCGGCGCCGATTCCAGGACCCAGGTGTCCTTGGAGCCGCCGCCCTGGCTGGAGTTGACGACCAGCGATCCCTTCTTCAGGGCGACCCGGGTCAGGGCGCCGGGCGTGACCACGATCTTGTCGCCCGACAGGATGAAGGGGCGCAGGTCGACGTGGCGCGGCTCGATCTCGCCGTCGACGAGGCAGGGGGCGGTCGACAGCTGGATGGTCGGCTGGGCGATGTAGTTGGCCGGATCGGCGGCGATGGCCGTGGCGAACGCCTCGCGCTCCTTGCGGCTGGCGTGCGGTCCGACCAGCATGCCGTAGCCGCCCGAGGCGCCGACCGCCTTGACCACCAGTTTGTCGAGGTTGGCCAGGACGTGGGACAGCTGCGCCGGCTCGCGGCACAGATAGGTCTCGATGTTCGGCAGGATCGCGTCTTCGCCGAGATAGTAGCGAATGATCGCCGGGACGTAGGCGTAGACGGCCTTGTCGTCGGCGACGCCGGTGCCTGGCGCGTTGCAGATCACCACGTTGCCGGCGCGGTAGGCGTTGAACAGGCCGGCCGAGCCCAGCGCCGAGTCGCGGCGGAAGGTGAGGGGATCGATGAAGTCGTCGTCGACCCGGCGATAGATCACGTCGATCCGTCGCAGGCCGGTCGTGGTGCGCATGTAGACCATGTTGTCGTGCACTACGAGGTCGCGGCCCTCAACCAGCGGGCACCCCATCAATCGCGCGAGATAAGCGTGTTCATAGTAGGCCGAGTTGTAGACGCCCGGAGTCAGCACCACGATCTGAGGGTTCGGCCGCCAGTCGGCCGCCATGCTTTTCAGGGTCGTGAGGAGGAGGTCGGGATACCGGTCGATCGCTCGCACGCCGGCCTGGCGGAACGATCCGGGAAAGGTGCGCCGCGAAGCCTCCCGGTTGGCCAGCATGTAGGACACGCCCGAGGGGACGCGCAGATTGTCCTCCAGCACGGCGAAGGCGCCGTCCGGCTGGCGGATCAGGTCCGAGCCGCAGACGTTGGCGTAGGCCTCGTGGGGGACATAGAGGTTCTGCATCTCGCGGCGGTAGGAGGGTGCGCCCAGCACCAGTTCGCGGGGAACCACGCCGTCCATCAGGATCTGCTGGGCGCCGTAGATGTCGGCGAGGAACATGTTCAGCGCGCGCAGGCGCTGGGTCAGGCCAGCCTCGATCCGCTCCCACTCGGCGGCCGGGATGATGCGGGGCAGGAGGTCCGTCGGAATGATCCGCTCGGTGCTGCTCTCGCCGCCATAGACCGTGAAGGTGATGCCCTGGAGCAGGAAGTAGCGTTCCAGGGTCCTTTGGCGCTCGGCCATCTCGGCCGGGGCGAGGGTCGCGATGCGTTGATGCAGGCCCGCATAATGGTCGCGCACGCCCCCTGCGAGGGTCAGCATCTCGTCGTAGGGCGTGGTCGGCGACGGGGCCGCCTGCAGGCCCGTTGCGCAATCAGGGTTTTGGATCGCCACGCCGTACTCCACCCGCCAGCCCTTTCCTGCGGTTCGCCAGGAAAGCGTAGGAGAGGCGAGGGCGATTGAAGCTGGAAATCCGACCTCGATGGCCCCCTGGGCGTAGGCGCCTGCGAATTGGGCATATGGGCGCCTGCGGCGGCGGCGCCTTCGTCGATCGCTGGTGGGTGACAGGCGAGCGCGACGCGGGCTACACCGATAGATGGGGCGCTTATGAAAGGATTGGCGTGGGACGATTGGTCGTCGCGGTCGCCGCCTCGGCGGCCATTTGCGTGTCTGGGACAGCCCGGGCCGAATCCCCGCGCGCGACTATCGAGGGACAGCTCGACCGCGACCTGCGCGAGGCGATCGACCGCGCCGTCGGCGAGACCGACAAACCCATCGCCAATCGCTTCGAGGCGCGCCGCCGGGCGAACGACGCAGGCGAGGATGCGATCGCGGTGCTGCGGTCCGAAGGCTACTACGCCTACGAAGTGGAGCCGGACGTCGGTGACGGCGACCCGCCGACCGCCATCGTGCGCGTGACGCCGGGCCCGCGCTTCACCCTCTCGGACCCGCAGATCGATTGGATAGCCCCGGCTCCGATCGAGAGCGTTCGGCAATCGGGCGAAGTGGTGATGGGCCTGGCCACTGGTGCGCCCGGCCGCGCTGTGGACGTGATCAATGCCGAGGGCCGCATCGTCGCGGCTGTGCAGAAGCGCGGCTATGCGGACGCTGCGGCCCAGCCGCGCGAGGTCATCGTCGACCACGCCGACAGGACCGTGCGCCCGACGTACAAGATCGCAGCGGGCGAACTGGTGCATCTGGGCGGGCTGAAGATTGTCGGCGAAACCGGCCGCAGCCGCAGGGGCTGGCTCGATAGCCTCGCGCCCTGGAGCGCCGGCGACGTCTACGACCCGGAGGATGTCGGCGAGCTTGAGCGACGCCTGCTCGACACAGGGGTCTATGACTCAGTCACCGTCTCGCTGGCGCCCAAGGACCAGGCCGAGCCGGATGGCCGCCGTCCGATTCTGTTGAGCCTGGCCGACCGGAAGTCGCGGACGCTGGAACTTGGGGCCAGCTACTCGACCACCGAGGGCCTTGGCGCGGACGCTCGCTGGACGCGCTACAACCTGCTCGGCCGGGCAGACACCCTGGCGATGCTGGCCCGAGCCTCGAACATTGACAGTCGGCTGGGCGCGGAGTTGACGCTGCCTCACTGGCGCCGCCCTCAACAGACGTTCAAGGCCGGCGGCGGCGCCTATTCGAACCGCACCGACGCCTATGATGAAACCGGGGTCGGCATCCGCGCCGACGTGACCCGCCGTTTTCGTAAGACGTCCTACGTCACGCTTGGCGGGTCGATCGACTATGGCAAGGTCGAGGAAAAGCAGACGATCCTGGTCTCGTCGCTCGGGGACAATCTCGTCACTCTGGCGGGCCTCGCAGCTGGCGCTCTCGACCGCTCCGACGACCCGCTGGATCCCAAGCGTGGCTGGCGTCTGGATGTCCGGGCCGAGCCGACATACCTGATCGGCGACGAGCACATGGCCTACCTGAAGGTGCAGAGCCAGGGCACAGCGTACATCCCGTTCGGAGCGAAGGCGCGCACTGTTCTGGCCGGTCGCCTCAAGGCCGGAGCGATGGTCGGCGGCAGCATCCCCGAGGTGCCGGCGTCCCGCCGGTTCTACGCCGGCGGCGGCGGATCCGTCCGCGGCTATGCCTATCAGGCCATAGGACCCCGCGACATCGACAACACCCCCGAAGGCGGAATCTCGCTGCTCGAGACCTCGCTGGAGCTGCGCCAGAAGGTCGGCGAACGCTGGGGCGTGGTCGCGTTCGTGGACGCAGGCGCGGTAGGCGCCAGTGAATTTCCGACGGGCGACGATTTCAGCGTCGGCGTTGGGGTAGGCGTTCGCTACGACCTGGGCTTCGGCCCGATCCGGGCGGACATCGCGGTCCCGCTCGACCAGCGCGAGGGCGACCCCTCATTCCAGATCTATCTCAGCATCGGGCAGAGCTTTTGAGCGAGACCCCGAACGAGATCGAGGAGGCGCCGGCCGCGCCGAGGAAAAAGTCCCGCCGGCGGTGGGGACTGGCCGCGCTGGTGGTCTGCGCGCTGCTCGTGGTCTTGGCCGGAGCGGCGTTGCTCGCCGGGCGATACGGGGCCCTGTCGCCTCAAGGGCGCTCGATCATCGAGGCGCGGGCCAACGGCCTCAAAGTCGGCCGCTTCGGCCGCCTCTATGTCGAAGGGCTGAGCGGCGACATCTGGCGTGACTTCAGCGTGCGGCGGGTGGTCATCCGCGACCCCAAGGGGGTCTGGCTCGAGGGCCGCAACCTCCGCCTGGCCTGGACCTTCGGCGACATCCTCGGGCGTCGCTTCCACGCCACCAACGTGACCGCCGAGCACCTGATCGTCTATCGCCGGCCGGTGACCGAGCCCAAGCGACCGTCGGCGGGCATGCCGATCGACGTGGTCATCGATCGCGCGGTCGGGCGGGTCGAACTGATGCCGGAACTGGCGCGGACCCGAGGGGTCTACGACGTCGACGCGTCGATCGAGCTGATGCGGCGCAATGGCGGTCAGCGGGGAGCGGCGAAGGCGGCGAGCGTGCTTCACCCGGGGGACCGTCTCGACGTCAAGTTCGATCTGGGAGGCGGGCGGCCGCTGGTCCTTGAGGCCGACGCGCGGGAGGCCAAGGGCGGCGCACTGGCCGGAACTCTCGGCCTCGCGCCCGATCGTCCGTTCCTGCTGCACGTCAAGGCCAAGGGCGAGGCATCGACCGGCCGGTTCTCTGCGCTCGCCGAGAGCGGGACTAGCCGCCCGGTCGACGCGTCAGGGGTCTGGGGCCCGGACGGCGGATCTGCGCAGGGCCGCGTCGAGCTCGCGGCCTCGACCCACACCCAGCCGCTGGTGGCCCGGCTTGGGCCGCAGGTGCAGTTCGCTGTGACGGGGCGTAAGGCGGGGCAGGGGTTGTTCGACCTGGAGGCCGACCTGACCTCGGACAACGTCGCTGTGACGGCCAAAGGCAAGTCCAACCTAGGTGAGCGGCGTACCGGGCCCCAGGGGGTGGTGTTGACGGCCTCGGCCCGGGAGCTATCGAAGGTCACCGGCGGGCCGTCCATGGGGCTCGGTCGTGTCGATGGCGTGCTGACCGGGACTTTGGATGATCTGCGGCTGGTCGGGACCGCGGATGTCGCGCGGTTGCAGCTCGGCGCTTACGGTCTCGACCGGGTTTCAGGCCCGTTCGAACTCACGCGCAAGGACAAGGTGCTGGCGCTCGAGGCGCGGATCGCCGGCGCCGGCGGGCGCGGCTCTGGCCTCGCGGCGGCGCTGCTCGGCGCGCGCCCAACCGCCGCCGTCGACGCTGCGCGGCTGGCCGACGGACGCCTGATGCTGCGCAAGATCGAAGCAAGCGGAGTCGGGTTGAAAGTCGACGCCAGCGGCGGCCGCAGTCTTCTCGGCGGTCTCAACTTCAAGGGGGCGGCGTCGTTTACGAACCTGGCGGCGGCGCGGCCTGGCGCCAGCGGTGCGGTGACCGCGGACTGGTCGGCCAGCCAGGGCGGCGCAGGTAAGCCCTGGGCCCTGACGCTCGACGCCAAGGGCGCGCGCTTTGCTTCAGGTTTCTCCGAACTTGACCGCCTGCTGGGCGCCTCGCCGCGCCTGCAGGCGCGCGCGGACGTGGCCGGACGCAAGATATCGATCACGAGCGGGAACCTCGATGGGGCCGCAATCAAGGCCAGCACGGCCGGGGTGTTGGACGAGACCGGCGCGATGCGCTTCAAGCTCGACTGGTCCGCCAGCGGGCCGTTCCGCGCCGGTCCCGTCGAAATCAGCGGCAAGGCCAGCGGCACAGGCGCCGTCACCGGCAAGCCCTCGGCGCCGCGGGCGGATCTGCTTGCCGACATCGAGGCCATCGACCTGCCGCGCTTGCCGCTGAAGAACGCCAAGCTGACCTTGAGTTTCATGCGTGGCGCCGGCGGCTCCAGCGGGGTCGTCGCGCTGACGGCCGCCAGCGAATACGGCCCGGCGGCGGCCCGTTCGGCCTTCAGCTTTCCGCGCGGCGGCGTCGACCTCAGCGACTTGTCACTGGACGCCGGCGGCTTGACCGCAAGCGGCTCAATCTCGCTTCGGAAGGCGACGCCTTCCGGCGCCGATCTCAAGGTGCGGGTGGTCAAGGGGGCCTTCCTTGATGGCGGGGCGGTCGCAGGTTCGGTGAAGATCGTCGATGCGGCCGGCGGAGCGCGCGCGACCCTGAACCTGACCGCCAGCGACGCGGTTCTGCCCGGCTCACGCTTTGCCGTGCGCAACGGGGCGATCACGGCCGATGGGCCTCTGTCGCGGCTGCCTTATCAGGCCCGCCTCCAGGGGGTGTCCGCGAGCGAGCGCTGGCGGCTGGACGGGGCCGGCGTCCTGACGGCGCAGGAACCCGGCTACGAGCTGACCTTCGCAGGCGACGGGGCCTACGGGCGACGCAACATGAAGACCCTGGAGCCGGCGATCCTGCGCTTCGGCGGCGCCGAGCGCAGTGCGAGTCTGCGGCTCGCGGCGTCGGACGGAGGCAGGATCGACCTCGACGCCAGCCTTGAGAAGGACGGCGCGGAAATCCGCGCGCAAGTCCAGCGACTGGGCCTGGGCCTGGTGAACGCCGACCTGAACGGCCGCGCCGACGGCACGCTTGTCCTGTCAGGCCGCGGCGGACGTCTGGACGGAACCTTGGAAGCCAAGCTGGACGATGCGCGGGGCAGGGGCTCGCCGCGCGAGCAGGGCCTGGACGGGGTGCTCAAGGCAAAGCTCTCGGACGAGGCGCTTGAGATCGACGCCGCCGTCACCAACGAGCATGGGTTGCGGGCGAACGCCGAGGTCGTCCTGCCGGCCGAGACCAGCGCCAGCCCGTTCCGGATTGCGATCGCCCGCACCCGGCCGATGCGAGGCACCTTCTTCGCAGACGGGGAGGTCAAGCCGCTCTGGGACCTGCTGGTCGGAGGCGAGCGCGAACTGGCTGGGCACGTGCAGATGCAAGGGACGCTCAGCGGCACGCTGGCCGATCCGCGCGCGGTCGGACAGGCCGAGGTCGACAACGGCCGGTTCTCCGACGGCGCCACGGGTCTCGTCCTGGCGGACGTGACCTTGCGCGCGACCCTGGCCGACAACGCGGTGAACATCGTGCAGGCGAGCGGCGGCGATGGGCATGGCGGCTCGCTGGCCGGGTCGGGCCGGCTCAGCCTGCTGCGCGACGGAGAGTCGACCTTCAAGCTCGATCTCAAGAACTTCCGCTTGATCGACAACGACCTGGCGACCGCTTCGGCCTCGGGGCAGGCGACCCTCGACCGAGCGGCGGACGGCAAGGTCCGGTTGGCCGGCGACCTGACCATCGATCGGGCCGACGTTGCTGCCAAGCTCACCGGCGGCTCGGGCGTGGTGAACATGGACGTGATCGAGCGCAACAAGCCGGCGGACGTGTCTGGTTCGCTGCAGCCGGTGGCGCGTCGCGGGGCGGTGATGACGCTCGATGTCACGCTCAAGGCCCCGCGGCGGATCTATCTGCGCGGCAAGGGTCTGGACGTCGAACTGTCGCTCGACGCCAAGGTCGGGGGCAGCACCTCACGGCCGACCTTGTCGGGCACGGCGCGCGTCGTGCGCGGCGAATACGACTTCGCCGGCAAGCGCTTCGAGTTCGATGACAGGGGCGTGGTCTATCTGGCGACGTCGCCGCAGGCCATCCGCCTCGACCTTTCGGCCACCCGGGACGACCCCTCGCTGACCGCCGTGGTGCGGATCCGCGGCACGGCGGCCAAGCCGGAGATCACTCTGACCTCGGTGCCGACCCTGCCCAATGACGAGGTGCTGTCGCAGGTGCTGTTCGGTCGTTCGGCCTCGCAGCTCTCGCCGCTTGAAGCGGCCCAACTGGCCTCGGCTCTGTCGTCGCTGGCGGGCGGCGGCGGCTTCGACGTGGTGGGCAACCTGCGCACCTTCGCCGGCCTCGATCGGCTGTCGCTTGCAGGCGGCGATGAGTCCGGGGTCACCGTATCGGGCGGCAAGTACCTGACTGACGACGTCTATCTGGAGATCACGGGCGGCGGGCGCGAAGGCCCCTCCGCGCAGGTGGAGTGGCGACTCGGCCGCAACCTCTCCATCATCTCGAAGCTGGCCAGCCAGGGGGACGGCAAGCTCGCCGTCCGCTGGCGCAAGGACTACTGACGATGCGACGGCTTCTTCCGGTTCTGCTGACGCCCGTGCTGCTCGCCGGATGCGAAAAGCCGCTGACGGCGCCGACTAACCCCGGGGTCTGCTGGCGCATGGTCGAAGGCATGAATGGCAAGCCGGACTTCCGCCCGATCGCTCCGAATATCGACACGCTGGAGAACTGCGCGGTTCAACTGGAGGGGCTGCGGATCACCAGCGGCCTGCCGGTGACGGGCGCCTTCCAGGGGCGCTTCATCTACGTCACCGATCAGGAGATCGGAGCCGCCTCGGGGCCGAAGGCGCAACGCTACCGCGTCTTCACGCCCGAGCAGCGGCTGGAGATCCAGAAGGGCTTCCAGACGCTGTTCGATCGGGAGAAGGCCGGCGGCTAGCCGGCCGCCAGTCGACCGCCGCGTTCGGCGTAGGCCTGGGTCCCGCAGGTGAATATCCGGTCCCCGGGCGCCATGGCGTCGATGGCGATGTCCGGCTCGTTTTCCAGACGCGCATAGACGGCGGTGAAGTCGGCGAGCGTCGTCTCCCGCAGCGCCTTCAGCGACGGAATGACGAAGTAGACCTGCTGGAAGTCGTCGATGCGGTAGGGCGTGCGCATGACCCGCTCAAGGTCGAACCCGATCCGGTTGGGGGAGGGATCGTCGAGCGCGAAGATCGATTCCGATCGGCTCGAGACGATACCGGCCCCGTAGATCCGCAGGCCCTGCGGCGTCTCCATGAGGCCGAATTCGACCGTGTACCAGTAGAGCCGCGCCAGATTGTGCAACTGACCGCGGCCGAGCGCCTTCAGTCCGCCCTCGCCATAGGCCTGCATGTAGTCGGCGAAGATGGGGTCGGTCAGCATCGGCACGTGGCCGAACACGTCGTGGAAGACGTCCGGTTCTTGCAGGTAGTCGAGTTCGTGCGGCTTGCGGATGAAGCGGCCGGCCGGGAATCGGCGGTTGGCCAGGTGGTCGAAGAATACGTCGTCGGGGACCAGGCCGGGCACGGCGACCACGGACCAGCCGGTCAGCTTGCGCAGTTCCTCGTTGATGCGTGCGAAATCGGGGATGCCGCCGCGATGCAGGTCCAGTGCATCGAGGCCGTGCAGAAACGCATCGCAGGCGCGGCCGGGCAACAACTGCGCCTGGCGCTCATAGAGCGTCATCCAGACCTGATGCTCGGCCTGAGTGTAGCTCGCCCAATCCTGGTCGATCGTCCAATCGGCCCGGGCTTCGGGCGGCGGGGTGATGCTGAAACCGTCTGCGCTCATGTCGGTAGAATGAGCGTGTCGCCGCGAAACTTCCGTTCGAACTGTGCCGGAAAATCGAAGTTCGGCGGATAAAGATTTCGTTCGGGCCGCGACTGGAGGAACGGCCTTGCTGCTGGCCTAGTGGCTGATCCGCGGGCGCAGCACGTAGTGCCCCTCTTCGAAGGATTCGAAAATCAGGGCGGCCTGCGGGTGGCCGACCGGCTCGCCGCTGTCGTCAGGCATCAGGTTCTGCTCCGAGACATAGGCGACGTAGGCGTTCTCGTCGTTCTCGGCCAGCAGATGGTAGAACGGCTGGTCCTTGCGCGGGCGGATTTCCTCCGGGATCGACAGCCACCACTGCTCGGTGTTGGCGAACGTCGGATCGACGTCGAAAATCACGCCGCGGAACGGATAGTGCCGGTGCCGGACGACCTGTCCGATGGCGTACTTGGCCAGACGGGCCTCGGTCAGCACCGTCGGGGGCGCCACCAAGTCTCGTCCGCTTTTTTCGATTCGAGCGTCCATAAAACCGACTCTAGACCCCGGCGCCTAACTGGGAGGTGAACGTACTGCTCATCGTTCGCGGCGCAAGTGCGCGCCTTCCGAGAGGCGAACCGCCTTGCTACAGTCGCCTGTGAAACGAGGCGTCAACGTAGGCGCCTGTTAGGGACGGATGTCGGTCCATGAGGGTGGCGCTGTTGAGCACGTTTGGGTCGAACGTGTTCCAAGGCCTTGAAATGCAAGCGTTTCGGTCGCCGTTCCGGTGACCGCGACACTTGATCGGATAGCGGAATCCGCGTCTCGCAAGGGCCCGGCCGCGCCCTCGGCGGATTCGCCGTGCTATGGCGCGCTCGATCTGGGTACGAACAATTGCCGCCTGCTCATCGCTACGCCGATGGGGCGCGGATTCCGCGTCGTAGAAGCCTATTCGCGGATCGTGCGTCTCGGCGAAGGCCTCTCGCAGACAGGGCGACTATCTGACGCAGCCATGGATCGGGCCATGGCCGCGCTCAAGGTCAGCGCCGAGAAGGTGCGCCGCCGCAAAGTGGTCAAGCTCAAGGCGATCGCCACCCAGGCCTGTCGTGCGGCGGAGAACGGACAGGAGTTCGTGGAGCGCGTCGCCGCCGAGACCGGGCTGAACCTTCAGATCATCACCCCGCGGGAAGAGGCGCACCTGTCGGTGGCCGGTTGCCTGAACCTGCTCGACCGTCAGGCGCAGGCTGCGCTGGTGGTCGACGTCGGCGGCGGCTCGACAGAGCTCTCCTGGGTGGACCTGACGGCGGGCGGCCTGGACACCGAACTCGGCAAGTTCTCGGCCTCGCAGTTGCCGATCAAGGCATGGCTGTCGATCCCGATCGGCGTGGTCACCCTGGCCGAGCGCTTTCCGGAAGGCGAGCGTGCGACCGAGGGCTGGTTCCGCGCGATGGTCGATGCGGTGAAGGATGAACTCGCCTCCTTCCGCCACGCCGACGACCTGCGGCCGGTGTTCGATGCAGGCGCTGCCCATCTCGTCGGCACTTCAGGCGCCATCACCAGCCTGGCGGGCATGCATCTGGGCCTGCGCCGCTACGACCGCAGCGTCGTCGACGGCATCTGGATGAGCCGCGCGCAGTGCGACGCCGCCGCCCAACTGCTGCTGGAGCTCAGCCCGGCCGAGCGCGCCGGCCAGCCGTGCATCGGCCCTGACCGCGCCGACCTGGTTCTGGCGGGGGCGGCCATCCTCCAGGCGGTGCAGGAGCTGTGGCCCTGCACGCGGGTCCGCGTCGCCGACCGTGGCCTGCGCGAGGGCATCCTGATGTCGCTGATGTCGGGAACCGGAAAACGTCGTCGTCGCCGTCGTCGGCGGCGCGGGCGTGGATCGGGCGCGGCATCCGCGGTAAACGCCTCCGAATGAACGAACCGCCCCGCAAACGCATGGTCAAACCGCCGTCCGGCGGACTTGAAGAAGGTCGTGGCAAGCCCGCGCGCCTGAAGACGGCCAAGGATCGCACGCCGTCCCAGCAAGCCTGGCTGAACCGGCAGATCAACGACCCGTTCTCGGCCAAGGCCCGCGCGCACGGCTATCGCAGCCGCGCGGCCTACAAGATGACCGAACTCGACGATCGCCTGAAGCTGCTGAAGCCGGGCGCGCGGGTCATCGACCTGGGGCTGGCGCCCGGAGGCTGGACGCAGGTCGCCATTGAGCGCGGCGTGACCAACATCGTGGGGGTGGATTTGCTGCCCGTCGATCCTCTGCCGCCGGCCCACATCCTGGAAATGGACTTCACCGATCCGGAGTGCGGCCCCAAGCTCATCGAGCTGCTCGGCGGGCGTCCAGACGTCGTGCTCTCGGACATGGCCCCGAATACGGTCGGCCATAAGCGCACTGATCACCTGCGGATCATGGGGCTGATCGAGGCCGCCGCCGATTTCGCGATCAGCGTCCTGAAGCCCGGCGGCGCATTCGTCGCCAAGGCGTTCCAGGGCGGAGAGACCGCCGAGGTTATCGCCGAGCTCAAGCGCCACTTCAATGATGTGAGGAACATCAAGCCCAAGGCGAGCCGAGCCGACAGCTCCGAGGTCTATCTGGTCGCGACGGGCTTCAAAGGCGCCTGAGCAGGGTCAGCTAGGGGGGCAGGGGTCTTGGCGCCCTCCGAGATCAGCCACGTCCTGAACTGATCCAGCGCGCGGCTGTTGACCCCAGGGGCGGCGAGCAGCGCAAAGGCGCTCTCAGCTCTGCGAAACCCGAACGGCGCTATGAGGCGGCCGGCGCGCACGTAGTCCGCCACCAGCGGCCAGGGCATTACCGCGACGCCCAGGCCGGCGATGGCGGCGTCCAGCGCGAAATGCAGGTGTGCGAACGGCTGCTCCGGACTTGGCGGCAGCTCGACGCCTGCCAAGGCCGCCCAGATCGCCCAGCCCTGGGGGTGGGTCTGGGCCATCAGCCTGGGCGCCCTCAGCGGATCGCCGCCGAACCGTTCGGCCAATGCGGGCGACATGACCAGGCCCAGATGGCTCTGGATGAGCCGCGTCGCACCGGCCGCGGCCAACCGGCTGCTGGGCACGATCCGCACCACCGCGTGAGCGCCGCGATACGAGGTGGCGTGCGACGGCAGTTCAGCGAGCTGGAGGTTCACGCCCGGGTGGGCGCTGGTGAAGCCGCCCAGACGCGGGATCAGCCATTTGACCGAAACGCTGGCGTTGACGGCAATCAGCAGATCTTCGCCGCTCGCCCGCACCTGCCGCACCGCCGTAGCGATCTGGTCGAAGGCGCCGGTCAGCGGCGGCAGCAGGTTGCGGCCGGCCTCCGTCAGCTCCAGCCGGTGCTTGGGCCCGGTGAACAGCCGGACGCCCAACGCTTCCTCCAGCGCCTTCACCTGCCGGCTCACCGCGCTGTGGGTGACGTGTAGTTCGTCGGCGGCGAGAGTCGCGCGGCCGGTGCGCGCCATCGCTTCGAAAGCCCGAAGGGCGTTGAGCGACGGCAGCGCCCCAGGTGTGAGGTTTTCGAACATATGATGTCGAATATATCGTTTTCCTCAAATCTCCAATAAGCGCACAAGCTCGCCATGTCGGGAGCGCCCAAACCCAAAGCCGCTGTCACCCTGGTCTTGGGGCTTGGCCAATTGGTCGCCTTCGCCTCGAGCTTCTACCTGCTGGGCGTTCTGGGCGACCCGATCGCCGCCGATCTGGCGCTGCCGCCCACCTTCGTCTTCAGCCTGATGTCGGTCGCGATGGTGGTCACGCCGCTGGTCGCCGCACCTTATGGCCGCTGGATGGACGCTCATGGCGGCAAGGGCATGCTGCTGCTCTCCAACCTCATCTTCGCGATCGGGCTTGTGCTTCTCGCGCTGGCGCAGGGCGGACTGACGATCACGCTGGCCATCCTGGTCATCGGATTGGGCATGGCGATCGGCCTCTATGGGACGCCGTTTGCGATCCTGGTGTCGCTCTATGGGGAGGCGGCGCGCCGGCCGATCACCGGCGTCGCGCTGCTGGGCGCGCTGGGCTCGACGGTCGGCTGGCCTTTGACCCTGCATTTCGAGCAGGCCCTCGGTTGGCGTGGCGCCTGCATCGCCTGGGCGCTGGCCCAACTGGCCCTAATGCCGCTCTCCGCGCTGGCGGTTCCGAAGGTCCGGGGCAGGTCGGCGGCTGGAATGGGCGAGGGGGCGGGGGAGCCCGTCGTCTGGGATCGCCGCATGGTGCAGATGGCCGCGCTGTTCGCCTGCTCCTGGTTTGTCTCGACGAGCATGAGCAGCCATCTGCCCCGGCTGCTGAGTGAATTTGGCCTGACGCCAGCGAAGGCCGCGGCGATTGCGGGGCTCACGGGGCTCGCGTCGGTGACGGTGCGGTTCGCCGAATTCACGGTTCTGCGCCGCTTCCGGCCGCTGATCGCGACCCGAGTTGCGACGCTCATGCACCCACTGGGTGCTACGGGGCTGCTGGCCCTGGGCGCGCAGGGCGCGCCGTTTATGGCCCTTGGCCACGGGGCTGGAAGCGGGATGCTGACCGTCGCCAAGGGCGTCTTGCCGCTCAGCCTCTACGGGCCTGCGAACTATGCCTACCGATCGGCCCGGCTGTCGCGGCCGGCCCAGATCGTCCAGATCGGCGGCCCCGCCCTCTACGCCATGGTCCTGGCCGAGTCGCCAAAGGCGGCTCTGGCCCTGTCAGCAGGCCTCTGCCTGGTCATGTTCGCCATGACTTTCGGCCTTCAGACCCATTCCAAACCTCAAAAGGAGCACGCTGCGGCATGATTACGCTCGATCCAGGCCTTGCCGGGAACGCCCGAGAGGGCTTATACGCGGCTCGCAAAATGGAGCCTTACATGGACATTCGCGAAGGTCTCACCTTCGACGACGTTTTGCTGGAACCGGGTGCGTCCGACGTGATGCCCACCCAGGTGGACACCGCCACCAAGTTCACTCGCGAAATCAGTCTCAATATTCCCCTCGTGTCCTCCGCCATGGACACGGTCACCGAGAGCCGCCTCGCCATCGCCATGGCCCAGGCCGGCGGTCTGGGCGTGCTGCACCGGAACCTCACCGTCGAGGAGCAGGCCGACCAGGTCCGCGAGGTGAAGCGCTATGAGAGCGGGATGGTCATCAATCCGCTGACCATCAACCCGGAAACCACGCTTCGCGAGGTCCGGGAGATCAAGGCGCGCCGCAAGATCTCGGGCTTCCCCGTGGTCGAGCCGGGCACCGGCAAGCTGGTCGGCATCCTGACCAACCGCGACATGCGTTTCGAAGGCCGGGACGACATCCCGGCCAAGGAACTGATGACCAAGGACAACCTGATCGTTGTCCGCCAGGGCGTCAGCCAGGCCGAAGCCCGCGAGCTGCTGCGCAAGCACAAGATCGAACGCCTGATCGTCGTCGACGACGACTATCACGCGGTCGGCCTGATCACCGTCAAGGACATGGAAAAGGCACAGGCCTATCCGTCTGCGGCCAAGGACGCCCAGGGCCGCCTGCTGGTCGGCGCGGCCTCCACTGTCGGCGACGCCGGCTACGAGCGCTCGATGGCCCTGGTGGACGCCGGCGTGGACGTGGTGGTCATCGACACCGCCCATGGCCACAACGCCGACGTCGCCAAGGCGGTCGGGCGTCTGAAGCGCGAGACCAACCGCGTGCAGATCGTTGCCGGCAACGTCGCCACCTATGAAGGCGCGCGGGCCCTGATCGACGCCGGCGCCGACGCCGTGAAGGTCGGCATCGGCCCAGGCTCGATCTGCACCACCCGCATCGTCGCGGGCGTGGGCGTGCCGCAACTGACGGCCATCGCCGACGCGGTCCGCGCCGCCAAGGGCACCGACGTTCCGGTGATCGCCGACGGCGGCATCAAGTACTCGGGCGATCTGGCCAAGGCGCTCGCCATGGGCGCGCAGGTGGCCATGATGGGCTCGGCCTTCGCCGGCACCGACGAGGCGCCGGGCGAGGTGTTCCTGTACCAGGGCCGCTCGTACAAGGCCTACCGCGGCATGGGCTCGCTGGGCGCGATGGCAAACGGTTCGGCCGACCGCTACTTCCAGAAGGAAGTCTCGGCGCTGAAGCTGGTGCCTGAGGGCATCGAGGGCCAGGTCGCCTACAAGGGCCCGATCGGGGCCATCCTGCACCAGATGGTCGGCGGCCTGCGGGCGGCCATGGGCTATGTGGGCGCGGGCGACCTCGAGACCTTCCGCAACAAGGCGCGGTTCATCCGCATCACTGGCGCGGGGCTCCGTGAGAGCCACGTCCACGACGTGATGATGACCCGCGAGTCGCCGAACTATACGAGCCCGGTCTGATGACCATGGCCGTCGAACTGAAGCTGCTGGGCGTGGCCGTGATCATCGGCCTTATCCAGATGCTCTGGGCGGCGGCCGCAGCTCGGCGCCAGCAGGGCCTGAAGTGGGCGGCCGGACCGCGGGACGAACCGCGGCCGATCACCGGGGCGGCGGCGCGGCTAGACCGCGCCTTCGCCAACTTCAAGGAGACGTTCCCGCTGCATGCCGTGGCGGTGATCGTCGCCTACCTGGCGGCCAAGCTGGGCGACCTGACGCTGTGGGGCTCGGTGCTCTACACTGCCGGGCGCGCGCTGCATCCCATCGCCTATGTCCTGGACGTGCCTTACCTGCGGACGCTGGTCTGGTTCGTGGGCTTTGGCGGCACCCTGGCGGTCGTGGCCGCCATCTTCCTCTGACTGTGAGAACAGCCCTTGCGTGACGGCGGACGCCTCTCCGCAGCCATCGAGATCCTCACCGACGTCGAGACGCGCCACCGGCCTGTGAAGCTGGCGCTGAAGGCGTGGGGAGACGCGTCTCGGTTCGCCGGGTCGAAGGACCGCGCCTGGGTCTCGGGCCTGGTGCTCGATGTCCTGCGCCGCCGCCGCTCGCTGGCCTGGCGCATGGGCGACGACAGCCCGCGGGCCGCGGTCTTCTGCGCGCTGCATGCGTTGTGGAACTGGCCGGTGGAGCGGATCGCCGAAGCTGCGGCCGACGCGCCGCATGGCCCCGGAGCGGTGAGCGAGGCCGAGCGCGTCGCCTTGATGCAGCCGCGCGACATGGCCGAGGCGCCGCCGTCGATCCGCGGCGACTATCCCGAATGGCTGCAGCCGTCGCTTGCGCGCGCCTTCGGCCATGAGGCGGCCCTGGAGGGGGCGATGCTTTCCGAGCGCGCTCCGGTGGACCTGCGGGTCAACACCCTGAAGACCGACGTCGAGCAGGCGCTCAAAGCGCTCGAGCCGCTGGGCGCCCAGCCGACCGGCGTGCTGCCGAACGCGCTGCGTATTCCCGCCCCTGACCCGAGCCAGCGCACCCAGTCGCTGGAGGCGGTCCCGGCCTTCTCTAAGGGCTGGTTCGAGGTTCAGGATCTCGCCTCGCAGATCGCCGCCGAGGCGGCCGGCGAGATCAAGGGCGCGCAGGTGCTCGATCTCTGCGCTGGGGGCGGAGGCAAGACCTTGGCCTTGGCCGCCGCCATGGCCAACAAGGGCCAGATCTACGCCTATGACAGCGAAGCGCGGCGGCTATCCGATACGGTCCGACGCTCCGAACGGGCGGGCGTCCGCAACCTGCAGGTCCGCTCGCCGATCTATCCCAATGCGCTGAAGGGCCTCGACGGCAAGATCGACGTGGTCTTCATCGACGCGCCCTGCACCGGCACGGGCGCCTGGCGGCGTCATCCCGACACCAAATGGCGGCTGAAGCCGGCGACGCTGGCCCAGCGCACCGCCGACCAGGACGCGGTGCTCGACCATGGCGTCCAGTTCGTGAAGCCCGGAGGGCGGATCGTCTATGTCACCTGCTCGGTGCTGCCGGAAGAGGACGAGGACCGCGTCGTCGCTTTCCTCGAACGCTGGACGGACTTCCACGTGATCCCGGCCACCCAGAACCCCCACCTCGCCACCCACCTCACGGCGGAGGGTTACCTTCGCCTCTCGCCCCGCAGCTCGGCCACCGACGGCTTTTTCGTCGCCGTGCTTGAGCGCGCCAAATGGACCCCGCAATGACCCAGCCCGCCCACGAGAAAGTCCTGATCGTCGATTTCGGCAGCCAGGTGACCCAGCTCATCGCCCGCCGAGTGCGCGAGAGCGGCGTCTATTGCGAGATCCACCCCTTCGACAAGATCGACGAGGTGCTGGGCGGATTCTCGCCGAAGGCGGTGATCCTGTCCGGCGGTCCGGCCAGCGTCCATGAGGACGAGAGCCCGGCCGTCACCAAGAAGGTCTTCGAGCTCGGCGTGCCGGTGCTCGGCATCTGCTACGGCGAGCAGACCATGTGCGCGGAGCTGGGCGGCCGGGTCGAGCCGGGCACGACCCGCGAGTTCGGCCGCGCCGAGATCGAGATCGTCAAGGAAAGCCCGCTGCTGGACGGCTTCGGCGGCGTTGGCCATCGCGAGGTGGTCTGGATGAGCCACGGCGACAAGGTCACGGCCCTGCCGATGGGGTTCGAGGCGGTGGCGGTGTCGGAGGGCTCGCCCTTCGCGGTGATCGCCGACGAGGGCCGTCGCTACTACGGCATCCAGTTCCACCCCGAGGTGGCCCACACGCCCCGCGGGGCTCTGATGCTCCGCAACTTCACCCACAAGATCGCCGGGCTGAAAGGCGACTGGACCATGGCGGCGTTCCGCCAGGAGATGGTCCAGAAGATCCGCGACCAGGTGGGCGAGGGCAGGGTGATCTGCGGCCTGTCGGGCGGGGTCGATAGCTCGGTGGCCGCGGTGCTGATCCACGAGGCGATCGGCGATCAGCTGACCTGCGTCTTTGTCGACACCGGCCTGCTGCGCAAGGACGAGGCCACCCAGGTGGTGACCATGTTCCGCGATCACTACAACATTCCGCTGGTGCACGTTGACGCGGGCGATCTTTTCCTCGGCGAGTTGGCCGGGGTCTCTGACCCGGAGACCAAGCGCAAAACCATCGGCAAGCTGTTCATCGACGTCTTCGACAAGGAAGCGGCCAAGATCGACGGCGCGAATTTCCTCGCCCAGGGCACGCTCTATCCGGATGTGATCGAGAGCGTCTCGGCGCGGGGCGGCCCGTCCGCGGTGATCAAGAGCCACCACAATGTCGGCGGCCTGCCGGACTACATGAAGCTCAAGCTGGTCGAGCCGCTGCGCGAACTCTTTAAGGACGAGGTGCGCGCGTTGGGCGTCGAACTGGGCCTGCCGCCGCAGTTCGTCGGCCGCCATCCGTTCCCGGGCCCGGGCCTGGCGATCCGCATTCCGGGTGAGATCACCCGGGAGAAGGTGGCGGTGCTGCAGCAGGCCGACGCCATCTATCTTGAGGAAATCCGCAAGGCCGGGCTCTACGACAGCATCTGGCAGGCGTTCGCCGTATTGCTGCCGGTTAAGACGGTAGGGGTGATGGGCGATGCGCGGACCTACGAGGATGTCCTGGCCCTGCGGGCGGTCACTTCGACCGACGGGATGACCGCCGACTTCTTTGAATTTCCTTGGGAAGTTCTTGGCCGCTGCGCCACGCGGATCATCAACGAGGTGCGCGGCGTCAACCGCGTGGTCTACGACGTGACCTCCAAGCCGCCCGGCACGATCGAGTGGGAATAGGGGGCTAGCGGCAGGTTTAGCCCGCCGTCTTCCACAAAGGCGCCGTCAGTCGCGTCTCGACCAGGTGGAGAGGACGACCTCCCGCTCGGCCTGGTCGTCGTTCCGCAGGCTCAGCGTCCAGGTTCCCTCCGCGACCGCCCGTTCGGCGTAGATGGACCGAAAGAGTTGGCTGGCCGCGGGCGTGTCCTTAAGGCTCTCGCCCACGACCGCGCCGTTGTCGTCGATCACGCTCGCCGAGACCGTGCTCGCGGCGATGAAGGTCATGCCGAAGTCGCGGGCCTGCTTGACCGGGATGTCGATCTTCAGGGTCTGGCCGGGCGCGAGTTTCACGATCTTCGAGAAATCGGGCGTGAAGGCGTCGGTCTGCGCCGCAGCGTCGAGGCCGAAGGCTCCGGCGGCGAGCGCCGAGAGCTCGATGGGTTTCTGCTTGGCCGGCCCGATGGCGACCCGCGGCTTGACGAACGACGAGAAGACTTCGGCGGTCGCCATGTTGATATGCAGTACGCTTTGCTGCTCGGCGTCGGTGATCGCCCAGGTCGCGGACGGGACCGTGACGACCCCGTCGTTCTCGTTGAACATGTAGCAGATGGCCGGCAGCGGATTACCCGCCAGGATCGAGAACTCAACGCCCTTGCGCTCGGTGTGAACCGCGTTGAACTGCGCGACCACGCTCGGCCGTAGCTCGCGCAGGGCGTCCATCGAGCGGCCGGCGGTCTCCAGCGGCGCGCTGATGATGTCGGCGCAGCGGCTGCCCATGTTGGGGGTTCCGAGCATCACGAGATGGGCGACCTGCGGCTTGCCGTCCGGATAGGTCGGCATGGTCGCGTGGATGTAGCGCCGGCTGATCAGCCCGCCCATCGAGTGGGCGACGAGGTCGACGTGCCAGGCGTTGCGGTCCTGCTGCGCGTACTTGACGTACTGGCCGAGCTCGACGGCGTTCTGGGCGATGGTGTTGGTTGGTTCGGTGTTGCCGAGCTGCTCACCCGTGCTCATCCGGCCGTGCTCCGGCTTCTGCCCGACCGGGAAGGCCTTCCAGTCGTAGGAATGGCTGGTGGTCAGAATATTCTGCCACACTTCCCAAGCTTGCCAGTTCGACCATAGGCCGTGGACCAGGACGACCGGCTTGGGCGCGACCTTCAGGTTGTAGGTTTTGTCGTCGACCTTCTTCCCGGCGTCTTCGACCTCGGTCCTGATGCGCTGGATCAGGCGAGGGCGGCCGTCATCGTACCAGGCGTAGCCTGAGGAATCCCACTTGAACGCCACCTCGCGCTGTTCGCCGGCCGGGACGTTGACCGTGAGTTCCTCGATCAATCCGTCGGGCTTGGCGCCGTCCCACTTGTCGCCCTTGTAGGTCTCGCGGAACTTGATCGTCGCCGACTTCTCCTCGGGGCCGTCATTGGCGACGAGCGCCGTGATCCGAACGATGTTGCCATCGGTCGTGCCGCGCTGCTCGACAATCTCCTGCCAGGCCTCCCAGGTGGGGAAGCGCATGTCCTCGAACTTGACGTCGACCAGCCGCAGGTCGCCGCCGCAGCGGCGCAGGCTCCAGCGCAACGTCTCGGTGACGCCGTAGGCCGAGACCGAGTGACTGCCGGCCAACTGGTCAGGGCTGGATTTCGAAACGCGATCCGCGCCGCTGCTGCTGAAGGTATAGCCGTTGATCGTCGTCGGCATGTCCGCGATGGATTGGTTCACGCCCTGCTTGGGAGTGCATTGGCCGCTATAGCTCGATGAGTTCGAGCCTGAGACGGTCCCCTGGATGTCGGGCAGACCGACGCTGACGCGGTAGGTTCCGTCGGAATCCACGCCGACATGCACGTTCGCCTCCAGGCCCGCGCCGTTTCCTCGGGTCTCGGTCTTGCTGATGAAGCTGCCCGACATGGAGCGCGGAGTGCGCTCGTGGGGGCAGATGTATCGGTCCTGGGCGGACTTGGTTTCGGTCGAGACCGACGTCAGGCTGATGTTGGCCTTGCCGAGGCTGTAGTCCGCCTCAGGCGCCGGGCGGACCGAGACCTGGGCGGCATAGTCGTAGGTCATTGACCAATTGCTCGTCTCCGTGCCCTTGCCGGTGACGCGCTGCTCGGTCTTGGCGGCGCTGTTGGCCTCGTTGCGCGTGTACTGGATCGTCCCGGCCCATCCGCTCGAGCATTGTGCGGCTTCGGCGGCCAGCGGGATGGCTGTCGACGACAGCAACGATGCGATTGCGAGGGCCGGCAAGATACGCAAGGCGCTTCTCCAGGTTTCCGTATCCGCCGCATCGCGCAGGCGGCGTGGAAGCTGAAGCGGCGTTCTACGAACTGGGCGATCGACGGGACGAAACCGCCCAGCGCCGACGAATGCGGGGTGAAGCCGTTGGGGCGGCGGTTCAGCCCGCAGGCCTACGGCGGCCAGGGCGCTGCTGGAGCACGTTGCGCATCGCCAGGCTCGAGTGGATGCGCGCCACTCCGGGAAGCCGCGAGAGGATGTCGGTGTGGATGGCCTCGTAGTCGGCCGTGCTGGCGCCCGAGACCCGCAGGATATAGTCGACGTCGCCAGTCATCAGGTAGCACTCCTCGATCTCGGGGTGCTCGCGCACGGCGGCCTCGAAGCGGCGCAGGTATTCTTCGGTCTGCTTCTCGAGCGTCAGCCGAACGATGGCGATGACTCGGCCCTCGGTGTCGGGAGCGGCGACGATCGCCGTATAGCCCCGGATGACGCCGCGTTCCTCGAGCATGCGGACGCGGCGCAGGCAGGCGGAGGCCGAGAGGCCGACCTCGGCCGCCAGTTCGCTGTTGGGCCGGCGGCCATCCAGGCGCAGGAGCCGGATCAGGCTGCGGTCGGTGTCGTCGAGCGAGATGGTCATATGTTGCGTTCGTGTGCGAGAAGTTTGCGTGTATGGGTCGCGTAGTCGTTGAACATACGACAATGAGGCAAAACGTTCGAATTATCTTCGAGTAGCATTCGCTGCGCGCCGACACATGGGAGGCGAGGATGGCCAATTTCGAAGATCCGGCAGACGGCCTGGCGGGCGGGCGCCTGACCATCGACCTCGCCGCGTTGCGCGCCAACTACCTGATGATCGCCGACCGCGCTGCGCCGGCTCGGGCCGCCGCGGTCGTGAAGGCCGACTCCTACGGCCTGGGCGCCGAACAGGTCGCCGGTGCGTTGGCGCAGGCCGGATGCCGGGACTTCTTCGTGGCCGTGATCACTGAGGCCTTGGAACTGGCCCCGAAACTGCCGGCCGACGCACGCGTCTACGTGCTCAATGGCTTGCCGCCCGGCGCTGAGGCGACCTGCGCCGCCGCCGGCGTCGTGCCGGTGCTGAACTCGCTGGGCCAGGTCAGTCGCTGGCGGGCTGAGGCGCGGCGGCGCGGCATCCGCCTGCCTGCCGTGATTCAGGTGGACAGCGGCATGTCGCGGCTGGGACTGGCGGCGAGCGACATCGACCAGCTAACGCCCGGTCTGACCGACGATGTCGAGGTGGTGCTGGTGATGAGCCACCTGGCGTGCGGCGACACGCCCAGCGCGGCGGCGAACCAGGAGCAGCTGGCGCGCTTCGAGGCGCTGGCCGACCGGATCGGACCCCAGATTCCGCGTTCGCTGGCCAATTCGGCGGGCGTGTTCATCGCACCGGAGTTTCGCCAGGACCTCGTACGGCCGGGACTGGCGCTTTACGGCGCGGCGCCGATCGAGGGTGCGGCGAGCCCGGTGCGGCCGGTCGTGCGGCTGGAGGCGCGGGTGATCCAGCTGCGAACCATCGAGGCCGGCGCGGGCGTCGGTTATGGCCTGACCTACGTGGCCCAGGCGCGCAGGCGACTGGCGACGGTCAGCGTCGGCTATGCGGACGGCTGGCCGCGCCGGCTGGGCGGCCGCGTCGCGGCCTATCTGGGCGATGTGCGCCTGCCGATCGTCGGGCGAGTATCGATGGACAGCATGACCCTGGATGTCAGCGCCTTGCCCGAAGGCATGCTGAAGGAAGGCGACTTCGTCGAGCTGATCGGACCGCACCAGTCGCTGGAGGCGGTCGCAGCGGCGGCAGAGACCATCGCCTATGAAGTCCTGACCGGGCTGGGCCGGCGCTTTGCGCGCACCTACCTGACCCAAGAGGCGCGCGTGGAGATCGACGCATGAAGGTGGCAGTCCTGGGCGGCGGGGTGATCGGCGTCACGTCCGCCTACTACCTGGCCAAGGCCGGTCACGAGGTGACCGTCATCGAACGTCAGCCGGGGCCGGCGCTGGAGACCAGCTTCGCGAACGCTGGTGAGATCTCGCCGGGCTACGCTTCGCCCTGGGCGGGGCCTGGCATTCCGGCCAAGGCGGTGAAGTGGCTGCTGATGGAGCATGCGCCGCTGATCCTGCGGCCCAAGCTAGACGCGGCGACTATCGGCTGGCTGCTGTCGATCCTGCGCAACTGCACCGAGGCGCGCTATGCGCTGAACAAGAGCCGCATGGTCCGGCTGGCCGAGTATAGCCGCGACCTGTTGATCGCGCTGCGTGCCGACACGGGCATCGCCTATGACGAGCGCAGCCGCGGCACGCTGCAGCTGTTCCGCACCCAGGCGCAGATGGACGGGATCGGCAAGGACGTTGAGGTGCTGAAGTCCTACGGCGTGCCCTACGAGGTTCTCGACGCCGCCGGCTGCGCGAAGGCCGAGCCGGGGCTGGCCAACGCGTTGGAGCCGATCGTCGGCGGCCTGCGCCTGCCGAACGACGAGACCGGCGACTGCTTCAAGTTCACCAACGCGCTGGCCGAGCTGGCCAGGGGGTTGGGGGTCGAGTTTCAGTTCGACACCTCTATCGCCGGGCTGCGCAAGGAGGGCGACCGGATCGCCGCCGTGCGGACCAGCCGCGGCGAGGTCGCGGCGGACGCCTTCCTGGTGGCGATGGGCAGCTATTCGCCGGCCCTGGTCGCGCCGTTTGGGATGCGGCTGCCGGTCTATCCGGTGAAAGGCTACTCGATCACCGCGCCGATCCTCGATCCCGAGCGTGCGCCGGTCTCGACCCTGTTGGACGAGAGCTACAAGGTGGCGATCACCCGGCTGGGCGATCGCATCCGGGTCGGCGGCATGGCCGAGATTTCCGGCTTCAACAACGACCTGCACCCGCGCCGGCGGCGCACGCTGGAGCATTCGATGCAGAGCCTGTTCCCCGGCGCGGGCGACGCGGGCGCAGCGAGCTTCTGGTCGGGCCTGCGGCCGATGACCCCGGACGGCACGCCGGTGGTCGGCGGCACGCGGATCGGCAATCTTTACCTCAACACCGGCCACGGCACGCTCGGCTGGACGATGGCCTGCGGATCAGGGCAGGTGATCGCCGACGTGATCAGCGGCGCGCCGTGCGCCATCGACACCCGGGATCTGGCGATCTCGCGATATTCAAACTGAGAAGGAACTTAAGCCCCATGGCGATCGAACGCATCGAGTCCGGCCCCCGAATGAGCCAGGCCGTCGTCCACGGCGACACGGTCTATCTGGCCGGCCAGGTCGGCGCGCCGGGCGAAAGCGTCACCGCCCAGACCCAGGCGGTGCTGGCCCAGATCGAGCGGCTGCTGGCGGCGACCGGCAGCGATAAGTCGAAGATCCTGACCGCCACCATCTGGCTGGCCGACATGGCCGACTTCGCCGAGATGAACGCGGTGTGGGACAAGTGGGTCGACGGCAAGGACGCCCCGGCCCGCGCCACCGGCGAGGCCAAGCTGGCCACTCCGGACTACAAGGTCGAGATCATCATCGTCGCCGCCCGCTAAGGCAGCGACGATCGAGGCGAAAGGCCCGGCGGCAAGCTCCGCCGGGCCCTTTTCATGCCCGAAGCAAGACGCAGCCTCTCGGTGTGGAACCAGCGCCCCGCGACCGGATTGGTGAAGCGACGTGATAGCGTCGGCTCCCTGGAGGGCTTCCCATGATGATGAAAGCCGCGGTCGCGCGGGCCTTCGGCCAGCCGTTGACCATCGAGGAGCTGCCCGTGCCGCAGCCGGGGCCGGGCGAAGTCCTGGTCAAGGTGGTGGCGTGCGGCGTCTGCCACACCGATCTGCACGCCATCGACGGCGACTGGCCGGTCAAGCCGACCCTGCCGCTGGTGCCTGGCCATGAGGGCGTCGGCCATGTCGCGGCGGTGGGCGCCGGGGTCGCCGACCTGAAGGAGGGCGACGCCGTGGGCGTGCCCTGGCTCTACGACGCCTGCCGCGCCTGCGAATACTGCGAGACCGGCTGGGAGACGCTGTGCACTCGGCAGCGCAACACCGGCTATAGCGTCAACGGGGCCTATGCGCAGTACGTGCTGGCCAGCGCCCCGTTCGTCGGACGACTGCCCAAGGACGTCGACTTCGTGGCCATGGCGCCGATCCTTTGCGCCGGGGTGACGACCTACAAAGGGCTGAAGGAAACCGAGGCGCGGCCCGGCGAGTGGGTGGTGATCTCGGGCATCGGCGGCCTGGGCCACGTGGCGATCCAATACGCCAAGGCCATGGGCCTGAACGTGGTGGCGATCGACGTCGCCCAGGACAAGCTGGACCTGGCGTCCCATCTGGGCGCGGACCTGGCGCTCGACGCGCGCCAGCCCGACGCCGTCGAGCGCGTGCAACGGGTGACCGATGGCGGCGCTCATGGAGTGCTGGTGACCGCCGTGTCGCCGCCGGCCTTCCAGCAGGCCATCGCCTGCGCCCGGCGACGCGGCACGGTGGCGCTGGTCGGACTGCCGCCAGGAGATTTTCCGACCCCGATCTTCGATGTCGTCTTGAAGCGCATCACAGTGCGCGGCTCGATCGTCGGCACGCGTCGGGACCTAGCGGAATCGATTGCGTTCGCGGCCGACGGCAAGGTGAGGGCGACCGTGACCGCCCGGCCGCTGGCGGAGGTCAATGCGGTGCTGGACGATCTGCGGGCCGGACGGATCGAGGGGCGCGTGGCGCTGACGATGTAGTCGCGATAAGTCGGAGCTTGGCTTGACCCAGGCGGATTCGACCGATGAGCATCACGATCTACGGCATCAAGGCGTGCGACACGATGAAGAAGGCGCGCACCTGGCTCGACGATCACGGCGTGACCTACGCCTTCCACGACTACAAGGCGGTCGGGATCGACCGCGCCAGCCTGGAGCGCTGGGCCGCCCAGGTCGGCTGGGAGGTGCTGCTGAACCGCTCGGGCACCACGTTCCGCAAGCTGGCCGACGCCGACAAGGCCGACCTGAACCAGGACAAGGCCATCGCGCTGATGCTGGCCCAGCCGTCGATGATCAAGCGCCCGGTGCTGGACGTCGGCGGCCAGCTATTGGTCGGCTTCAAGCCAGACGCCTACGCGGCGAAGTTCAGCTAGATTGAGGTCGGGGGCTAACATGAAGAACATTTCATGCGCCCGCCTGCATCCGTACGCTTAGGCCGGCGCCTCTTCCCATCAGAACGGGGCCGATGAGCCACCCGCACTGAGAGAAGGAAGAACACAATGGAAGATATCCTGGTCCCGCTGGGGTTCTTCGCCATGGTCGCCGCGATCGTCATCGTGCCGCGATACCTGAAGAGCCTGGAGCGTCAGAAGCTTCAGGAGACGCTGCGCGCCTCGATCGAGAAGGGGGCCGAGCTGCCGCCCGAAGTCGTCCAGGCCTTGACCAGCGACGTCAAGGCGGCGCCCTCGCCCTATCGCGACCTGCGCGCGGGGATCATCTGGCTGGGCGTGTCGGTCGGATTTGCGGCGCTGGGGGCCGCGGTGTCGTTCGAGGAGCCGGACGCGCTCTATCCGATGCTGGGCGTGGCGGCGTTCCCGGGCTTCATCGGCCTGGCGCTGATCGCGCTGTCGTTCATCTCCCGCGGCAAGTAGCCGGTAAAGGGGAGGGGAAAGCCCACGACGATGTCGGGCTCTCAAAACACCAGGCACGCAAGCGCCCACGACGTGGAGCTGGCCGCGCTGGCCGCCGCGGGCGACCGCGCGGCCTTTGGCGAGCTGGTCCGCCGGCACGGGTCGGCGGTGCGTGGCCTGCTGCGCCGCATGGGCGCGCCGCCGGCCGAGGCCGACGACGTGGCGCAGGATGCGTTCCTGACCGCCTTCGAGCGGATCGGCGAGTTCCGCGGCCAGGGAACGTTCGTCGCCTGGGTCCGCAAGATCGCCGCGCGGGCCTATCTGCGCCGCCTGCAGCGCGAGCGGCGGATCGCGGCGCTGACTGCGGCCGGCGACGAGGGCGGGGAGGTCGCCGCGCCCCCCGACGCCGCGGCCCGAATGGACCTGGACGACGCCCTGCGGGGGCTCAGCGCGGCGGAGCGGATCTGCGTGTCGATGTGCTACGGCGCGGGGCTGTCCCACGCAGAGGCCGCCGACGCCTTGAATCTGCCGCTTGGAACGGTCAAGTCCCATGTCAAACGTGGTCTGGAGAAGCTCAGAGCGCGACTGGCGCCGGCCGACGGCGCTCCGTTGGAAGGGAGGCGTGGCAATGGCTGAGCTCGAATTCGAGCGGCGTCTGGAACGCCTCTTCGCCGAACCGCCGGCCTTCTCGGACGAGAAGGCTTTCGCCGTTTCGGTGGAGCGCAAGCTGAACCGCGGCTGGAACATCCGGCGTTGGACGATCGGGGCCGCGGGCCTGGCCGGCGGCGTCATCGGCGCCAGCCAGTTGATCATGTCGAACTTCGTGCATCAGGTCGAAAGCGCGTCGGAAGGCTCCACCCGGCTGTTGCAGGCGGGGGTGCAGCAATTGGCCCCGCGCTCGGATTTGCTTGCCGCGCTGCCGGCCGGCTCTTCCGTGGTATGGATCGCCAGCGGAATGGCGGTGCTCGCCATCGGCTTCGTGGTGACCCGAGTGTTCGAGGAGTTCTAGCCATGTCGGCTCAGCGTCAGGAAATCGTTCGGCGGATCGCCGCCCCAGATATCGCCGCGCGCAAGGGCGGGGTGCCGGTCGTGTGCCTCACGGCCTACACGGCCCCGATGGCCGAGATCCTCGACGAGCACTGCGATCTGCTGCTGGTCGGGGACTCGGTCGGGATGGTTGTCCATGGCCTGCCCAATACGGTCGGCGTGACCCTGGAGATGATGATCCTGCACGGCCAGGCGGTCATGCGGACCTCGCGCCGGGCGATGGTGGTCGTCGACATGCCGTTCGGCTCCTATGAAGGCTCGCCGGAGGTCGCCTACGCCAATGCGGCGCGGGTGATGAAGGAGACCGGCGCGCAGGCGATCAAGGTCGAGAGCGGTCCGACCGTGGTCGAGACCATCGATTATCTGGTCAAGCGCGGCATCCCGGTGATGGGCCATGTCGGCCTGCGCCCGCAGGCGGTGCACGTCGACGGCGGCTTCAAGGCCAAGGGCAAGGGCGGCGACGAGCGCGCCCGCATCCTGCAGGAAGCCAAGGCCACCGCCGAGGCGGGCGCCTTTGCGGTCGTGGTCGAGGGCGTGGCCGAGGGGCTGGCGCGCGAGATCACCGAGGCGATCTCGGTGCCGACCATCGGCATCGGCGCCTCGGCCGGCTGCGACGGCCAGATCCTCGTCACCGACGACATGCTCGGCCTGTTCGACTGGACGCCGAAGTTCGTGCGCCGCTACGGCGATCTGCGCGGCGAGATCGGCCGGGCGGTCGCCGGCTATGCCGACGACGTGCGCGCGCGCCGATTCCCGGGCCCAGCCGAGATCTATTTCGCCAAGGCCGGCTAGAGCGACTGAGGTCGCTCTAGCCTTGTGACTTTGGCGCATTTTCTACGCCGAACCGGCGGCCACTTCGGCGGAGAATGCGCTAGAGCCTTCGCAGGCCCGAAACGTCCAGCCCCGGTTCGAACAGGATCCGGGGCGAGACGTGCAGCGCGGTGATCAACGCGTGCAGCTGCGCCGAGGCGAGGCGCAATCGGCCGTGTTCAGCCATCGAAAGCTCGGCGTGCGAGAGCCTCGCCCGGTCGGCGAGGTCGGCCAGCGCCAGGCCCCTGGCCTCGCGGACGGCTTTCAATCTCCGGCCCACGGCTTCGAGGTCCGCGCTGACCGGAGGCAGCGATATGATCATCGCCGGTCCTCCCTGATGGGCCGAGCTTAGGACCGATCAGGCGCGCGGCCCAATCAACTTATCCTATTGAATCGATAGATGGTTTCGATGCTGTGGCGGGGCCGTCGGTCCGCGCGGAGCGCGACGCGGCGACATCATTTAAAACGAAACAATAATTGTAAATACAATGCGTAATGGAGAAAAGATAATCTTAGGATTGGCGGGTGGCGCTCGGCGCCGATCGAGCGGGCGGCCAGAGCGCAGATCGACGCGGCGGGGCGAAATCCGGTTTCGCGCCGGCTCGAACGCGCAGTAGTTTCAGATCGATGGCCAAGCTTCTGAACGTGATCCGGGCCGCCGGCGCCCAGACGACCGTGCGTATCCTGCTCGCCCTAGCGGCCGGCCTGACGGTCGGTGCGGCGATGGCCGGACATCCGGCGATCGAGAAGATCATCGCGGTCGCCGATCCGGTCGGCGGGCTGTGGCTCGACGCGCTGCGCATGACCATCGTGCCGCTGGTCTTCTCGCTGCTCGTGGTCGGCGTGTCAGCGGCGGCGGGGACGGCGGCGGCGGGCGGGACGGCGGCGAGGGCGCTCGGCCTGTTCGGCGTGCTGCTGACGGCCAGCGCGTTGTTCTCGGCCCTGGCGGTGTCGGGGGTGCTGGCGGCCTGGCCGGCCCCGCAGGCGGCGGTCGCGGGCCTGCGCGAGGCGGCGGGCCACTCGAGCCAGAAGGTCCCGGACTTCCCGACCATGGGCGCGTGGCTGCGCGCGTTCATCCCGACCAACCCGATCGAGGCCGCGGCCGAGACCAACATGGCGCCGCTGGTGGTGTTCGCGCTGCTGTTCGGCCTGGCGCTGACCCGGATCCGCGCAGAGCTGCGCCGCGGCCTGACCGACGTCTTCCAGGCGCTGATGGACACCATGCTGGTGCTGGTCCAGTGGGTGTTGCTGGTCGCGCCGATCGGGGTGTTCGCGCTGGCGCTGATCGTCGGGGCCAAGGCCGGGTTCGGCGCGGCCGGGGCGCTGGGCCACTACATCCTGATCCTGTCGGGCGTCTGCATCGCCGTGGGCCTGCTTTCCTACCTGCTGGCGCTGGCGGCCGGCGTGCCGCTGGCGGCGTTCGCCAGGGCTGCGGCGCCGGCCCAGGCGGTGGCGTTCTCGACCCAATCCTCGATCGCCTCGCTGCCGGCGATGATCGCCGGCACGCGACAGCTGGGCGCGTCGGAGGCCAGCATCGGCGTGGTGCTGCCGCTGGCTGTGTCGCTGTTCCGGATCACCAGCCCGGCGGCGAACCTTGGCGTGGCGATCTATTGCGCCCACGTGTTCGGCGTGACGCTGAACGTCGCGCTGCTGGCCGCCGGGATCGGGGTGGCGGCGGTGATCAGCCTGGCCTCGGTCGGGCTGCCGGGGCAGATCACCTTCTTTACGACCACGGGGCCGATCTGCCTGATCATGGGCGTGCCGCTGGAGCTGCTTCCGATCCTGCTCGCGGTCGAGACCATTCCGGACATCTTCCGTACGGTCGGGAACGTCACCGCCGACATGGCGGTCACTTGCCTGGCCAAGGGCGTCGAGGGCCGCGCCGCATGACCCGGGCGGCGAAACCTGCGCCGCCGGCCCGCGGCCGGCGCAAGAAGGGCGAGGGCCCGGACCTGCGCAAGGCGATTCTCGACGCCGCCGAGCAGCTATTCGCGGCGCACGGCTTCTATGGGGTGACCACCCGCCAGGTCGCGGCCGAGGCGGGAGTCGATACGGCGCTGATCCACTACTACTTCGGGGCCAAGCGCGATCTGTTCGACGCGGTGTTCGCGCGCCGCGCCGAGATCCTCAACGCCGTCCGCGTCGAGGCGATGGCGGCCTACGAGGCGCAGAGCGGCGGCCGTATGACGCCCCGCGGCGTCGTGGCGGCGTTCATCGACCCGTTGATCGAGATGTCGCTGACCGGGGAGCCGGGCTGGAAGAACTACTTCCGGCTGGTGGCGCTGGTGAACAACACTCCGGCCTGGGGCGGGGAGACGATGCACCACTATTTCGATCCCGTGGTGCACCAGTTCATCGACACCCTGCGCAAGGTGATGCCGCAGGCGCAGTCGCCGGACCTTTACTGGGGCTACCAGTTCCTGACCGGCTCGATGATGCTGGCGCTGTCGGAGACCGGGCGGATCGACCAGCTGTCGGAAGGGCTGTGCCGCTCGACCGACCTGGCGGCGGTCCGCGCGCGGCTGTTCGACTACTGCGCGGCGGGCTTCGAGGCGATCGTCGCACCGCGGTCGTGAGCGGGCGGCGGGGCGACGGTCCGCCGTTGCAGCCGCGCGCCCACCGCTATAGGTTCCGCCGCTCTGAACACTAACGCCTATTCGCGCGGAGTCCCCCGACGTGGTCGATGTCTTTGATGAAGTCGAGGAGCAGCTTCGCTCCGAGCGCTACAAGTCGATTGCGCTGAGGGTGCTGCCGATTCTCGGCGGCGTACTGGTCGTGGCGCTGGTCGCCGCCCTGGCGGTCTGGGGTTATCAGCACTTCCGCAGCCAGGCCGCGGCCGAGGCGTCCGAGAAGTACGCGCAGGCGATCGAGGCGTTCAACGCCGGCCGCCGCGACGACGCCATCCGCCTGTGGGGCGAGGTGGGGCAGGGCTCCTCCAAGGCCTATAAGTCGCTGGCGCTGCAGCACCTGGGCGGTCTGAAGGTCGCCGACAATAAAACCGCTGAGGCGGTGAAGCTGTTCGACGAGGCCGCCGAAGCTGCGCCGAACAACATCATCGGCGACGCCGCCCGCCTCAAATCCGCCTTCGCCTTGCTCGACACGGCTCCGTACAAGGACATGGAGGCGCGCCTGACGCCGCTCACCGAAGAAGGCCGTCCCTACCGCGCAGAGGCGCGAGAGGCGCTGGCCTTCGCAAAGCTGATGGCCGGCGACCTGGCCGGCGCGCGTAGCGACTTTACGGTGATCGGGCTGATGGCCGACGCCGGCGAGGGCTCGCGCCAGCGTGCGGAAGCGGCCAAGGCCCTGATCGATTCCGGCTCGGCCAAGGCCCTGCCGGCGACCGTGAAGGCCGCCATGGCCCTGCCGCCGCCGGTGCAGCTGCCGCCCGGCGCCGTTCCGCCGGGCCTCGCGCCCCAGGGCGCCCCGCAACCGGCCGCCCCGCAACAGTCCGCCCCCGGAGCCCAATGACGTCCATGCGCCGTACCAGCCTCCTTGCTCTGTTCCTGGCGGCGAGCGTCGCCGTGACCGGCTGCTCGACCGTCAATCGGCTCAACCCGTTCAACAAGGGCGATGAAGGCCCGCAGGAAACCGCGTCGGAAGGCGAGCGCATCGCTATCGTCGCGGCCGACCAGACCCTGGAAGTCGCCGAGGCCCTGAAGGGCGCGGACTTCTTCCTGCCGACCCCGGAAGCCAACGCCAGTTGGTCGCTGCCGGGCGGTTCGCCCGAACAGTCGATGAGCCACGTCGAGTCCAGCGGCCTGTCGGTCGCCTGGAAGCGCGGCTTCGGCCAGGGGTCCGACCGCGGCGCGCACGTGACCGCGACCCCGGTGGCGGCCAACGGCAAGATCTACGTCATGGACGGCGAGGCGACCGTTACGGCGTTCGACGCCCAGTCGGGCGCGCAGCTGTGGCGCACGAACCTGCGTCCGGACTCCAAGCGCGACAAGGAGGCCTTCGGCGGCGGTCTGGCCTTGGCCGACGGCAAGCTCTACGTGACTTCGGGCTACCGCTTCGCCGCCGAGCTCAACGCCGACACCGGCGTGGTGACCTGGCGGACGAGCACCGAGCAACCGATCCATGCGGCCCCGACAGTGTCGGGCGGGCGGGTGTTCGCGGTGGCGATCGACAATACGCTGCTGACCTTCGATGCGGCGACCGGCGCGACCGGCTGGACCTACCAGGCCCTGTCGGAATCGGCGCGGATCCTGGCCGCGTCCAGCCCGGCAGTGTCGGGCGACACGGTCGTGGCCTCGTTCGGGTCTGGCGAACTGGTGGCGCTGCGCGCGGCCAACGGCAACGACCTGTGGAACGAGGCGCTGAGCCGCGCTAACCGCAACAACGCGCTGTCGGAAATTCGGGACATCCCGGGCCGGCCGGTCATCTACCAGGGCGACGTGTTCGCGGTCAGCCATTCGGGCGTGTTCGCGGCCACCGACCTGCGCACCGGCCAGGCGCGCTGGAGCCTCCCGGTGACGGGCATCACTTCGCCGTGGCCGGCGGGCGACGTCGTCTATGTGGTCTCCAAGGCCGGCGAAGTGATCTGCGTGGCGCGCGAGAGCGGCCAGATCTACTGGATCACCGACCTGGGCAAGGACCGCGAGTCGAACGGCGGCGGCTTCATGGGCATCGGCAAGAAGAAGTTCACCACCCGCCCGATCTGGTCGAGCCCGCTGCTGGCCTCCAACAAGCTGATCCTGGCCGGATCGACCGGCGAGCTGGTCGCCCTGAACGCCAAGACCGGCGCCGTCGAGAACACGGTGAACCTCGGTTCGCCGACCCTGATCAGCCCCATCGCCGTCGCTGGTACGGTGTATGTTGCGACCGACAAGGCGCAACTGATCGCCCTGCGCTAAGCGGAACCTGATTTAGATGCCTATGCGGCTCGCTATCGTCGGACGGCCCAATGTCGGCAAGTCGACATTGTTTAACCGGCTGGCGGGCAAGAAGCTCGCGATCGTCGACGACCAACCCGGCGTCACCCGCGACCGTCGCTTCGGCTCCGGCCGGATCGGCGACCTGGAACTCGAGTTGATCGACACCGCCGGTTTTGAGGATGTCACCGATGACAGCCTTGAATCGCGCATGCGCCAGCAAACGATCGTGGCCATCGAAGAAGCCGACGTGGCGCTCTTCGTGGTGGACGCCCGCGACGGCGTGACCCCGATGGACGAGGTGTTCGCCGAGATCCTGCGTCGGCACGACAAGCCGGTGATCCTGGCGGCCAACAAGGCTGAATCCAAGGCCAGCGACGTCGGCGTGAACGAGGCCTTCGGCCTGGGCCTGGGCGAGCCGATCGCAATCTCCGCCGAGCACGGCGAGGGTATGGCGGACCTCTATCAGGCGCTGCTCGGCGTCTACTCGGACCTGGACGAGGAAGAAGAGGACGAAGGCGAAAAGCCGATCCGCATCGCCATCGTCGGACGTCCGAACGCCGGGAAGTCGACCCTGGTCAACAAGCTGATCGGTGAAGACCGGCTGCTGACCGGCCCCGAGGCTGGCATCACCCGCGACGCCATTCCGGTCGACTGGACCTGGGAAGGCCGCCCGGTGCGGTTGGTCGACACCGCCGGCCTTCGCCGCAAGGCCAAGGTTCAGGAGAAGCTGGAAAAGCTGTCGACCAGCGACACCATCCGCGCGATCACCTTCGCCGAGGTGGTGATCCTGGTGATGGACGCCACCCACCCGTTCGAGATCCAGGACCTGCAGATCGCCGACCTGGTCGAGCGCGAGGGCCGCGGTCTGGTCTTCTGCCTGGCGAAGTGGGACCTGATCGAAAATCAGGGCGCGACCCTGAAGGAAATCACCGAGGAGGCCGGCCGCCTGCTGCCGCAACTGCGCGGCTCGCCGGTCGTGGCGCTGTCGGCCGAAACCGGACGGCACCTGGACCGGCTGATGCCGGCGGTGTTCAAGGTGCACGGCGACTGGTCGACCAAGGTGAAGACCCGCGACCTGAACGACTGGCTGCAGATGGCGCTGGAGCGGCATCCGCCGCCGGCGGTCAACGGGCGCCGGGTGAAGCCGAAATACATGGCGCAGATCAAGGCGCGCCCGCCGACCTTCGTGATGTTCGCGACCCGGGCCGACCAGCTGCCGGACCACTACCGCCGCTATCTGATCAACTCGCTGCGCGAGAGCTTCGACCTGCCGGGCGTGCCGATGCGGCTGACCGTCAAGTCGAACAAGAACCCCTATGCCGAAGGCGAGGAGAAGGGCGGGCCGGCGCCGAAGTCGTCCGTGCCGACGTTCGCTCCGAAGCTGGGCAAGAAGGTGGTGACGCCGAAGGGCGTGGCCGCGGTGCGGGCCAAGGCGGCCGGCGCCGTGGTCGAGGCGGCCGAGAAGCCCAAGCCCAAGGTCAAGCCGAAGACCAAGCAGGTCGCGCCCGGCAAGGCCAAGGTCGGCGCAGGCCCTACGCCGAAGGGCCGCGCCGCCAAGCTGAACCGCCCCGGCGTCAAGCCGAAGCGAGCGTCCCGGCCGACTTCCACTCGTCGAAGCGGACGTTAGTCTTCGGCAGGCCGAGTTCGGCCTGGGCCAGTTCCACGATCAGCGGGCCGATCTCCGACGGGTGCGGGAGGTCCATCGGGTCTTCGCCGGGCATGGCTTCGGCGCGCATCTTGGTGCGCATGGCGCCCGGATCGATCAGGGCCGCGCGCACGGACGTGTTTTCCAGCTCGTCGGCCCAGGTGCGGACCAGGTGTTCGACCGCGGCCTTGGTGGCCCCATAGGCGCCCCAGAACGCCTTCGGCCGCTCGACGCGGCCCGTGGTGAAGAACAGCCCGCGGCCGGCGTCGGACTCGCGCAGCAGCCGCTCAGTCGAACGGATCAGGCGATAGGTGGCGGTCAGGTTGGCGCTGACCACCCGGTCCCAGATCGGGGGGTCGATGTGCGACACCGGGGTCAGGCCGCCGAGGATCGCCGCAGCGTGGACCAGGATGTCCAGGCGCTGGAACCGCTGGTGGATCGCCAGGCCCAGGCCGTCGATGTCGTCGCCCTTCATGAGGTCCAGCGGAACCAGGGTGGCCGGCTTGCCGGTCGCCTGCTTGATCTCGTCGTCGAGGGATTCCAGCGCGCCCTGGTTGCGTCCGACGGCGATCACGTGAGCGCCCGCCTTCGCCAGGGCCAGGGCGCACTCGCGGCCGATGCCGCGCGTCGCGCCGGTGACCAGGGCGATGCGGCCGTCGAGGGGAAGGGACTCAGTCATGACTTGGCTCTTGAAGCGGACGTTGGGCGTAGCGCTGGGCCAGGACGGCGCAGAGCATCAGTTGGAACTGGTGGTACAGCATCACCGGCAGAAGCACGAACCCTACCGTCGCGGCGGGGAAGAGCACGCCGGCCATGGGCACGCCGGCGGCCAGACTCTTGTTGCAGCCGGCGAAAGCGATGGCGATCTCGTCTTCCTTGGGGAAGCCGCGGACCCGGGCGATCCAGATCATGAACCCCAGCGAGATGGCCAGCAGCACCAGGCAGACGAGGATGATGCGGACGAGGTCGAGGGCTGTGACCTTGGACCAGATGCCGGCGACCACGGCGCCCGAGAAGGCGTTGTAGACCACCAGCAGGATCGAGACCTTGTCGACCAGGCCGAGCGGCTTGGCGTGGCGCGAGATCCAGCCGCCGATCCAGCGGCGCAGCACCTGGCCGGCCAGGAACGGGGCCAGCAGTTGCAGCAGGATCGCCTCGAAAGAGGAGAACGAGAGGCCGCCACCCTCGGCGCCCAGCAGCAGCCCGACCAGCAACGGGGTGATGAACATGCCGAGCAGATTGGAGACCGACGCCCCGCAGACGGCGGCCGCGACATTGCCCTTGCCGATGGCGGTGAAGCCGATCGCCGATTGGATGGTCGACGGCAGGCAGGCCAGGTAGACGAGGCCTGGAGCCAGGGCGGCCGGCACGATCCAGCCCGGCAGCCCCGCGGCGCCGAGGCCGAGCAACGGCCAGAGGACGAAGGTGGTGGCCAGCACCAGGCCGTGCAGACGCCAGTGCAGCAGGCCGCGGATCACGGCCTCCTGGCTGAGCTTGGCGCCGTGCAGGAAGAACACCAGGGCGATGCCGGCCTTGGTCAGGTCGGAAACGAGCGGCGCGGCCGCGCCGCGGGCGGGCAGGATGGAGGCGAGCACCACCATCCCGACGATCGCGCCGATGTACCAATCCAGGCCGAGCGACTTCAGCCGGGCCTGGAGGCCGGTGGGCCGGGGTCCTGCCTTGGCGTCAGTCACGCCTCAACCTTCGCGAAGGAGCCTTTCCCAAAGAGGAAAGGCCCGTAGGCGGGGGTCACGCGTCGACCAGGAACGACAGCTGGCGGTCAGCGCCGTCGTTGCGGCCCTCGGCGATCTCGCGATCCAGCAGGCGGGTCGGATAGTCGCCGGTGAAGTAGTGGTCGGTGAACTGCGGGTTGGCCGGATCGCGCGGCGCGGCCTGCATCGCGGCGTAGAGGCCGTCGACGGACAGGTAGCCCATGGTGTCGACCTCGAGGATCTTGGCGATCTCCTCGACCGACTTGTTCGCCGCCAGCAGGTGCTCGCGGTCGGGCATGTCGATACCGTAGTAATCCGGCCACATGATCGGCGGCGAGGCCGAACGGAGGTGGACTTCCTTGGCGCCGGCTTCGCGCACCATGCGGACGATCTTCAGCGAGGTGGTGCCGCGGACGATGGAGTCGTCGATCAGCACGACGCGCTTGCCCGCCAGGACCGCGCGGTTGGGGCTGTGCTTCATGCGCACGCCCAGTTCGCGAACGCCCTGGGTCGGCTGGATGAAGGTCCGGCCGACATAGTGGTTGCGGATGATGCCCATCTCGAAAGGCAGGCCGCTTTCCTGGGCGTAGCCGATGGCGGCCGGGACGCCGGAGTCGGGCACCGGGACGACGACATCGGCCTCGACGCCGCTTTCCTGGGCCAATCGACGACCCATCCGCTTGCGCACGTCATAGACCGAGCGGCCGTTCACGACGCTGTCCGGACGGGCGAAGTAGACGTACTCGAACACGCAGGGACGGGCCTGCGCGGCCGGGAACGGCTTCATGCTGCGGATGCCCTTGTGGTCGATGACGACCATCTCGCCGTGCTCGACGTCGCGGACGAACTTGGCGCCGATCATGTCGAGGGCGCAGGTCTCGGAGGCCAGCACCGGCTTGCCGTCGAGGTCGCCGAGGACCAGCGGACGGATGCCCAGCGGGTCGCGCACGCCGATCAGCTTCTTGTTGGTCAGGGCGACGAGGGCGTAGCCGCCTTCGATCTTTGACAGGGCGTCGATAAAGCGCTCGACGAACTTGGCCTTCCGCGAGCGGGCCAGGAGGTGAAGGATAACCTCGGAGTCCGAGGTCGACTGGAAGATCGCGCCTTCGGCGACCAGCTGCTCGCGCAGGGTCAGGAAGTTGGTGAGATTGCCGTTGTGCGCCAGGGCCACGCCGCCGGCCTCAAGGTCGGCGAACATCGGCTGGACGTTGCGGATGAAGCTGCCGCCGGCGGTCGAGTAGCGGGTGTGGCCGATGGCCGAGTGGCCAGGTAGGCGCTCGACCAGATCCGGGCCGGCGAAGGCGTCGCCGACATGGCCCATGTGGCGCTCGGTATGGAAGCGCTGGCCGTCGAAGACCGCGATACCGCAGGCCTCCTGGCCGCGGTGTTGGAGGGCGTGCAGACCCAGCGCGGTGATCGCCGCCGCAGCGGCGGTATCATAGACGCCGAACACCCCGCACTCGAGGCGGGGAGTGTCGTCGTCAGGATCGCGATAGGTCGGCTGGCGCCATCGATCTTGATCCTGAGTCATCGGGATTTCTCCACCAGATCGTCGAGCCTGCGTCGTTCGCGCGGGTCATAGCCTTGGGCGTCCGCAGAGTCACCCCGGTCCGTCGCCGAACCTTCACGAACTGCGTCTCCAATTGAAGGCGCGAGTTTACCTGCCATGTCTAAGCCCTTGGGCGCAAAGGCCTTTAGCGCTTTGGCCGCCGCGCTCGTCAGAGGATAAAACGCCGCACCCGTCATCCATCGCGGAACCCGGTCGGGCGGAGTCGCCGCCTGGAACGCCAGATTAAGGGCGCCCAGGACCACGAGCGCCCGCACGAGGCCGAATCCAAGGCCGACGGATCGGTCCAGAACGCCCAGTACGTGGGTGCTGTGCACGCCGCGCACCATGGCCCCGCCGGTGACGCGCAATGTCGCATACACGACGATGAAGGCGGCGAGACCTGCGACCACCGCGCCAGCCCAGGGCGGATCCTCGATGAGGCTGCGGCCGATCGGGGCGGTCCAGCGCAGGCCGTACACCGCGATGACCGCGGCCAGCACGAACGAGAGCGCGCGGACCATCTCGCGCGTCGCGCCGCTGAAGAAGCCGACGGCGGCCGAGGTCAGCAGGATCGCCAGGACGATGATGTCGAACCAGGGCAATCCGGCTACTCCCACTGGCATTCGCCGATGCGGCGGATGGCGTCGGCCAGCCGTGTGGCCCCGGTGACCTTCATGGCGCCGCCGCCGTCGAGGCCTTGCGGACCCAGCACATGCTTGAAGCCGAGCTTGGCGGCCTCCTTCATGCGGGACTCCATGCGGCTGACGGACCGGATGTCGCCCGACAGGCCGATTTCTCCGAACACCACGCAGTCCTGGGGCAGGGCCTCGTCCAGCGCCGAGGACGCCAGGGCGGCGGCGGCGGCGAGGTCGGCGGCCGGCTCTGTGACCCGCAGGCCGCCGGCCACGTTCAGGTAGACGTCGCGGTCGCCGAGCGCGAGCCCGCAGCGGGCCTCCAGCACCGCCAGCACCATGGCCAGCCGCCCGGAATCCCAGCCGACGACGGCGCGGCGCGGGGTGCCGTAGGCGGACGGGGCGACCAGGGCCTGGAACTCGACCAGCACCGGACGCGAGCCCTCGATGCCGGCGAACACCGCCGCGCCGGCGGCGCGCTCGCCCGAGGTGTCGAGGAACAGGGCCGACGGATTACGCACCTCGCCGAGGCCGGCGTCGCCCATCTCGAAGACCCCGATCTCGTCGGTGGCCCCAAAGCGGTTCTTGGTCCCGCGCAGGATACGGAACGGATAGCCGCGCTCGCCTTCGAAGGTCAGGACCGCGTCGACCATGTGTTCGACCACGCGAGGCCCGGCGATGGCGCCGTCCTTGGTGACGTGACCGACCAGGATCATGGCTACGGACTGCTTTTTGGCCAGTCGCACCAGCTCGCCGGCGGCGGCGCGGACCTGGGTGACCGAGCCGGGGGCGGCCTCGTGCGCGTCGCTCCACATGGTCTGGATGGAGTCGATGACTACAAGGTCGAACTTCTCTCGCTTCAGGCTGTCGAGGATGTCGCGCAGCGAGGTTTCGGCGGCCAGTCGGACCGGCGCGTCGGCCAGGCCCATGCGCTGGGCGCGGCCGCGGACCTGTTCGACGGCTTCCTCGCCGGAGATGTAGGCGCAGCGCACGCCGCGGCGGGCGGCGCTGGCGGCGACCTGCAGCAACAGGGTCGACTTGCCGACGCCCGGATCGCCGCCCAGCAGGATGGCCGAGCCGGGCACGACGCCGCCGCCGCAGACGCGGTCGAACTCCTCGACCCCGGTCGAGATGCGGGGCGGGGCGGGGACCTCGTCCTCCAGGCCCTGGAAGTTGACGCCGCGTGCGCGGCTGGACTTGCTGGGCGCGAGCGCCCCGGGCGGGCGGCTCTGGACCTCTTCGACCAGGGTGTTCCAGGCGCTGCAGGCCGGACACTGGCCGGCCCACTTGCTCTGCACCGCGCCGCAGGACTGGCAGACATAGACGGCGCCGTCGCGGGCCATGCGAACTCCGTGATTCGTAACAAATGCGCAGTCTAGCGGCGCTTGCGGCGCAAGTCCGTCGCCCCGAAGTTGGCGTCCGTCGATAGCCGTGTGATAGATTCGCGTTACGCGAGTAGGGCGGTGGGCTTTTCCAAAGGGCTGGAGACATAGATGAGCGCAGTGGAACCGGGGGCCGCGACGTCGGGGCTGGTCGAGCGGGTCAAATCGATCCTGTTGAAGCCGGGTGCGACCTGGGACGTGATCGACGCCGAGCCGGCGAGCACCGGCGGGCTATTCAAGAATTATGCGGCCATCCTGGCGCTGATCCCGGCGATCTGCGGGCTGATCGGCGGGGCTGTGATCGGCGGTGCGTTCGGGATCAAGGTCCCGATCCTGTTCGGGGTGGTCGGCGCAGTCGTCGGTTACGTGCTGAACCTGGCCATGGTCTTCGTGATGGGGCTGATCATCGACGGCCTCGCGCCGTCGTTCGACGGCCAGAAGAACCAGACCCAGGCGATGAAGGTCGCGGTCTATTCGAGCACCGCCGGCTGGATCGCCGGGGTGTTCTCGCTGATCCCGATGCTGGGGCTGCTGGCGGTCCTCGGATCGCTCTATGGGCTTTATCTGCTGTATCTCGGCCTTCCGAAGCTGATGAAGGCGCCGCAGGAAAAGGCGTTCGGCTACACCGCGGTGGCGGTGATCGTGGCCATCGTGCTGTCGATCGTGATCGGCGCGGTGATGGGGGCGATCAGCACCTTCGGCATGGTCGGCATGGGCGCGGCCGGGGCGCTGAGCTCCAACACCGTGCAGATCGGCGACAAGTCGGTCGATCTCGGCAAGCTGGAGGAGGCCTCCAAGAAGATGGAGGCGGCCGCCAAGCAGATGGAAAGCGGCGAGGCACCTGAGGCGGTGCAGCCCGACGTTCTGAAGGCCTATCTGCCCGACGGCGTCGCGGGCTATGCGCGCACCGAGCTGACCACCGGGTCGGGCGGCGCGGCCGGCGTGGCCGGATCGACCGCCGAGGGCGTCTACACCAAGGGCGATGCGAAAATCCGCCTCAGCGTCACCGACCTGGGCGCGGCCGGCGCCCTGGCCGGCATGGCCAGCGCCTTCAACATGCAGTCGTCGAGCGAGTCGAACGGCAAGTACGAGAAGGTCGGGAAGGTCGATGGGCGGATGACCCAGGAGTCCTACGACAGCGCCACGCGCCAGGGGCAGTATAGCGTGCTGGTCGGCGACCGCTTCATGGTCGCCGCGCATGGCGACGGCGCCAGCGTGAACGATCTGAAGTCGGCGGTGGCGGCGGTCGGTCCGGCTAAGCTGGAAGCGCTGTCGAAGGGCTAGACCGCGCCGACGTAGACGCGCTCGGCGCGGCCGCCCAGGCGCACGAGGCATTCGTGCGCCACGGTGCCGGCCGCCGTGGCGATGTCGTCGATCAGCACGTTGGGGCCCAGCAGCTCCACATAGTCGCCGATCGCGGCCGGCGATTGGCCCAGATCGACGCCGATCAGGTCCATCGTCACGATCAGCACCTGACGGCGCGCGCCGCCGTACCAGGCATAGCCGCCGCGCTGCGAGGCGCGGATGACTCCGTCGGCGTAGCCGGCGCCGACCACGGCCATGCGGATCGGGCGATCGGCGACGACGCGTGAGCCGTAGCCGACGATCTCGCCGGGCTGGATGTTCCGGATGTAGAGGATCTTGGCCTCGAGCTTGGCCACCGCCTGGAGCCGCGCGTCGGGCCGCTCCTCGGGCCCGCCGCCATAGAGGCTGATGCCGGGCCGGATGATGTCGGCGCGATAGGCCTTGTCCAGCATGATGCCGGCCGAGGCGGCGAAGCTGGCGCGGGCGGCGGGAAACAGCGGACGCACTTGATTGAAGCGCTCCAGCTGCAGAGCGTTGCGGGCGTCGGCCGGATCGGTCGCCGAACCGAGATGGCTCATCAGGACCTGGACGTCGAGGTGGCGCAGGCGGTCCGGGGCGGCGGCCAGGGCCTTGGCCTCGTCGAGCGTCACGCCCTGGCGGTTCATGCCGGTGTCGACCTGCAGAACGACCGGCAGACGCCCGGCGGAGGCGGCATAGGCGTTCGCGGCCTCGATCTGAGGCAGGCTCTCCAGGACGGGGGTCAGGCCGGACGCGGCCAGCCGCGGCCCGTCGCCGGGCAGGAAACCGTCCAGCACGTAGAGCGGCGCGGGACGCTGGGGGCCGAGCTCAGCGCGCAGGGCCTCGCCCTCCGACAGCCGCGCGACGAAGAAGCCGCCGGCGCCTTCAGCCCACAGCCGGCGACCGACCGGCCCGGCGCCCAGCCCATAGCCGTCCGCCTTGATGACCGGCGCGGCGTCAGCGCCCGGAGCGGCGGCCCGCAGAACGGCGAAGTTATGGGCTAGCGCGTCGAGGTCGATGGTCAGGCGCGCGGGGGAGGAGGAGGACATCGCCTGTCCCATAGCCGAGGCCGGCGGGCGGCGCGAGGCCGGGCCTATTCCGATTGGTGAGAGGGGCTTGCGTCCCAGTTAGTCGTCGGACGTGTAGAAGTGGCTGTGCGCCAGGTTGCCGAACTTGGTGATGTCCTCGTTGAAGGACAGCTTGACCGTTCCGATGGGACCGTGACGCTGCTTGGCGATGATCACGTCGGCAGTGCCGCGGACCTTGTCCATCTCTTCCTGCCAGGTCAGGTGCTCGGGCGTGCCTTCACGCGGCTCCGAGCGGCCGAGGTAGTAGCTCTCGCGATAGATGAACATGACCATGTCGGCGTCCTGTTCGATCGAGCCCGATTCCCGCAGGTCGGAGAGCTGGGGCCGCTTGTCCTCGCGGTTTTCCACCTGACGCGAGAGCTGCGAGAGCGCGATGACCGGCACCGCCAGTTCCTTGGCCAAGGCCTTCATCGATTGGGTGATCATCGAGACTTCCTGCACCCGGTTGTCGCTCTTGCCGTCGCCGCCGGTGACCAGCTGGAGGTAGTCGATGACGATCAGGTCGAGGCCGTGGGTCCGCTTCAGGCGGCGCGCGCGCGCCGCTAGCTTGGCGATGGTGATGCCGCCGGTGGCGTCGATGAACAGCGGCGCGTCCTGGATTTCGAGCGCCGCGTCGCGGATGCGTCCGAACTCCAGGGCGTCGATCTCGCCCTTACGCAGCTTGTCGCCGGAAACCCCGGAGACTTCGGCCAGCAGACGCATGGCCAGCTGGTCGGCGGACATTTCGAGCGAGAAGAACGCCACCACGCCGCCGGCGACGGTCTTCTTGGTGCCGTCCGGCTGCGGTTCCCAGGCGTAGTTGCGGGCCACGTCGAAGGCGACGTTACAGGCCAGCGAGGTCTTACCCATCGACGGGCGGGCGGCGAGGATCAGCAGGTCGGAGGGGTGCAGGCCGCCGATCTTGCGGTCGAGATCCAGCAGGCCGGTCGAGATGCCGGCCAGGCCGCCGTCGCGGGCGTGCGCCTCGGCGGCCAGGGTGACGGCGCCGTGCACGGCTTCGGAGAACGGGACGAAGCCCTGATTGTTGCCGCCGGATTCGGCCAGGGTGAACAGCTGGGCCTCCGCCGCCTCGATCTGGTCGCGGGCCGAGCGGTCGGCGTCGCCCTGCTGGGCGGTCAGGGCGATCTCGCCGCCGATGCGGATCAGGTCGCGGCGCAGGGCCAGGTCATAGACGGCGCGCGAATAGTCCGGGGCGTTGGCGGCGGGCGGGGCCCGGTCGACGAGGTCGGCGAGGTAGCGAATGCCGCCAAGCTCCTCGAAGGCCGGGTCGCGGTTGAACTGCTCGGCGAGCAGGATCGGCTCGGCCAGCTGGCCCTTGCGGACGGCCGACTCGATCGCCGTGAACAGCCGCTGATGGAAGGGCTCGTAGAAGTGCCGGGCCTGAAGGAAGTCCCCGAGCCGTTCGAAGGCGGCGTTGTCGTACAGCAGCACGCCGAGCAGGGCCTGTTCGGCCTCGATGTTCGCCGGCGCATGCGGGATGGCGGCGTCGTTATGGGCGGGGCGAAGGTCGAGGGCGGTAGACATCGCTTTACAGATACCTAACCCGGCGGGGGGCGGTCTGCGCCGATGTCGGCGGAACCCACAGGAGAAATGTCGCCCCTGTGGATAGCTCAACGACAGCGGCGCGGACCTGGATAGGCCCGCGCCGCGTCAGTTCCGGACGTAGGGCTCAGCCTACCACTTGTAGGCCAGGCGGCCGTAGACGAAGCGGCCGTTGAAGCCGAACGGCGAGAACGACGAGAACGGCGAAGCCGAGGTCGTGTTCTGGTTCGGCGTGATCTGACGCGGATAGACGTCGAAGACGTTGTCCGCGCCGACCGAGGCGGTCAGGCCGATCGGGAAGGTGTAGCGGGCCTCCAGGTCGACCAGGCCGCGCGTGCCGGTCCGGTTGTCCGAGCTGCCGTCCGCGGCCGAGCCCGGCGAGAGGACGTCGCCGTAGATCGTGGTGCGCACGGTGGCGCCCCAGGCCTCACGATTCCAGTCGCCCTGCAGGGCCAGCTTGTGCTTGGGCGTGCCGTCTTCGAAGCGCAGCGTCGCCTGGCGGGCGAACAGCGAGGTCGGAGTCGGCAGGATCGAGGTTTTGGTCACCGGAGTCTTGGTGACGTCGACGTCGTTGTAGTTGGCCGCGGCCGTCAGGTCGAAGGTTCCGGCCTGTTCATCGACGATGCGGTAGCGGGCCACCACGTCGACGCCGACGGTCTCGGTGTCGACGCCGTTGATGAAGAAGCGGGCCGCCGTCGCGCCGAGCGGCGAGAGCAGGTCGTAGATCACTCGGGCGTTGGTGCCCGGGGCCGCAGCTGGGTTGCCGGTAAGGGTTTCCGACAGGACGATGCGGTCCTTCACGTCGATCTTATAGCCGTCGACGGTGAGTTCGAACGCGCCGCGGCGGAAGACGAAGCCTAGCGCGTAGTTGTCGGAGGTCTCGGCCTTCAGCGGCTCGGCCCCCAGAGCCCGGGCGACCGGGCTGGTGGCCGGATAGGTGCCGGTCTCGTACGGAATGTTGTCGATGTAGAGGATCGACGTCGAGGTGAAGTACTGCTGCTGCAGGGCCGGGGCGCGGAAGCCGCTGGAGATCGCGCCGCGGATGGCGAACTCCGGCGAGACCTCGTAGCGGGCGGCGAGCTTGCCGGTCGTGGTGTCGCCGAAGTCGGAATAGTCCTCGTAGCGGACAGCGGCCGACAGGGTCAGCTGCTCGGTGAGCTTGCCTTCCAGGTCGACATAGACGCCGATGTTGTCGCGATCGACGTCCACTTCGTTGGACGGGGTGAAGCCGGTGAAGCCGCGCGAACCGAAGCTGACCCCCAGGACCGGACCGCGGGCGTAGGAAGCGACCTCGCCCTGGTTGATCTTGTAGGTCTCCTGGCGGGCCTCGAGGCCGAAGGCGACGTTCAGCGGGCCGGCCAGGCCGATGTCGAACTCGCGGCTGAAGTCGGCGCCGAAGACCAGCTGGTCATAGGTCAGGCCGCCGGCCTGGAACGAGGTCGGCGAGGTCGGGCCATAGGACGGGTTGATCGTGTTCTGGACGCCGAAGTCGATGTCGTTCTTGCCGTAGACGATGTTGAAGTCGGCGTTGAACCCGGCGATCTGGCCGCGAACGCCCAGGCCCGCGCTGTTGTCCTCGGTGTCGGTCGTCAGATACGGCAGGTAGCCGTTCGGATAGACCGAAGGGATGTTCTGCGCAGCGTCGGTCGGCAGGCGGTAGGTCGCGGCGCTGGAGGCGTCGCGGTGCTGGTAGCCGTACCAGCCGTAGAGGTCCCAGGTGTCGTTCAGCGACTTGCCGGCGTTGGCGTAGAACGAGATGTCGTCGACGTCGGCGTCGCCGAACCGCGAGGTGATGCGGTTGGGGGTGACGCGCTTGTCGATGTCGCTGCGGTTGGTGTTCTCGCGCGAGCGATACTCCGCCGACAGGGTCAGGAAGCCGTCGCCCAGGAAGCTCAGGCCCTGCCAGCCCGACACCGTGGTGGTGGCGCCGTCGCTGATGTCGTCGTTGCGGCCGTAGTAGCCGTCGAAGCTGGTGAGGTAGGAGCCGTAGGTGACGCTCAGGCCGCCGCCGCTGGCGGCTTCGCGCAGGCGCATGTTGATGACGCCGGCGATGGCGTCCGAGCCGTACTGGGCCGAGGCGCCGTCACGCAGGACTTCGATGCGGTCGATGGCCGTGGACGGGATGGCGTTGAGATCGACGGCGGCCGAGCCGCGGCCGACCGATCCGTTGGTGTTGACGAGCGCGGTGGCGTGACGGCGCGTGCCGTTGACCAGCACCAGCGTCTGATCCGGGCCCTGGCCGCGCAGGGTGGCCGGGCGGATGGCGTCGGTGCCGTCGGTGTTCGAGGGGCGCGGGAAGGTGATGGAAGGCACGGAGGTGGCGAGCGCTGTCGCCAGCTCGGTCGTGCCGCGCTGCTGCAGCGCATCGGCGCTGATGACATCCACAGGAGCAAGGGTTTCGAGGCGCGAGCGGCCTTCGGTGCGGGTGCCGGTGACGACCAGCTCTTCGACCTCGCCAGCCCCAGATTGGGCGTAAGCTACGCCAGAAAACAGACTCGCGGCCGAGGTGGCCGCAAGCAGCAGTACGCGATACGTCATTGATATCCCCAACTTATTATTCCCGCCGTTTTGGCGGACGGATCATGGCCCTACGGAAATAGTAGGAATTGGGGGGCGCTATGGAAATGACATAATTGCCACGCTTGCCGCCGAAACCATGCCGGCGGCCCGGCCAGGACCGCCGACGCGCTGGGTTTGTTCAGCCGCGGTAGCTCATTCAGAGCCCGGCCAGGACGGCGGCGCCGACGATGGCGGCCAGCAACCCGGACGTTGCTCAGGACGCGTATGTGAGCCGTCCCGGCGGCGATGTTTCAGCGGAAGAGTTGTCGGGCGCTTTCAGGTCGACGGCGCCGGTTCCTGCCCATACATATCGATTGTCGGGTTGTTCCGGGGTGGTGATGCAACGAGACGTGGAAGCAAGCGCCCCCGCGGGAAAGGCGGGCGACGCCATTGCGAAGGCCCACGCCGAGCTTTTGCGCGACCGCGGCTTCCAGTTCGATCGCGCTGATTTTCAGCCGCCGAAGACCCCTGAATGGTTGAAATGGATCGGTGAGGCGTTCCAGGCGATCGCACCGCTGCTGAAATACGTGTTCTGGATCGGCGTGGCGTTGATCGCCGCCCTGGTGTTGTACGCCCTGGTGCGTGAAGTCCTGAGGCTGCGGATGCCGACGGCCAGGCCCAAGACGGCGCAGGCCGAGGTCGTTCCCGAATGGCGGCCGGATGCGGCGGCGGCGCGCGATCTGCTGGCCGCGGCCGACCTGTTGGCGGCTGAGGGCCGGTATGCGGAAGCCGCGCACCTGATCCTGCTGCGCAGCGTCGAGGATATCGAGCGTCGGCGGCCCAGGTCCGTGCGTCCGGCGCTGACCACCCGGGAGATCGCCGGTCTGAGCGCCTTGCCGTCGGCGGCGCGGCCTGCATTCGCCAAGATCGGCGCGGTGGTCGAACGCAGCCTGTTCGGAGGCGCGCCGGTCGTGGCCGCCGACTATGCGGCATGCCGCAGCGACTATGAGGCCTTCGCCCTGCCGGCGGGGTGGGCATGACGGGCGATCACAGCCGGGCGTTCTCGCCGATGGTGATGCTGGTGCTGGTCCTGGTCGGCTGCGTGTCGCTGGCCGGGCTGGGCCTGCTGGCGGCCTATGAGCCGGAGCTGCGTTCGGGCGACAACGGGCAGGGGCACGCGCTGTCGCGCTCGGCCGTCGGCTTCGCGGCGGTGGCGCGGCTGCTGGAGAGATCGGGAACGCCGGTCGTGATGCGGCGCGGAGCGCTGTCGGCGACCGCGGCCGATGGCCTGCTCGTGCTGACCCCGGCCATGGGCGCGCGCGCCGAGCTGCTCAGCGACATCGAGCACAACGGTCCGGTTCTGGTGGTGCTGCCCAAGTGGGTGACGATCCCGCATCCTGTGCGGCGCGGCTGGGTCCGCGCGGCCGGCAAGGTTCCGCGCGAGGCCGCGCTGGAGGTCTTGCCAGCCGCCTGGCGCGAGGGCCTGACCCTGGAGCAGCGCGCCGGGACCGCCGCGGTGCGCCTGTCGCGGCCCGATGGGCGACCGGTCGGCGTGCAGCCGGCCATCGAGGACCTGCGCACATTGTCAGGGCGGGGGTGGATCCCGGTCGTGGTGGACGAGGCCGGACGCGGGGTCCTGGTCATGAACTCGAAGACCGGGGTCTATGTCCTGGCCGATCCAGATTTTCTCGACACGGCGGGAATGAAGAGCCTGGCCGGGGCGCGGGCGGCGATCGAGATGCTGTCGGTGATCCGCGCCGAGGGCGCGCCAGTCGTCTTCGACCTGACGCTGCACGGCTTCGAGCGCTCGCTCAATCCGCTGCGCCTGATGCTCGAGCCGCCGCTGCTGGGGGCGACGCTTTGCCTGCTCGCCGCCCTGATCCTGGTCGGCGTGCAGGCGGCGGTGCGCTTCGGGCCGGCGCAAGGCCAGGTCCGCGCCGTGGCGCTCGGCAAGCGCGCGCTGGCCGACAACACTGCGGGCCTCGTGCGGATGGCGCGGCGCGAGCACCGGATGGCGATGCCCTATGCGGAGATGACGCGGGCGGACGCCGCACGGGCCGTGGGCGCCCCACGGGGCCTGGAAGGCGCTGAACTTGACGAGGTGCTGAACCGCCTGGGCGCGACCCGGGGCGCATCGCACCGGATTTCGGATCTGATCGAGCGCGCCCGGGCGGCGCGGACCAAGGGCGACCTGATGCAGGTCGCCCGCGATCTCTATCGTTGGAAGCAGGAGATGATGCGTGAACGTCGCTGAGGTGAGGGCGCTGGCCGACGACATCCGCCGCGAGATCGGCAAGGCGGTCATCGGCCAGGAGACGGCGGTGGACCTGCTGCTGACCGCGCTGTTCGCGGGCGGCCACGTGCTGCTGGAGGGCCCGCCGGGGACGGCGAAGACCCTGCTGGCCCAGACCTTCGCCGCCAGCCTGGGCCTGGATTACAGCCGTATCCAGTTCACGCCGGACCTGATGCCGGGCGACATCATCGGCGCCAACCTGTTCAACTTCCAGACCAGCACCTTCACCCTGACCCGCGGGCCGGTGTTTTGCGAGCTGCTGCTGGCCGACGAGATCAACCGCACGCCGCCAAAGACCCAGGCCGCCTTGCTGGAGGCGATGCAGGAGCGGCGCATCACCATCGACGGCCAGTCGCATGAGCTGAGCCCGCGGTTCACGGTCGTGGCCACCCAGAACCCCATCGAACAGCAGGGCACCTATCCGCTGCCCGAGGCGCAGCTGGACCGGTTCCTGTTCAAGCACGTGCTGGACTATCCAGAGCGCGCGGACGAACTGGCGATCGTGACCGGGCATGGATCGCGGGCCGGCTTGCCGAGCCCGGCTGAGTTGGGCGTGCGCACGTTGCTGGACCGGGCCGCGGTGGAGGCGGCGGTCGCCGCGGTCGCCCAGGTGCGGCTCACCGACGAGGTGGCGGCCTATGTCGTCGACCTGATCCGGGCGACCCGTGAATCCGCCGACGTCGAGACGGGGGCCTCGCCGCGGGCCGGCGCCATGCTGGCGCTGGCCGCCCGCGCGCACGCCGCGCTGGATGGGCGCGACTACGTGATCCCCGACGACGTGAAAACGCTGGCGGCGCCGGCCCTGCGCCACCGGGTTATCCTGTCGCCCGCCGCCGAGATCGAGGGCCGGCGCGTCGATCAGGTGCTGGCCCTGCTGGTCGATCAGGTGGCGGCGCCGCGGTGATCTATCCGACGCGACGCGCTGGCCTGGCCGTCGCGGCCGGAGCGCCCCTCGCGCTGATTGCGGGGAGCGCTGTCGAGCAGTTGTGGGTCGTTGGTCCGGTCTGGGCGGCAGCGCTGCTGTTGCTGATGGCCCTCGACGCGATGCTGGCGGCGGCGCGCGACGGCCTGACGCTCGATCCGGTCGGCCCCTTGAGCGCGGCCGTGGCGCGTCCGGGGGCGGTGCGGTTCGTCGCGCGGTTCGGCGGCGCCGCGCCGCGGTCGCTGGAGGCGGCCCTGGGGGCGGAGGAGCGCCTGGGCCTGGCGCGGCGTCTCGTAAGCGCCGAGGTTCGTGACGGCGCGGCCGCGATCGTCATGGACTTCACGCCGCAACGGCGCGGCCTGGCGAGCCTCGATACGCTCTGGATCCGCTGGCGCGGACCGCTGGGTCTGGTCTGGAAGCAGAAGACCTTCGCCCTCGACTACAATCTGGCGATCGCCACCGACCTTCAATGGGTGCGCGACGAGGCGGTGCGGCTGTTCGCCCGCAACGCCCTGTTGGGGACGAAGGCGCAGATCGACCTGGGGGAGGGATCGGAATTCCACGCCCTGCGCGACTTCCAGCCGGGCATGGACCGGCGGGCCGTCGACTGGAAGCAGTCGGCCCGCCACGCGGCGTTGCTGGCCAAGGAGTTCCGCACCGAGCGCAACCACAACATCGTCATCGCGATGGATTGCGGGCGGGCGATGAGCGAGCCGGTCGACGGCGCGCCGCGGATCGACCGGGCGATCAATGGGGCGCTGCTGCTGGCCCACGCCTGCCTGCGCTCGGGCGACCGGGCAGGGCTGTTCGCGTTCGACGCGGCCCCGCGCCTGTCGACGGGGGCATTGGGCGGGCCGAGCGCCTTCAGCGTGCTGCAGCAGATGGCCGGGCGCATCGACTACTCCACCGAGGAGACCAACTACACCCTGGGGCTTTCGGTCCTGGCCGGCGAGCTGCGGCGGCGCTCGCTGATCGTGGTGTTCACCGACTTCACCGACCAGACGGCCGCGCAACTGATGATCGAGTCGGTCGGCCGGCTGGTCGGCCGGCACCTGATCATGTTCGTCGTCCTGCAGGACAGGGAACTGGAAGACATGATCGTCGCCGAGCCGCGGGAGCCGGAGGACGTCGCGCGCGCGGTGTTCGCCGGCAGCCTGCGGCGCGAGCGGGAACTGGTGATATCGCGCCTGCGCCGCCTGGGCGTGCACATCGTCGAAACCCCGGCCGAGGCGATTGGACCCTCGGTGATCAACGCCTATCTGGATCTAAAGCGGAGGGACCTGCTGTGAGCGCCGCCCTCAAGAGCCAACGCTTCCGGGAGGAGCGGGAGGCCGACTGGAAGCGTCTTGAGGGGCTGATGGATCGCGCCGAGAAGCGGTCGGTCTCCAGCCTGTCGGACGAGGAGATCCTGGCGATCCCGGTGCTGTACCGCTCGACGCTTTCGGCGCTCAGCGTGGCGCGCGAGACCTCGCTGGACCGCGGCCTGATCGACTATCTCGAGGTGCTGTCGGCGCGGGCCTATTTCTTCGTCTACGGATCGCGCTCGACCCTGCCCGAACGGCTGGGCGGGTTCTTCCGCAAGGACTGGCCGGCGGCGGTGCGCAGCGTCTGGCGCGAGACGGTCGTGGCCGCGCTGCTGACGGTGCTGGGCGCGGTCGCCGCGGCGCTGCTGATCGCGCACGACGCGCAGTGGTACCATGTGTTCGTGCCGCAGGCCCTGGCCGGCGGGCGCGACCCGGCGGCGGCGACCGAGGTCCTGCGCGAGATGCTCTATGACGGCGGCGGCTCGGGCGACGGCCTGTCGGTGTTCGCCACCTTCCTGTTCACTCACAACGCCCAGGTCGCGCTGCTGGCCTTCGCGCTCGGCTTCGCGTTCTGCATCCCCAGCCTGATGCTGCTGATCTACAACGGCGCGACCCTGGGCGCGTTCCTGTCGCTCTATTTCAGCCGCGGTCTGGGCTTCGAGCTTGGCGGCTGGCTGCTGATCCACGGCGTGACCGAGCTGTTCGCGGTCATGCTCGCCGGGGCGGCCGGGATCCGGGTCGGCTGGTCGCTGGCGTTTCCGGGGGCGCTGTCGCGGCTCGACTCCCTGGCGGCGGCGGGACGGACCGCCGGCGCAGTGATGGGCGGGGTGGTGGTGATGCTGTTCTTCGCCGGCCTGCTGGAAGGGTTCGGGCGGCAGCTGATCACCCACGACCTGATCCGCTACGGGGTCGCCGCGGCCACCGCGGTGCTGTGGGGCGCATACTTCTATGGGCCGCGCCGCGAGGTCGCCCGGTGAGCGTCGTGGACAAGAACACGCGGGCGTTCGTGACGCCCGAGGGCGTCGATCTGCGGCTGCAGATCGGCGACGGGGGGCAGCGGGCGGCGGCCTTCTTCATCGACACCGTGGTCATCATGGCGGCGCTAGTCGCGCTGACCCTGCTGGCGGTCGCGACCGGGATCACCAGCGGCGGGCAGACCGGGATGGAGATCGCAGCCATCATCTGGCTGCTGGTCGCCTTCCTGCTGCGCAATTTCTACTTCACGGCCTTTGAGCTGAGCGCGGCCGCCGCGACGCCGGGCAAGCGGCTGCTGGGCCTGCGGGTCGCGGCGCGCGACGGCGGGCGGCTGCGCGCCGAGGCGGTGCTGGTCCGCAACGCCATGCGCGAGCTGGAAGTGTTCATGCCGCTGTCAGTGATCATGGTGCGCGTCCAGGAGGGCGGCGGCCAAGCGTGGATGTTCCTGGCGGCCCTGGCGTGGGTCGGGATCTTCGCGCTGTTCCCGCTGTTCAACCGCGACCGGCTGCGGATCGGCGATCTGGTCGGCGGCACCTGGGTCGTGCGCACGCCGCGCCAGCGCCTGGCCAGGGACATGGCGGTCGAGGGTTCGGAGCGGCTGATCCGCTACTCCTTCACGTCGCCGCAACTCGACGCCTATGGCGAGAAGGAGCTGCACGTCCTGGAGGAAGTGATCCGGCGGCGCGACCGGCGCACGGTGCGGGCCGTGGCCGAGCGGATCAGCGCCAAGATCGAGTGGACCGCCTCACCGGACCAGGACGACTACGACTTCCTAAGCGCCTATTACGCCGCGCTGCGGGGCCGGCTGGAAGGGCGGATGCTGATGGGACGGCGGCGGCGCGACAAGCACGCCGTCTGACGGGCTCAGTCGAACACCGCCGCCAGCTGGGCGGAGCCGACGCCTTCCTTGATCATTCGCAGTTCGTAGTAGATCGCTGAAATGCCCGCCGAGGTGACGACGCCTGAAACGGCGCCGAGGAGCGCATTGGCTATCGTGGAGGTGATCGACATCCCGTTGAAATCGCCGGCGATCATGGCCAGGGCGACGAGAATCCCGCCGAACACGGCCGAGACGACGAAGTAGGCGACGAAATAGACCACCGACAGTCCGAAGATCGGCCACCGATGTCCGCGGGTGAGGTTGCGGCTGCGGCCCAGGGCGCCGAACACTCCAGGACGTTCCATCACGTAGACGGGCGTGGCGACGATCCACATCACCGCCAGGATGATGCCGGGCACGAAGAGCAACAACATCCCAAGGCCGATGCCGAAGCTCATCACGATGGCCAAGCCGATGATCGGCAGGATGACGCCATAGGACCGGCTGAGCTCTCTGAAGGCCGACGGCTTGTCGCCGTTGAGGGTCGCGACGGCCACGCGAATGGTTGCGGCTTGCAGCAGGACCGAGCCGATCATGAGCGTGAAGACGCCCAGACCGAACAGCGGCGCACCTACGCCCAGGTTCGGGGCGTCGCCGGTTCCGTCGAGCGCGCCGCCCAGCGCAGCTTGGCCCCATCCCATCAGCGCCGCGGGCAGGCCGGCGAGGAGGAGCGCGATGATCGATAGTTCTCGCAGATTGGCCCCGACCACGCGGAAGGTGTTCGAAACCACCCGTCCGAAGTCGAAGTTCGCGCTGGTCGCCTGCACCGCGGTCATGTCGCGCCCCCTTGTCGTGGCCGACCAGAACATCATGGGTCGTGGCGGCTTGGAACTGCAATCTTGAGTGCAGCGCGAAAAGAAAACGGCGCGGATCCGGAGATCCGCGCCGTCTCTGAAGTCTTGGGACTGCGTCCGGCGTTATTGGTCGCCGTAGTCGCCTTCCTGTTGACCAGCGCCGCCTTCCAGCATGTCCTGGGCGGCTTGCTCATCGGCCGCGCGATCTTCCTCGAACTGCGAGGCGATCACGTTTTCACCGCGGGCTTGGCGCTCGGCCTCGTCCTGGCTGCGGGCGATGTTGATGTTGACGTTGACCGTCACTTCCGCGTGCAGGCGAACCTTCACGGGATGGACGCCCAGGGTCTTGATCGGCTTGTCGAGAACGACCATCGAGCGATCGACCTTGCCGCCTTCGGCGTTGACCATGTCGGCCACGTCGCGACCCGTCACCGAACCGTAGAGCTGGCCGGTTTCGCCAGCCTGACGGATCAGGATGTACGAGGTGCCGTCCAGGGCTTCGCCAGCCTTGCCGGCGGCGTCCTTGGTCTTCTGGTTGCGGGCTTCGATTTCGGCGCGCTGGGCGTCGAAGATCTTCAGATTGGCGGCGGTCGCACGCAGGGCCTTCTGACGGGGCAGGAGGTAGTTGCGGGCGAAGCCGTCCTTGACGGTGACCACGTCGCCGAGGCCGCCACGGCCTTCGACGCGTTCGAGCAGAACAACTTTCATGTGTCGGTCCCCCTTACTTCACGACGTAGGGCAGGAGGGCGAGGAAGCGAGCACGCTTGATGGCGCGAGCCAGTTCGCGTTGCTTCTTGGCCGACACCGCGGTGATGCGCGACGGCACGATCTTGCCGCGCTCGGAAACGTAGCGCTGCAGCAGCTTGACGTCCTTGTAGTCGATCTTCGGGGCGTTGGCGCCGGAGAACGGGCACACCTTGCGGCGGCGGAAGAACGGGCGGCGGGCGCCGCCAGCGGCGGGGGCCGACGGAGCGGCGGAGGTTTCGTCAGTCATGGTGATCCCTCCCTTTCTTAGCTTTGGAATTCTTCACGGCGCGGTTCGCGTTCGCGATCGCGGCGAGCCAGAACCGGGGAGAGCTCGAGGTCCAGTTCCTCGACGCGAACGGTCAGCGTGCGCAGCACGTCTTCGTTCAGCGAGAGCTGGCGCTCCATCTCCTTCACCGCCGCCGGGGGGGCGTCGATGGCGAGCAGGGAGTAGTGGCCCTTGCGGTTCTTCTTGATGCGGTAGGTCAGGTTGCGCAGACCCCAGTACTCGATCTTCGCGACGGAACCGCCGCCTTCTTCGATCAGAGCCTTGATTTGGTCGTTGAGGGCTTCAGCCTGTTGCGGCGAGATATCCTGCCGCGAGATAACAACGTGCTCGTAGAGCGCCATGGTTCCTTTTCCCGTTTGGAAGGCGGCGCTGGCGGCGTCGGGTTGAGCGCCGAAAACGATGGCTCTTGAGGCGCGGCGACCGGGAGTTTCCCGATCCTTTCGCGTTCCGGCCCAAGACCGCCTTCCGTGAAGAGGCGGGCTAGTACGGGAAAAGCGGTTGCAGGGCAAGGCTTTTCCATGTGTTGCCAGGTCGGGCGCCGCGGTGCAGCTTCGGGCCTCTTGCAATCGAGGGTTGGGCGCATGTGGGCGCGGGGCGGAATGAGCTTGGCCGCGGGACTGGCGGCGCTGCTTCTGGCGAGTACGGCGAGCGCCCAGCCAGCGCCCACGGCACATCAGCTGGATCTGGCGCGGCGCTACGTCAAGGCGATGAAACTTGAGGTGTCGATGGGCGCCGTGATGGACCAGCTGGCGCCGACCATGATGCAGGGAAGCCTGGACAGCCTGCCGCCAGAGAAGCGCGAGGCGGTCATGGGCGTGATGCGTGAGGTGTCGCAGAACATGGTGACCAGGTTGGGCGCGGAGATGGCGCCGATCCTGGCCGAGGTGTTCACCGAAAAGGAGCTCGAGGACGTCGTGGCGTTCTACGAGGGGCCCAGCGGCAAGGCGATGATCGAAAAGACCCCGCAGCTCGGCGCCAAGATGGCGCCGCTGATGAAGAATCTCATGCCGCAGATGCAATCCGAAATGATCGCGGGCATGTGCGAGGTCTTCGATTGCGACCAGAAGGTTCCGAGCGCGACGCCTTCGTAGCCATTACTTCGGATGTTTGGCCCGCCAGGCCTTCACCGCCGTGAGCGTCTCGGTGACGTGGTCGTTCGCCTTCAGGTCCGAATAGGCATGGATCACCTCGCCGGAGGGCGAGATCACATAGGACGTGCGGTTCGACCAGCCCGGCTTGACGGCCAGGGTGGCGTCGTAGGTGGCGGCGATCTTGGCGCTCGGGTCGGCGGCGACCGGGAACTTGCCTGAGCACTTCTCGGTGTCGGCCGAGAATGAGGCGAGCTTGTCGAGGTTGCCGGCGGTGACGCCGATGACGGTCGCGCCCTGGGCCTTGAACTGGTCGATCGACTCCGCGAACAGGCGCGCCTCGAGGTTGCAGCCGGCGGTTTCGGCGGCTGGGAAGAAGTACAGCACGACCGGGCCGCTCTTGCGGGCCTGGGCCATCGAAAAGGTTATCGGCTTGCCGGCCTGGTAACCCTGGGCGGTGAAGTCCGGGGCCTTGGCGCCCTCTTTTAGCGCGGCGAACGCGGGGGTGGCGGCGAGCGCCGCGACGGCGGCGGCGAGAGCGATACGGCGCATGTGGAATCCTCCGGAATCCCTTGCACTATAGGCGCCTGCCGACAGCTTGTCTGCGCGCGCCGAATGTCCGCCGAAACACGGACCGCGGCCCAGCCGAATCTTGATCTTAGTTGACGCTGCGTTGACCTTCTTTGTTACGGTTATCGCAACAGCGGCCCCCCTTAACTCATTGATGTTGCGTAGCATCCAGGGGTGGGGCGATGCGAGTTGGGACGATGGTGAGCTTGGGCGCCTCCGCCGCGCTTGGGCTGGGTGCGTTGTTCGTGGCCAAGGTTGCGTTGCCGGCGCACGGCGATGTCGCCGCCGCGGCGACGCCCGCGCCGGTCGTGAGCGGCGTGCCGGTCGTGGTCGCCGCCAAGGACATCAAGTACGGCGAGCGCCTCGACGCCAGCCACCTCAAGCTCGTCCAGATCCCGCGCGATGCGGCGCCGGCCGGCGCGTTCACGACCGTCGATCAGGTGTTGGCCCAGGACCACGGCGGCGCGCCGGTCGCGCTGTCGACGATCCTGGCGCGCGAGGCGCTGTTGCCGGCCAGGCTGAGCGGGCCCGGCGCCCGCCCGTCGGTCGCCGCTGAGATCGGCGCCGGCATGCGCGCCTACACGATCGGAGTGTCGGACATTTCCGGCGTCGGCGGCCACGCGCTGCCAGGCGATCGCGTCGATGTGGTGCTGATGCGCAACCTGTCGGACGACGACAGCCGCAAGATGCTGCAGGCCGAGGTGGTCATTCAGAACGTTCGGGTGCTTGGGGTCGACCTCAATGCCGATCCGACGTCCAACAAGCCCGAGGCGCCGAGCACCGCGACCCTCGAGGTCAGCGTGCGCGATGCTCAGAAGCTGGCCGTGGCGGCCAATCTCGGCTCGCTGTCGCTGGCGCTGCGGGCGCTGGGCCAGGCGGAGGTCGAGCCGGCCGCGCCGGTCGGCGCCCGGGAAGTGGTCGGCGGCGCCCCGCGCGTGGCGCAGACCGCCGCCGCTCGCCCCTGGCGCGCGCCGACGCCGAGCAGCGGCGCAGGCCGCTCGGTGATCACCATTGTCGAGGGGGAGGGCGGGGCCGGGCGCCCCGGCGCGTAACCTCATGAAGAGCGTTAGTTTGATGCCGCGTATCGCCATGGCCGCGCTGGCCTGCGCCCTGGGCCTCGCCCATGTCCCGGCCCAGGCAGAGACCTTCGTCAGCGAAGCGGTGCGCAGCCGCACGATCAATGTCCCGAAGAACAAGTCGCTGTCTTTTCGGCTGGATGGACCGGCCTCCAAGATCGTGGTGGCTCAACCCGACACTGCGCAGATCGTGGCCACCACCGACCGCAGCTTTTATGTGCGCGGCAAGACCTTGGGCGCCACCAACCTGCTGATCTACGGCCAGGGGGGCGCGCTGCAGGAAGTGGTCGACGTGCGGGTCGGCTACGATGCCGAGGCCCTGCAGTCGGACCTGGCGGCCGCCATCCCCGGCGAGGTCATCAAGGTTCGCAATCTGGGCGAAGGCCTGCTGCTGACGGGCGAGGTCTCAACGACCGCCGTCGCCGCGAAGGCCAAGACCCTGGCCGACAAGTTCGCGCCTGAGAGCATCACCAGCGCCCTGACCGTCCGCGCCTCGCAGCAGGTGATCCTGGAGGTCCGGGTGCTTGAGGCCGGCCGTTCGGACCTGAAGGACATCGGCTTCAACCTGGCCGCCACCGACGGGGTCAATTTCGCGCTGGCCACCGGTTCGGGCCTCATCGGGCCGAGCACGCCGCAAGGGGTGCTGCAGGTCCGCGGCTCGATCGGGTCGGTCGACATCGACCTGATGCTGCAGGCGCTGGAGGAGAAGGGCGTCGTGCGCACCCTGGCGCGGCCGAACCTGGTCGCGCTGTCGGGCCAGAAGGCCAGCTTCCTGGCCGGCGGCGAGTTCCCGTTCCCGGTGCCGAACGGCCGAGACACGGTCTCGATCGAATTCCGCGAGTTCGGGGTGAAGCTCGATTTCGAGCCCGTGGTGCAGGACAACGGTCTGATCCGGCTGCTGGTCGCGCCTGAGGTCAGTGCGCTGGACACCCGCGCCAACCTGCGGCTGAACGGGATGGAGGTGCCCTCGCTGACCGTTCGGCGCGCGGCCACGACTGTGGAGCTGAAGTCCGGCGAGAGTTTCGCGGTCGCGGGCCTGTTCCAGCAAGACTACGCCAATGCGATCCGTCAGCTGCCGGGGATCGGTCAGGTGCCGGTGATCGGTTCGCTGTTCCGATCGGCGCGCTGGAAGCGCCAGGAATCGGAACTGGTGATCATCGTCACGCCGCGCCTGGCCACCGCTGAGGACCTGACCGGCGAGACCCGGATCATGGCCGGGCGGGAAACCAATCCGATCGACCTGATCCTCCTGGGCATGGCGCTCGACAAGCCGTTGTCGGCGCCGGTCGGGACAGGTCCGGCAGGACAGTAACGGGTGAGTTCGAGGTCGCAGTCATGACCCATTGGAGCCTTCTTGGCAGGCGCGTTCTGGCGGTGGGACCCGGTCTCGCGCCGCTGGCGCGTGGACCGTTGTTCGGCGCGGCGCTGGAGAGCGCCGGGCTGGAGCGACTGGCCGAGGCCAGGAGAGCCGCGGTCGATCTGGCGCTGGTCGATGTCGACGCGCACGAGCCGCGGGCGTTGACGGCGGCGCTGGACGCCCTGGCCGCGTCGGGACAGGCGCCGCCGGTGTTGCTGGTCGGGGCGAGACTGCCCGCCGGCCTGGTGCGTGCGGCGATGCGGTTGCCCCAGTCCGACGTGCTGGAGCCGCCCTACAGCGACGACCAGGTGCGCGAGGCGGTGTTCGGCCTGCTGGACGCGGCCGGCGCCGAGGCCCCGGCTGCGGCGGAGAGCACGTCGCGCTGCTGGTCGGTCGTCGGCGCGGTCGGCGGGGCCGGGGCGACGACCCTGGCGATCGAGTTCGCAGCGCTGCTGGCCGCGCGGGCCAATCGCGACCATGCGGTCTGCCTGATCGACCTGCATCTCGCCGACGGGGCGGCGGCCGCCTATCTCGGAGCCGCGGCGGCCATGGGATTGGCCGAGTTCGGTCCGGCCGCCGAGCGCATGGATGCGGCGCTGCTGGCGGCGTTCACGACGCCGATCGCCAAGGGCCTCGACCTGCTGGCCTGCCCGCGCGATCCGCTCGCCTTCGAGCAGATCTCCAAGGACGCGGTGCTGCGGATCCTTGAGATCGCCTGCGAGGCCTATGAGTTCGTGATCATCGACATGCCCCGGCATCGTCGTCCGTGGACGCTGGAAGTCCTGGCCGGGTCCGACGAGATCTTCGTGGTCTCGGAGCTGACGGTGCCGGCGCTGCTGGCGGCGCGGGCGCTGGCTGGCGAGATCGAGGCCGGTCTTCCGGTCGGCGTGCGGACCCGCATCATGCTCAACCGGCTGGCCAGCCGAATGTTCGGGCCCGCGCCCTCAATGGCCGAGGCCGAACGGGCGTTGGAGCGCAAGGCCGAGGCCGGGATCTGTTCCGATTGGGAGGCCGCCGCCGCCTCGGTGAACCTGGGCGGGCCGATCAGCCAGCATCGTCCGAAGTCCAAGATCGTCAGGGACGTGGCGGGTGTCGTCGACCGGCTGCTGGGCGTCCAGACGCCGGCCGCGCGGCGCAGCGGCTGGCGCCCGCGGAGGGCCGCCTGATGGCCCGTTTTACCCTCGCCCCAAAGCCCGCGCCGGCGGCTGCGGAAGTCCGGCCGGTGGAGATCGCTCCGCCGCCGCCCGCGCCGGCGCCCACCGATCACCTGCTCGACATCAAGCTCAAGCTGCATGCGCGGCTGATCGACGAACTGGACCTCTCCAAGTTGGAGAGCCTGGCCGAGGGCGAGCTGCGGCGCCAGGTGCTGGCTTTGGTGGCCGATTTCGCCCGCGCCGAACGTCTGGTCCTGAACACCACCGAACTCGAGGAACTGGGCGCCTCGGTTCATGACGAGATGGTGGGCCTGGGGCCAATCGAGCCGCTGCTCAAGGACGACAGCGTCAACGACATCCTGATCAACGGCCCTTTCCAGGTCTATGTCGAGCGGCGAGGGGAGCTGGAGCCGACGCCGGTCCGGTTCCGCGACAACGACCACCTGCTGCGCATCGTCAACCGGATCGTGGCCGGGGTTGGCCGCCGCATCGACGAGAGCCAACCGATGGTCGATGCGCGTCTGCCCGACGGCAGCCGTGTGAACGCGGCCATCGCGCCGATCGCCATCGACGGCGCGTGCGTCTCGATCCGGAAGTTCTCCAAGAAGCCCTATACGCTGGAGAAACTCGTCGAGGTCGGGGCGATGCCGGCCTGCGTCGCCGAGTTCCTGCACGGGGCCGTGAAGGCCCGGGTGTCCACGGTGATCTCCGGCGGGACAGGCTCGGGCAAGACGACATTGCTCAATGCGCTGTCGTCGGCCATCAGCATCAAGGAGCGCCTGATCACCATCGAGGACGCCGCCGAACTGCAGCTTCAGCAGCCGCACGTGGTGCGCATGGAGACCCGCCCGCCGAACATCGAAGGCAAGGGCGAGATCCGGCAGCGCGAACTGGTCAAGAACGCCCTGCGCATGCGTCCGGACCGGGTGATCCTGGGCGAGGTCCGGGGCGAGGAAGCCTTCGACATGCTGCAGGCCATGAACACCGGCCACGAAGGCTCGATGGCCACCATCCACGCCAACACCCCGCGCGACGCCATCACCCGCCTGGAACAGATGGTGGCGATGTCGGGAATGAAGCTGTCGCCCGAGGCCGTGCGCGGCCAGATCGCCTCGGCGGTCGGGATGATCATCCAGATCATGCGGATGTCGGACGGGAAGCGGAAGATGATGAGCGTCAGCGAGATCGTCGGCATGGAGGGGCAGGTGGTCCAGATGCAGGAGATCTTCGCCTTCCACCGCAGCCACACGACGGCCGACGGCGTGGTGCACGGCGAGTTCCGCGCCTCCGGCCTGCGTCCGCGCTGCCTGGACGAGATGATGCGGCGGGGCATCGCCTACGACACCGCCTATTTCGATCCGAGCCGGGTGCTCGGCTGATGTCGTTCGACGCGACCTCGGTCTACCTGGTGCTGGTGTTCGCCGCGGTGTTCGCTGCGGCGCAGGCTGCGGTCGGCCTGCTGCGTACCGCGAAGGTCAAGCAACAGGTCAACCGCCGGCTGCTGGTCGCCGAGCGGACCGGCGGCGGCATCGCCGAGCTGGTGGTAGAATTGCGCAAGCAGCGCGGGCTCAACGCCGCCGGCGACGCACGGGGCGGCTGGGCCTGGCTGAGCGAACTCGTCATCCGTTCAGGCGTCCCCTATGACGGGCGGCGCTGGCTGGCGGTCGTCGCGGGCCTGACGCTGGTCGGCGCGATCCTCGGCTTCGCCGGGACGCGGCAACTGCTGATGATCCCGGTGGGCGCGGCGTTGCTCGGCCTGGCGGGCCCGCTCGGATATCTGAAGTTCAAGGCCGATCGCCGCGCGGTGGCGCTGGGCCAGCAACTGCCGCAGGCGCTGGAGATCATCGTCCGCAGCCTGGAGGCCGGGCACCCCGTGCCGACCGCCGTGGCCCTGGTCGGGCGCGAGATGCCTGATCCGATCGGTTCGGAGTTCGGCATGGCGGCCGACGAGATCGCCTATGGGGCGACGCTGGAACAGGCGATCAACCGGATGGCGGCGCGTTGCCAGCATGCCGACGTCGACCTGTTCGCCGCTACTGTCCGGCTGCAGGAGAAGGCCGGCGGAAACCTGACGGGACTGCTCAAGCTCAACGCTGCGACGGTGCGCGACCGGCTGCGCATGCGCCTGAAGGTCAAGGCTGCGACCGCCGAGGGGCGGGCCTCGGCGTTGATCCTGACTGCCGCGCCGTTTCTGGCGACGGGCGCGATCATGCTGTTGTCGCCGGAATTCTACGGCGAGGTGATCCACCTGCCGATGGTGCGCATCGGCCTGATGGTGATCGGCGGCTGGATGCTGATCGGCAACCTCGTCATGCGCAAGATGATCGATATGCGGATCTGACCATGGACCTCGCCCAGATCCAGAACCTCGTGACCCTGGCGGCCTTCGCCCTGCTGGCCGTCGCCGCGCTCGGCGGGGCGGCGGTGATGGCCGGGGAAATGCGCTTACGGGCCCAGCGCCGCGCGCGCTTCCAGTCCCCGGGCGCGGCGACCTCGGCCGGTCCGCACGCGATCGGCCAGGGACGACTGGTCGGCCGGCTGAGCAGCGGGGTGAAGCGCCTTGGACAGCAGGCTGCGATCCGCGATCCTTCGCAGGTCTCCGAGCTTCGCATGCGGCTCACCCGGGCCGGCTTCTTCAACCGTGACGCGGCGATCTACTATTTGGGCGCCCGCGCGGCAGCCCTCGCCGTCGCGACCTTGGCCGTCGTCACGGTGTTGCCATTCGCCCTGCAGGGCGGCGGCGTCGGCGCCGTCGCGGTGGCCTGCCTGTTTGCGGGGGTCGCCCTGCTGGGCCCCGACCAGGTGCTGAAGGCGCGTCAGAAGAACCGCGAGCTGGAATATTCCGACGGCTTTCCGGACCTGCTGGATCTGCTGGTGGCCTCGGTGGAGGCCGGCCTCAGCCTGGATGCGGCCGTCGCGCGCGTGGCCGACGAGCTCGTGCGCCGCTATCCGCGCCTGACCATCCACCTGCGGATGCTGACCCTGGAGCTGCGGGCTGGCAAGGCGCGCAAGGACGCCTGGTCCTCGTTCGCCGACCGGCTCGGGATCGACGACGCCCGCGCCCTGGCGACCATGCTGCGCCAGGCCGAGGAAATGGGCACCAGCCTGGGCGAGACCCTGTCGGTGTTCTCGCTCGACATGCGCGCCAAACGGATGCTGCGGGCGGAGGAGAAGGCGCTGGCGCTGCCGGTCAAGCTGACCGTGCCGCTGATCCTGTTCATCTTCCCGTGCCTGATCGGGGTGCTGATGCTGCCGGCGATCGCGCGGATCATTCAGACGTTGGGCCCTGGCCAGTAGCGTTCCGGGGTGGCCTTACGCGTGCAATAGGCTAGAGAGCCGCTTCAAGCTCTAGGACGCGGATCACCCCCATGGACAAGACGGCTCTGGCTCGCAACGCTCACCGCGTTCTGCGCGACGCGATCATTCCCGAGCTGCCGAACCCCTATTACGGGAAGGTGCGGGACAACTACGACCTGCCGGACGGCCGGCGGATCATCATCGCCAGCGACCGGATCAGCGCCTTCGACCGCATCCTGGCGGCGATCCCGTTCAAGGGACAGGTCCTGACCCAGACGGCGCGCTTCTGGTTCGAGAAGACCGCCGACATCTGCCCGAACCATGTGCTGGCCTATCCCGACCCGAACGTGGTGGTCGGCCGTCGGCTGGACATCCTGCCGGTCGAGATCGTGGTGCGGGACTATCTGGCTGGAACCACCGGAACCTCGATCCTGACGCTCTACAAGAAGGGCGAGCGGGAGATGTACGGCCACCGCCTGCCGGACGGCATGGCCGACAATCAGAAGCTGCCGCACCCGATCATCACCCCGACCTCAAAGGCGTTCGACGGTGGCCACGACGAGCCGCTGACGCCGGTGCAGATCGTCGCGCAGGGGCTGCTGACGGCCGAGCAGTGGAACACGCTTTCGAAGTACGCCCTGGCCCTGTTCGCGCGCGGCCAGCAGATCGCCGCCGAGCGCGGCCTGATCCTGGTCGACACCAAGTACGAATTCGGCGTCGACGCCGAGGGCCAGATCATCCTGGCCGACGAGATTCATACGCCGGATTCCAGCCGCTACTGGTTCGCCGAGAGCTACCAGCAACGCTTCGCCGAGGGCAAGCGGCCCGACAGTTTCGACAAGGACTTCGTGCGCGCCTGGGTGGCCGAGCGTTGCGATCCGTACAAGGATCCAATCCCGGAAATCCCGGCCCAGATGCTCGTCGATACGGCGGCCGTCTACATCCAGGCGTTCGAGACCATCACCGGCCAAACCTTCGAGATCGACGAAAGCGACGAGCCGGTGCTGGACCGCGTGCGCCGTAACCTGGCGCAGTTCTTCTAAGGCTCCGCTAGCCGGCCACGCCGAGCATCACGACGGCGGTGAGGAACAGCGACAGCGCCAGGCCGCAGAACAGCAGCAGCATGGCCGTGCGCCAGAGCGCCGAGAGCGTCGACAGGCCATAGGCTCCCTTGACCTGGGCGAACATGTGCACGGGCGCGGCCACCGTGGCCGCGAGCAGGGCGAGCGCAGCCAGCGCGCCGCCGAAGCGCATGAGCCCGGCGGTGAGCATGATCAGCATGGCCATGAAGGTCAGCGAGTAGAGTACGAAGACCCCGTGGTCGTAGAGCGTGAAGCCGCGCTTCCAGAGGAAGAGCAGGGCCACGAAGGGGATCGAGATCGGGATCAGCAGGAACGAGAATTTGTAGAAGGTCTGCTGTAGCTTGTAGAGCGTCAGCTCCGGGTTCTGCAGCTTCTTCGTCAGTTTCTTGTCGAGGTGCTTGTCGCCGGTGTTGACCTTGAGGTCGCCGTTGGCGACGGCCTCCCGCAGGGTGTCGGCCAGGCTAGCGCCCATGACCGCGACGTTGGGCGCAGTCGGCGACTTCTCCATTGCTGCATCCGCGGCCTTTTCAGCTTCCCGGGCCTTGGCCAGCCGCGCCTGGAGTTCGGCGCGGGTCGCTGTCGAGGCGGGGTCGTCGCCCTTAGAGGCGTTCTCCAGCGCGACCTCGGCCTGCACGACCGCGTTGGTGGCCATCATGTAGGTCGTGCCGGTGGAGGCCGGACCGCTGGCGGCGTCGCGCACGGCGGTTTCGGCCGCCTGGATCTGCGTGTTCACCGGCATGAAGCTCAGGATCATGAACATCACGAACACGGTGAAGAGATACATCGCCAGCGGCGAGACATAGCGTGTCCGCTTGCCGAGCACCCATTCGCGGGTCAGACGGCCGGGATTGGCGATCAGCAGCGGCAGGGTTCGCCAGATCCGGCTGTCGAAGTGCATCACCCCGTGCAGGATCTCTTCGCCCAGGTGCAGCAGGGTGCGGTGGGTGTGGGCCGGCTGGCCGCAGTTCGAACAAAAGCGGCCGCTGACGTCGGCGCCGCAGTCGTCGCAATGATGGCTGTACTCGCCGGCCTTGCCGGCCGGCTTCTCGATGGCGGCGGTCAGCACCGCGCCCGTCACCGCCCCGCCTGTCGAGTCCACGTCCATCGCCGGCTCCAGCTCCCCCAAACGAGAGTGTTAGACCGGTTCGAGCCGGCGGCGCTAGGCCGCCAACTCCTCCTCGACCTGATCCAGCCGCTCCTTGCCGAAGAACATCTCGTCGCCGACGAAGAAGGTGGGAATTCCGAAGGCGCCGCGGGCCGCCGCCTGCTCGGTGTTGGCCATCAGTTCGGCCTTCACGTCAGGGTCCTGGGTCGCCTCGAGGATCGCCTTGGCGTCGAGACCCGCCTCGGCCAGCGCAGCGGCCACAACCTGCGGGTCGTCCATCTTCAGGCCGCGCTCCCACATCGCGGCCATGACCGTGTCGAGATAGGTTTGTTCGACTCCCAGCCGACGCGCCGCCACCAGACCGCGCATGATCAACAGGGTGTTGACCGGGAAGTGCGGATTGAACTGGTAGCGGTCGAGCTTGTGCCTGGCCACGAAGCGTTTGGTCTCAAGCGCCTCGTAAGCGAGTTTGCCCTGAACGTCTCCAAAGGCGGTCATCGGCGCCTGGTTGCCGGTGATCTTGAAGATCCCGCCCAGGAGACAGGGCGTCAGCACCACCTGCGCCCCGGTGCGCCGGGCGATGTCCTGCAACACCGTGTAGGCCAGGTAGGCGTTCGGACTACCAAAGTCGAAGATGAACTCGACGGTCTTGGTCATGGGGCGTTCCTCACCAGGTCTCGGTCCACGGGCGCAGATCCAGTTCGTGCGTCCAGGCCGAGCGTTGTTGCTTGTGCAGCCAGACATAGTTCCTGGCGATCTCATCGGGCTTGAGGATGCTGTCGCCCTCCAGCCGAGCTTCCAGGTCGGGGATGTTGGCGCGGGAGAAGACCCCGTCGATGGAGCCGTCGACCACGACGTGGGCGACGTGGATTCCCTGTGGCCCGAGCTCGCGGGCGGCCGACTGGGCCAGGGCCCGCAGGCCATGCTTGGCGGCGGCGAAGGCGGAGAAGCCCTGGCGTCCGCGCAGCGAGGCCGAGGCCCCGGTGAAGAGGATCGTGCCGCGGCCGCGGGGCAGCATCACCCGGGCCGCCTCCCGTCCGGTCAGGAAGCCGGCGAAGCAGGCCATCTCCCAGACCTTGTGGAAGACGCGCGAAGTCGTGTCGGTAAGGCTGAAGCGGACGTTCGCGCCGATGTTGAAGACGACGACCTCCAGCGGACCGACCTCGGCCTCGATCTTGTCCACGAGGGCGATCATTTCCTCTTCGGAGCGGGCGTCGACGCCATAGGCGCGGGCCTTGCCGCCGCCGTCGCGGATCGATTGGGCGAGCTCCTCCAACTGCTGCAGATTGCGGGCCCGCCGCGTGATGCAGACCTCCATGCCCTCGGCCGCGAAGGCGCGGGCTATCGCTCCGCCGACGCCGTCGCCGGCGCCGACCACCAGACAGGCCGCCATGGCTCGTCCCCCATCAGTTTATTTTCTGGACGGACCATGGTATCGATTCTGGACTTGGTCAATGGCGGATGGAGCCGGCGATGAAATGGGACGAGCTGAGCCGGGAGCCGTGCTCTGTGGCGCGGTCCGTGGCGGTGATCGGCGACCGCTGGACGCTGCTGATCCTGCGCGACTGCTTCCTGGGCGTGCGGCGGTTCGAAGCGTTCCAGGAACGCCTGGGCATTTCACGCACCATCATCGCCGACCGGCTGAAGGTGCTGACCGATGAGGGCGTGCTGGCCAAAACGGCCTATCAGGACCGTCCGGTGCGGCACGAGTACCGGCTGACCACGAAGGGCCTGGAACTCTATCCGGTGATCCTGGCGATCGTCAGCTGGGGCGACCGGCACTACGACGATGGGCGCGGTCCACCCATCCTGCGGCGGCACAAGGCCTGCGGCTGTGATTTCCAGCCGGTGATGACCTGTTCCGAATGTGGTGAGCAGGTGGAGGCTCGAGCGGTGGAGGCCCGGATGCGGGAGGCTTTACCGTCGGATCCGCAATTTCCGCTGCGAGGCGCGGACGATCTCCCCGGCCAAAAGTGAGGCAAGTGGACGAGGCACGTATCCCGTGACGAACTGATCACTGTTGCCCACCCGCGCGAAGACGCAAGCCCAGTACCTGACTTCGGAGTCCTCCCAGGGAAGGGGAACGGGCGGCGCCTGCCCGAAATCGATAAAGCCATTGCCGCCGCAACTGACGACGTTCTGAATCATGAGATGGCGGATTTCGTCGTAGCGGATTGATCTAGTGCGCCACCGGCCGACTTCGAGGCGCTGAGGTAAGAGGCGCAGTTTCATAGGCGCGTCGTTCAAACAGTCATCCAGAATTGAGACCAGATAGGCGAGTGCGCAGGTAAGGGCTGGGTAGGAAAGGCCACCGACAAGGCCATACACACGCACCCCGGCGAAGCTGGATAGCACTGCGATAAAGACGACTATCCCCGCCATAGGAGAGCGAAGTCGGCCCAACCGCCCTCGTCGGTTTGGATTGAAGTCACGGTAGCGAATTTCGACGCTACCGTCGGGCCAGGTCGTCTTCTTCCAGGCCGCTGCCTCGACCGTCTCCATTCACCGCCTCACCTGGTCACCACAGACTGCATGCTGCGCAATCTCGGGTGAAGAACAAGGGGGGAACTTCGGCGGCCTTCAGTCCATTAGCTGCTGGCTGAGATAGGTGTATTCGAGCGCCTGGCGCTTGGCGGTCTCGTTGAGGTTGGCGGCGGCGGCGTGACCGCCGTCGATGTTCTCGTAGTAGAGGTAGTCGTAGCCGAGCTCCTTGAGCCGGGCGGCGGCCTTGCGGGCGTGGGCCGGATGCACGCGGTCGTCCTTGGTCGAGGTTTCAAGGAACACCCGCGGATAGGGCTGGCCCTTAGCCAGCTTCTGATAGGGCGAGTAGGTGTCGATCACCTTGCGCTCTTCCGGATTGGCCGGGTCGCCGTATTCCCCGACCCACGAAGCGCCGGCCCCGATGTGGGTGTAGCCGATCATGTCGAACAGCGGCACCTGGATGACGACGGCCTTGTAGAGCTCCGGCCGTTGGGTCAGGGCCACGCCCATAAGCAGTCCGCCGTTCGAGCCGCCCATGATGCCGAGCTTGGCCGGGCTGGTGACCTTGCGGGCGATCAGGTCCTCGGAGACGGCGAAGAAGTCGTCATAGACCCGCTGGCGGTTGAGCTTCAGGCCGGCCTCGTGCCAGCGCGGTCCGAACTCGCCGCCGCCGCGGATATTGGCGATCGCATAGGCGCCGCCGCGCTCCAGCCAGAGTTTGCCGACGGTGGCCGCGTAGCTGGGCGTCTGCGAGACCTGGAAGCCGCCGTAGGCATAGAGCAGGGTGGGCGTGCGGCCGTCGAGCTTCATGTCCTTCGCCCGCACCAGGAAGTAGGGGACCTTGGTCCCGTCCTTCGAGGCGGCCCAGTGCTGCTCGACCACCTGTTTGGAGGCGTCGAAGCGGGCCGGCAGCGTGCGGAGGGTTTCGCGCGATCCGCTGGCGGCGTCCGCAAGCAGCTGGGTGGATGGCGTGAGGAAGCCCGCGACCTGAAGGATCAACCGGTCGTCCCGGTCGGACGCCGATGCGATGCCGACCGAGACGTCGGCGGGGAGGTCGAGCTTGGTCGAGGTCCAGCCCTTGGCGTCGTGGCGGAAGCTGAGCACGCCGCCTTTGACGTTGTCGTAGAGCGCGACGACCAGACGGTTGCGGGTCGTGGCCACCTGCTCGACCGATTGGCTGTCGGTCGGACGTAGGACCAGCGTCGCCTTGGCGTTTGCGGCGTCGGTCTTGAGGGCCGCGAGGTCGAGGGCCATGACGTCGCCCGAGCGGCCCGATTGCGCGGCCCAGGCCTCTTCCAGCGTCAGCAGCATCTGACCGTCCAGCAAGCCCTGGATCGATGAGCGCAGAGGCAGCGGCAGACGGGTCGCGCCGCCTTGGCCGATCAGGTGATGCTCGGCGTTGAAGGTGTCGAGCGGACGGTGGGCGATCAGGGCCTGAAGCTTGCCGTCGGCGTCGCGCAGCGCGATCGGGCTAACGCCGTAACCGCCGTCGTCGGACGTGCCGCGAAACACCTCGCGGGCGTCGGCCAGCGCCTGGCCGCGCTTCAGCAGCTTGATGACATAGGGATAGCCGGAGGTCGTGACCTCGCCCTTGGTCCATTCGGTGGCGACGGCCAGGGTGTCGGCGTCGACCCAGCTCACGCGGTGCTTGCCCTCGGGCAGCAGGAAACCGCCCTTCACGAACGTACCGGTCTGGATGTCGAACTCGCGGACTTCGACGGCGTCCTTGCCGCCGTCGGACAGGGAGATCAGGCAAAGGCGGTCATCGGGCGCCAGGCAGTCGGCGCCCTTATAGACCCAGTTCTTGCCCTCGGCCTTGGCCAGGGCGTCGATGTCCAGGATGGTGCGCCACTCCGGCTGGCCGGTCCGGTAGCTGTCGAGGGTGGTCGAACGCAGCACGCCGCGGACGTGTTCGGCATCCTGCCAGAAGTTGCGGAGCGTGGCGTCGCCGGCGAAGCCGACGGGGGTGATCCGGTCCTTGGCCGTCGCGATGGCCAGGGCGTCCTCATAGAGCTTGGCGTAGCGCGGATCGTTCTGAAGCTGCGGCAGCGAGCGCTCGTTCTCGGCCTTGGCGAAGGCCATGGCGCGGGCGCCCTCGATCTCCTCCATGTAGACGTACGGATCGCTTGGATCGGGCAGGGCGGCGGCGGGAAACGCGGTCATGCCGCCCAAGATGGCGCCGGCCGCCAGTTTTCCAAGGAATTGGATACGCATCTAGGAACCGCCTCTCGAAGTGATCGTGCCACGGCCGAGCTTAGGGCAGTCCGTTTGCGGCGCGCAAATGCGCGGCGCTGGAAGGATTTTCGCTGGAAGGCGCCCGGGCGGGCAAGGCGTTCCAATCTCGCCCGCAACCTAGGCCGCCCAACGGGAATCCGTCATGGTCCCGCGCCATGACGAACGAACCCTTTTTCAAACGGGACGGTCAATATTTCGTCCCAACCCCCGCCGGCCGCGGTCCCTGGAATCCCAACTCTCTCCATGGACGGGTCATCATTGGTCTTCTCGGCTTCGTGCTCGAGCAGAAGCATGGCGATGCGGAATTCATCCCCGCCCGCCTGACCGTCGACATGTACAAGCTGCCGGGCTTCGATCCAATCGAGGTCACCACCAAGGTGGTGCGTGAGAGCGGCCGCATACGTGTGATCGACGCCGAGTTCATCTCGGGCGGCGTCAGCATGGCGCGCGCCACCTGCCAGTTCCTGAAGCGGACCGAGAATTCGGAAGGCAACGTCTGGAAGCCCGGCAACTGGAGCGTCCCGTCGCCGCTGGAAATCCCTGAGCCCGAGAACCGCGGCGGCATGGGCGGCATGTGGGCCTCGCGGCCGATCAGCGGCGGCTTCGCCACCGCCGAGCAGCGCCGCACCTGGATGAGCGAAGTGCGCGACATCGTCGAGGGCGAGCCGCTGACCCCGTTCCAGCGCGTGGCGGTGGCCTGCGACTTCGTCAGCCCGCTGACCCACGTCGGCGACCAGGGCCTAGGCTATATCAACTCGGACGTGACGCTCTATCTGCACAAACTGCCGGACACCGAGTGGGTGGGCTTCGAGAGCGTCTATCACGGCGCCGATGACGGCGTGGCCGTAGGCGACGCCCGGGTCTACGACGAGAGCGGCCCGATCGGCGTCGCGTCGTGCACGGCTTTGGCCCAGCGCCGCTTGCCGCCGCCGCCGCCGCCCAAACCGTCCTAGCTGCAGAGGGCGCGGTTCAGGCTAGGATGAGGCCGATGACCGCGCCCGTTCTGCAGATTTCGGATCTCGCCAAGTCGGTTCCCGGCGGCCGTGTGCTGTTCGAGGGGCTGAACCTGCGCCTGGCGGCCGGCGAGTTCGTGGCGATCATGGGCGAGTCCGGGGTCGGCAAGTCGACTCTGCTGAACCTGATCGCCGGCCTCGACCAGGCCGATGCAGGCGTCATCGCCATCGACGGCGTGGACCTGGCCGGTCTGGACGACGACGCCCGCACCCTGCTGCGGCGGGACCGCGTCGGCTTTGTCTTCCAGGCGTTCCATATCCTGCCGCACCTGACCCTGGGCCAGAACGTGGCCCTGCCGCTGGCGCTGCAGGGGCAGGGCGGTGATCGCGCCTTGGAGCATGCTGATCGGATGCTGGCGGCCGTAGGGCTGGCCGGTCGCGGCGGCGACTATCCGCGCCAGCTGTCGGGCGGTGAAATGCAGCGCGTGGCGATCGCCCGCGCCCTGATACATCGGCCAGGCCTGCTGCTGGCCGACGAGCCGACCGGCAATCTCGATCCGGAGACCGCCAACCGGGTGTTGCAGGTGTTCTCCGAGGAGGTGCGGCGGTCCGGCGCCGCCGTGGTGCTGGTCACTCATTCCGAGGTCGCGGCCGCGGCGGCCGACCGCACGCTCATCCTGGGACGGGACGGCCTTGTCGAACGCCCGCGCGCCTGAGCAGCGGGGGCTGGCCGCCCGCTGGATGATCCTGGGCGAGTGGCGGGCCCATCCGATGCGGGTGGTCACCGCCGCGGTCGCCATCGCCGTCGGCGTCGCGTTGGGCCTGGCGGTGCACCTCGTCAACGCCTCGGCGCTCAGCGAATTCTCAAAGGCGGTCAGCGCCGTCAATGGCGAGGCCGAACTGCAGGTGCGCTCGACGACGGCGCGCGGCTTCGCCGAGGGGCTCTATCCTGAACTCTCTCGGATAGACGATGTCGCGGCGGTGAGCCCGGTCGTCGAGTTGGAGGCCGGGACGGACCGGCCGGGCGAGACGCTCACGGTCCTCGGCCTGGATGTTCTGCGCGCCGCTTATGTCACTCCGAGCCTGATCGGCCGGCCGTTGGCGGCCGAGGCGAGCGAGGCGCGCGGCCCGACCATGGAGGCGGCCTTCGACGAACGGGCGGTCTTCCTTTCGCCGGCAGCGCTGCAGGGCCGGGCGGTCGGCCAGGAGATTGAGCTCAGCGCCGGCGGGCGGAGCGCGGTGTTCAAGGTCGCGGGCGCGCTTCCAGGCGTGGGAGACGAGCGGAAGGTGGCGGTGCTCGACATCGCCGCCGCGCAGTGGAAGCTGGGCGCCCTCGGCCGGCTGCAGCGGCTCGACCTCAAGCTCGCCCGCGGCGCGGACGTGGCCCGCGTAGCCGAGCGCCTGCGGGCGGTGCTGCCGAATGACGCCCAACTGCTCACCCAGGCCAGCGAGGCGCGGCGCAGCGACAGCCTCAGTCGGGCATATCGCGTCAATCTGGATGTGCTGGCGCTGATGGCGCTGCTGACCGGCGGCTTTCTTGTCTACTCGGCGCAGTCGCTCTCGGTCGCCCGGCGGCGCCCGCAGTTCGCCCTGTTGCGGGTGCTGGGCGTGCGCCGCCGGGCCCTACTCGCCCAGGTGATGGCCGAGGGCGTCGTCGTCGGCCTGGCCGGAGGCGTGGTCGGGATCGGGCTCGGCGTCGCGCTCGCGAACGGCGCGCTGGCCTTGCTCGGCGGTGATCTCGGCGGCGGCTATTTTGGGGAGGCCACGCCGCAACTCGCATTCTCTCCCGGGCCGGCCCTGCTGTTCCTGGCGCTCGGCCTGGCGACGGCGATCGTCGGCAGCCTGGCGCCGGCGCACGAAGCGGCCCGCGCCCAGCCGGCGGTGGCGCTCAAGAACGCTGGCGACGCGGTAGATCCGCGGGCGACGCCTGCGATCTGGCCGTCGATCCTGCTGCTCTCGGCAGGCGCCGGGGCCGCCTTCGGGCCGGCGATCGGCGGCGTGCCGCTGCTCGGCTATGCCTCAATGGCGCTGTTGCTGGCGGGCGGCGTGGCGGCGATGCCGTGGCTGGCGCGGGGGCTGCTGTGGGGTCTGAAGGGCCGATCGTTCGGGAGCATCGCGCCGGAGCTTGCGGTCAAGCGGCTCTGGGGGGCGCCGTCGCAGGCCGCGGTGGCGCTCTGCGGCGTGGTGGCCAGCACCAGCCTGATGGTGGCGATGGCGGTGATGGTTTCCAGCTTCCGAGGTTCAGTCGAGGACTGGCTGGCGCAAGTGCTGCCGGCCGACCTCTACCTGCGGATCGAGGCGGCCGGGACGGGCGGAGGGTTCGATCCGCAGGACCAGGCGCGGCTGGCGGCCACCCCAGGGGTCGCCCGAATCGCGTTCATGCGCACCACGACCTTGCGGATGAGCGCGGACGCGCCGCCGCTGGCGTTGATCGCGCGGCCTGAGGGCGGCCTGGACGCCGGCGCGCCGCCGATGATCGGTCGCACGGAGGCCGCCCCGGCGGGGACGATCCCCCTCTATGTCTCGGAGCCGGCGGCCTGGCTCTATGGCTGGAAAGTCGGTCAGCGCATCGGGCTGCCGATCGCTGGCGCGCCGCCGCAGGGGTTTTTCGTGACCGGCGTCTGGCGCGACTATGCCCGGCAGCACGGGGCCGTGACGCTGGAGAGCCATGACTACACGGCGCTGACCGGCGATCGCTCGCGCAGCGAGGCCTCGGTCACGCTTGCGCCCGGCGCCGATCGCAAGGCGGTGGCCGCGCGGTTGGAGGCCAATGTCCCGCAGCGCCTGGCCGGTCGCGTCACCGTGGCCGAGCCCCGGGCCCTGCGCGACATGGCTCTGCGGCTGTTCGACCGCAGCTTCGCGGTCACCTACGCCCTGGAGGCGATCGCGATCGTGGTCGGCCTGGCGGGGGTGGCGGCGACGGTCTCGGCCCAGACCCTGGCGCGGACCAAGGAGTTCGGGATGTTGCGGCACCTGGGCGTCACCCGTCGCCAGATCATCGCCATGCTGGCGACCGAGGGCGCGCTGCTGGGCGCGGTCGGGGGACTGGCGGGGATCGGGCTGGGGCTGATCATGAGTCAGGTGCTGATCCATGTGGTGAACCCCCAGTCGTTCCACTGGACGATGGAGACGCGATTGCCATGGGGGCTGCTCGCCGGCGTTGCGGCCGCGCTTGTCGCCTCGGCGGCCGGCACGGCGCTGCTGGCGGGTCGACGAGCGGTGTCGGCGGACGCGGTGCGCGCCGTGCGGGAGGACTGGTGATGCGGCGCATGCTGCTCGCATGGCTGGCGCTGCTGGTCGCCTGGGCCGCGCCCGCGCTCGCCCAGGCGCCGGGCTACTCGGTCGTGCGGCCAGGCCTCGTCCTGAAGTTCCCCAGCGATCATGGCGCGCATCCAGGATTCCGGACCGAGTGGTGGTACGTGACGGGTTGGCTGAAGACGGAGAGCGGCGAGGACCTCGGATTTCAAGTGACCTTCTTCCGCTCGCGGCCGCCGGGCGCGAGCGACAATCCCAGCGCCTTCGCCCCGCGGCAGATCTTGTTCGCCCATGCGGCGATCTCCGACCCGGCCGTCGGTAAGCTGATGCACGGCCAGCGCATCGCCAGGGCCGGGTTCGGGCTGGCGGAAGCGCAGGTAGGCGACACGGACCTGGTGATCGACGACTGGCGGCTGCGACGCGGCGCTGATGGGCGCTTTGCGACCAAGGCGGCCGGCGAGGGCTTCACGCTCGACCTGACCTTCACCCCGACCCAGTCGGTGCTGCTGCAGGGCGAAGCCGGGTTCAGCCGCAAGGGGCCGCTGGCGAGCCAGGCGAGCTACTACTACAGCCTGCCGCAGCTGAAGGCGTCCGGAACGGTGCGGCGCGGCGGCAAGGCGGTAAAGGTCACAGGCACGGCCTGGCTGGACCGCGAATGGTCGTCGACCTTGCTCGATCCGTCGGCCGTCGGCTGGGACTGGGTCGGCCTGAACCTCGACGACGGCGGGGCGCTGATGGCGTTTCAGGTGCGCGACGCGGCCGGCAAGGCGTTGTGGTCCGGCGGATCGCTGCGGGGCGCCGATGGCCGCACGGTGCGGTTCGCGCCCTCGCAGGTGCGGTTCACGACGCAGCGGAACTGGCGCTCGCCGCGCACTGGCGCGGTCTATCCGATCGAGCGGACGCTCACCGTGCAAACGCCCGGCGGGGCCAGACGCTGGACGCTCAAGCCGTTGTTCGATGACCAGGAGCTGGACAGCCGCGCCTCCGGCGGCCCCGTCTACTGGGAAGGGGCCGTGCGAAGCCAGGATGGGCGCGGCTATCTGGAGCTGACCGGCTATGTCAGCCCGATGAAGCTCTAGGGCTGGACCAGGATTTTCACATGGGCCTCGGGATCGCCGAGATCCTTGAAGGCTTGGGCGACGCCGTCGAGGCCGACCGTGCCGGTGACGACGTTGCTGACGTCGATCCGACCTTCGGCGATGTCATGCAGAGTCGCGGCGAACTCCTCGGGCGAATAGCCGAACACGAAGGTCAGCTCGATCTCCTTGGTGATGGCGATGGCCGGCTCGATGCGGTCGCTCTCCATGCAGACGCCGGCGACGACGATTTGCGAGCCGGCGGGCGAGGCCTCGATCAGGCTCTGCAGCACGCCGGGCGAGCCGACGCACTCGAACACCACGGGGCGGCCGAAGCTGCCGCCCATCATGCGGACCATGTTCTGGGCGGCGCGGGCGGTGGGAACGCCGAAGCCTTCCCAGCGGGCGTGCGGGCTTTCTACCGCCGGGTCGATGACGACGTCGGCGCCCAGCATCTCGGCGGCCGCGCGGCGGCGGGGCGAGAAGTCGGCGGCGATGACCGGGCCATGCCCCTTGGCCTTCAGGCCGGCGATGACCGCCAGGCCGACTGGCCCGCAGCCGACCACCAGGGCGACGCTGTTGGGATCGAGGCGGGCCTTGGCGACGGCGTGCGCGCCGACGGCGAAGGGCTCGGTGAGCGCTGCCTTGTCGGTGGGCAGGCCGTTAGGGACCGGCAGCAGCAGGGCTTCGGATAGGATCATCCGCTCCGCGAAGCCGCCGGGCAGGTTGTTCGAAAAGCCGAGCATCTCGACGCCGCCGACCGGGGTCAGGGTGGCCGGGATCGAGACGACCCGCGTGCCGGCCTTCAGCGCGCCCGTCGTGCCCGGGCCATGCTCGAGAATCTCGGCGCAGAACTCGTGACCGAACACGGTGTCGGCGGTCGGGTCGAAGCCATCGCCCATGCCGCCGGCGCGGCGGGTCAGGTCGATCATGTGCTCCATGTGATGCAGCGCGTGCAGGTCGGAGCCGCAGATTCCGCAGGCGAGAGTGCGCACTAGCACCTGGCCTTGATCGGGCTTCAGCTCGGCGATCTCGTCGCAGACCAGTTGCTTGTTCCGCCGGATCACAGCGCGCATGACGTCCTCCCGTTTCTCGATCGCCGCCTTGCCGGGGCTTGGCTTATCCCCTAACCCTCCCGGCTCGGAATCGTAAGTGCGTGGGAGACGCGCAATGAGCCTCGCCTTCATTTTTCCTGGCCAAGGCAGCCAAGCTGTCGGGATGGGCGCGGACCTCGCCGAGGCGTTCGCCTCAGCCCGTGAGGTCTTCCAGGAAGTCGACGACGCCCTGGGCCAGAAGCTGTTCGCGCTGATGCGCGAGGGTCCGGAAGGCGACCTGACCCTGACCGAGAACGCCCAGCCGGCCCTGATGGCCGTGTCGCTGGCGGTCACCCGGACCCTGGAGAAGGAATTCGGCGTCGGCATCGAGAAGGCCGCCTTCGTGGCCGGCCACTCGCTGGGCGAATATTCGGCCCTGGCGGCCGCCGGCGCGATCAGCCTGGCCGACACGGCGCGGCTGCTGAAATTGCGCGGCCAGGCCATGCAGCGGGCCGTGCCGGTGGGCGCGGGCGCGATGGCCTCGCTGATCGGCCCGAAGACCGACGTGGCCCTGGCCGAAGCCGCCGCCGAGGCCGGCTCGAAGGTCGGCGTCTGCGTCGTGGCCAACGACAACAACAACGGCAACGTGGTGATCTCCGGCGACAAGGCCGCCGTCGACATGGCCATTGAGAAGGCCAAGGAGTTGGGCGCGCGGGCCATCCCGCTGAACGTCTCGGCGCCCTTCCACTGCCCGCTGATGCAGCCGGCCGCCGACGAGATGGCCCAGGCCCTGGCCAGCGCCACGATCATCGCGCCGCGCGCGCCGGTCGTGGCCAACGTCACCGCTCGCCCGACCCTGGACCCCGAGGAGATCCGCCGGCTGCTGGTCGAGCAGGTCACCGGCCGCGTGCGCTGGCGCGAAAGCATGATCTGGCTGGCCGGGGAGGGCGGGGTGACCCGCTTCGCCGAGGCCGGCGCCGGCAAGGTGCTGTCGGGCATGGCCAAGCGCATCGCCCCGGACGCCGAGGCGACCCCGCTCAACACGCCCGCCGACCTTGAAGCCTTTGCGAAGGGACTCTGAGATGTTCGACCTGACGGGAAAGACCGCCCTGGTCACCGGCGCGACCGGCGGCATCGGCGGCGAGATCGCCAAGGCGCTGCACGCCGCCGGCGCGACCGTGGTGCTGTCGGGCACGCGTGAGGCGGTGCTGCAGGACCTGGCCCAGCAGCTGGGCGGCCGCACCTTCGCCGTGCCGGCCAACCTCGCCGATGCGGAATCGGTCGACAGCCTGCTGGCGCGCGCCGAGGAAGCCGCCGGCGCCGGCATCGACATCCTGGTCGCCAACGCCGGGATCACCCGCGACGGCCTGCTGATGCGGATGAAGGACGAGGACTGGGAAGCGGTCCTGAAGGTCAATCTGGAAAGCTATTTCCGTCTCAGCCGTGCGGCGATGCGCGGCATGATGAAGCGGCGCCATGGCCGAATCATCGGCATCACCTCGGTCGTCGGCGTGATGGGCAATCCCGGGCAGTCGAACTACGCCGCCTCCAAGGCCGGCATGATCGGCTTCTCCAAGGCCCTGGCCCAGGAGGTCGCGTCGCGCGGGATCACGGTGAATTGCGTGGCGCCCGGCTTCATCGAGAGCCCGATGACCGACGCCCTGAACGAGCAGCAGAAGGCCCAGATCATGGGTACGATCCCGGCCGGAAGGCTGGGCGCGGGGGCCGAAGTGGCCGCCGCCTGCGTCTATCTGGCCAGCGACGAAGCCGCCTACATGACGGGGCAAACCCTGCATGTGAACGGCGGCATGGCCATGATCTGAGCCCGCTGGCGTGGCCGTAGCGAACATGCTACGTCGCCGCGCGAACCGGCGAGGCGAAGGTCTCTACCCGTATATCCGCAACGGTTGACATCCCGTCGGCCGTCGCGGATGGATTTAGCGAAACACAAGGGACTTAAGCGAATGTCCGACATCCTCGAGCGCGTGCGTAAGATCGTCATCGAACATCTGGACGCCGACCCCGAGAAGGTCACCGAAAAGGCGAGCTTCATCGACGACCTGGGCGCCGACAGCCTCGACAACGTCGAGCTGGTCATGGCCTTCGAAGAAGAGTTCGACATCGAGATCCCGGATGACGCCGCCGAGCACATCCAGACCGTCGGCGATGCGGTGAAGTTCATCGGTGAGCGCCTGGGCGCCTAAGGCGAACCCACGGAATTCATTGAATTTTTGACCGCCGCGAAGCTCTCCGGAGTTCGCGGCGGTCTGCGTTTGGAGGCCCGCTCATGCGTCGTGTCGTCGTCACCGGCATCGGTTTGCTGACCCCGCTTGGTCAAGGAACCGACATCACCTGGAAAGCCATCCTGGAAGGCAAGTCCGGGGCGGGCCGCATCACCACCTTCGATCCCACCGACTATGCCTGCCAGATCGCCTGCGAAGTGCCGCGGGTCGACGGGCGCGGCGGCGGCGGCGAGGGCGTGGCCGGATCGTTCAATCCGGACGACACCCTGGCGCCCAAAGATCAGCGACGGGTCGACGACTTCATCCTCTACGCGATCGCGGCGGCCGATGAGGCCGTGAAGGATTCGGGCTGGGTCCCGGAATCGGAAGAGGACAAGGAACGCACCGGGGTCATCATCGGCTCGGGCATCGGCGGTCTGGCGACCATCGAAAAGACCAGCGTCGAGCTGCACGAAAAGGGCCCGCGCCGGGTCAGCCCGTTCTTCATCCCTTCGGCCCTGATCAACCTGGCCTCGGGCCAGGTTTCGATCCGCCACGGCTTCAAGGGCCCGAACCACTCGGTCGTCACCGCCTGCGCCACCGGCGCGCACGCGATCGGCGACGCGGCCCGACTGATCAAGTACGGCGACGCCGACGTGATGGTCGCCGGCGGAGCTGAGGCCTCGATCTGCCCGGTGGGCGTCGCGGGCTTCATCGCCTGCCGCGCCATGTCGACCGGCTTCAACGACGCCCCGGAAAAGGCCAGCCGCCCGTACGACAAGGCCCGTGACGGCTTCGTCATGGGCGAAGGCGCCGGCGTGCTGGTTCTGGAAGAGTACGAACACGCCAAGGCCCGCGGTGCGAAGATCTACGCCGAAGTCGCCGGCTACGGCCTGGCGGGCGACGCCTATCACATCACCGCCCCGGCTGAGGACGGCGACGGCGGCTTCCGCGCCATGCGCGCGGCGATCAAGGACGCCGGCATCGACGTGTCGGAGATCGACTACATCAACGCGCACGGAACCTCGACGCCGCTCGGCGACGAGATCGAGCTGGGCGCCGTCACCCGCCTGCTCGGCAACGCCGCCAAGGACCTGACCATGTCGTCGACCAAGTCGGCGACCGGCCACCTGCTCGGCGCCGCCGGGGCGATCGAATCGGCGTTCACGGTGCTGGCGATCCGCGACCAGGTCGCGCCCCCGACCATCAACCTCGACAACCCGTCGGTCGAAACCGAAATCGACCTGGTCCCGAACAAGGCCAAGCCGATGAAGATCGACGTGGCGCTGTCCAACAGCTTCGGCTTCGGCGGCACCAACGCCTCCGTGGTGTTCAAGAAGGTCTCGTGAGCCGCAAGCCGCGCAAGTCGGCCGCCCGCGGGCGGCGCAAGCCGTCAGGCGCCCTGCCGCCTGCGCGCAGGTTCAGGATCATCCTGGGCAGTGCGGCCGCGACGCTGGGCGTCGTCGCTGTTCTGGTCCTGGCCTGGGCCCTGTGGTCCTACCAGGGGCCGGGCCCGGCGACCGACGGCGGCGAGACCCGCGTGGTCATGCTGCGCAAAGGCGCGGGGCTGACCGAGATCGCTTCGACCCTGGAGCGGTCCGGCGCGATTCGCTCCAAGGCGCTGTTCGCCGCCGCAGCCCAGTTCACCGGCGCGGCTAAGGCGCTGAAAGCCGGTGAGTACGAGTTCAAGAGCCGCGCCTCGCTGGCCTCGATCCTGCGCGACATCCGTGACGGCAAGATCGTGATCCACCAGGTGACGATCCCCGAGGGCATGACCTCGGAGGCTGCCGTCGCGACCCTGATGGCGCGGCCGGACCTGAGCGGCGTGGTGGCCGCCCCGCCGGAAGGTTCGATCCTTCCTGAGACCTATCAGTACGAGCGCGGCGAAGACCGCTCGGCGGTGCTGAAGCGTATGATGGACGCGCGCGACGAGCTGCTGGCCCTGCTGTGGGAGAAGCGCCAGCCCGGCCTGCCGATCAAGACGCCGGACGAGGCGGTGACCCTGGCCTCGATCGTCGAGAAGGAAACCGGCATCGCCAGCGAGCGGCCGCAGGTCGCTGCGGTCTTCGTCAATCGGCTGCGCAAGGGCATGCGGTTGGAGAGCGATCCGACGATCATCTACGGGTTGAACGGCGGCAAGCCGCTGGGCCGCGGACTGCGCGCCTCGGAGATGGCCCAGCCGAACCCGTACAACACCTATCAGATCGACGGTCTGCCGCCGACGCCGATCGCCAATCCGGGCCGCGCCGCGCTGGCGGCCGTGCTCGACCCGCCGGCGAGCGACCACCTGTTCTTCGTCGCGGACGGCAGCGGGGGGCACGTCTTCGCCGCCACCTATGACGAGCATCTGAAGAACGTGGCCAAGTGGCGCGTGGTGGAAAAGCAGCGGGCCGACGCTGCGCTTCAGCAACAGGGCGGCCGCTAGCCGGCGCAGAGAAGCCGCCAGGCGCGGCGCTACGAGCTGGGCGACGAGGGGCGCAAGCGGCGCCGCAGATTCCTAAGGTAAATCCCTCGACCCACTCCGCAAAGGGCCCTAGCGCCCGGTTCTCGCCATGGTCCTATCGGTGTGGGGTCGATCCTGGACGCGCCCCCCTCGCGCCCCCGTTCGACGCCCGTCAAACGGATCGGAGGACAGGCCATGGCGGAAGATTGGGCCATCGACGTCAGGAAATATGTACCCAACGCCGATTCCAAGGTGATCGACGCGATCGTCAGGTACTGCGGAATAGCGCTGCACAACCGCGACTCGTCGCTGGTTTCCTACACTGAACCCGAGGAACTGCGGCGGGTTCGCGAGAACTATCTGAAGAAGAAGCTCGGCATGACGCACAGCGACGCCGAGCTGGACGAAGCCATCGCCGAGGTCGGCGATCGGATGAGCGGGGACCGGACCAAGAACCGGGTGACGGTCTACTACCTGCTGGCCGAGCATTTCCGGAAGCTGTCGGTGTTCGGCGGCACGGACGTCGCCGGCGGCGTCGGCAAGGCGGCGATGGCGGCCGGAGCTCTCGGCGCCGGCGCTGCGGCCTCGGTGGCGAGCGCGGCGACCGACGCCTCGGCGACTGTCGCCGACTTCGGAGATCGTATCCATCGCGTCGAAGATCGCCCGCCGCCTGCCGCGCCCGCCTATGCGCGCGGCGCGACGGCGACCCCGGCGCGCCGCTCGGGCATGGGAGCTTGGCTCCCCTGGCTGCTCGGCCTGGCCGCGCTGGCCTTGCTGGCCTGGTTCTTCCTCGGCCGGCAGTCGACAACGCCGACCGCCCCCGTCGCCGAGGTGAGGCCCGCGGCGCCGGCGGCGGCTCCGCCGGTGGCGACCGCCCCGGCCCAGACCATCGCACCGGTTCCGGTCGCTCCGACGCCGGTCGCTCCCGCCGCCATCGTCGCTCTGCCCGCCAACGTCCATTTCGCCCTGGGCTCGGCGGCGATCAGCCCGAATGACGGCCGCCTCATCGAAGAGGCCGCCGCTGCGATCAAGCAGGACAACCTGCGGGTCGGCATCACCGGCTACACCGATCGCACCGGCAACCTGCCGCTGAACGAGCGTCTGGCCCAGCAACGGGCCGAGGCGGTCCGCGACCGGCTGGTCGCAGCCGGCGTGCCGGCCGCCAGCATCGAGATGGTGGCGCCGACCGCTGTCGAGAACGGGCCGGCCGCCGCTCCCGACCTCGAGGCGCGACGCGTCGAGATCGTCCGTCGCTGAGGCTGATCGCGCTTGCGGCCCGCGCTAGCTGCGCGGGTCGCGGCGCGCCCGGAAGACTGGCAGCACGGCGGCGTACAGCAACAGGGTGGGCGTGATCCAGGCCGCCGTGCGCTCATCGGGTCTGGCCAGATCGGCAGCGAAGAACCGGCGGAAGAAGGTCAGCTCGATCGCCGCCAGGACGAACAACATCAGCACCGCCCCGACGCCGACCGCCAGCCGTGACGGGATCGTGGGCGAGATCGCGAAGGCCCGGACCGCAAACCCCGCCCAGGGCAGCAGAGCGAAGGCGACGATCAGCGCGCCGGCGATTTGGCCGAACACCGGCTCGACCCCGACCAGGTCCACCAGATCCCGAACCAGCCGCGCCACGCCGAGTGAAGTGAACAGGGCGCAGAAGTAGATCGCGGCGGCGCCGGCGACTTGTCTGAAGGCGCCCATGGTCGTCTCCGTCTTGTCCGGCTTGCAACTTGACGCTGAAGCGGCCGATGAGTCGACGATAGATGTCCATTTGGGTTGGCTTCGCGGTTCGAGCGCCGTGTAGACTTCGCGGATTGTGCAGCTTCGAGGGCTTCCATGCCGCTATCTGGAATGACGGGATTCGGCCGGGCCGAGGGCGCGGTGGGGGACTGGACCTGGGCGGTCGAGGCGCGTTCGGTCAACGGCCGGAACCTCGAGGTCCGCTTCCGCGGCCCGCCGGGCTTCGACCAGTTGGATCGCGCTGCGCGCGACGGGGCCCAGGCGCGGTTCGCCCGCGGCCAGGTGAACGTCGGCGTGCAGGCCAAGCGCACCGACAGCGGCGTCGAGATCCGCATTAATGAGGGGGTTTTGGCCCGCTACCTGGCGATGGGCGAGGGGCTGATCGCGGCGGGCCGGACCGGGCCGCCGAGCCTGGACGGACTGCTGGCGCTGCGCGGGGTGATAGAGGCGGCCGAAGGCGACGACGATCCGGAGGCCCAGGCGGCGCTGCAGGCGGCCATCGCGTTGTCGATCGGCGCGGCGCTGGAGGCGCTGGCCGCCTCGCGCCGGGAGGAAGGGCTGGCTCTGACCGCCGTCCTGATCGGTCTGGTCGACAAGATCGAGGCCCTGGTGGGCGAGGCCCAGGTTCTGGCCGACGGGCAGCCGGCGGCGATCAAGGACCGCTTCGCGCGGCGAATGGCTGAACTGATCGGCGAGGCCGCCGGCGAGGACAAGATCGTCACCGAGGCCGCCGCCATGGCGGTGAAGGCCGACGTCCGAGAGGAACTGGACCGCCTGCGCGCCCACGTGGAGGCCGCCCGCGGCCATATCGTCGCCGAAGGGCCGCAGGGGCGGCGGCTGGACTTCCTGACCCAGGAGTTCATGCGGGAGGCCAACACCCTGTGCTCGAAATCGGCGCTGGGGGCTTTGACCACGGTCGGCTTGGAGCTCAAGGCGACCATCGAGCAGTTTCGCGAGCAGGTGCAGAACGTCGAGTAGTCGGGGTTGGCGGCCAAGGGGCCCTCATGTTGCGCATCGAGCCCCTTCCGCTGAAAGGCTAGTATCTGTTAAGCGGCGCTCCGAACGTGCGAAGAGTGACGAATGACTGACGGACACGACCACCCCAGGCCTTGGGAAACCACCCGCCGGGGGATGATGCTGCTGGTGTCCTCGCCGTCGGGGGCGGGCAAGACCTCGCTGTCGCGGCGGCTGGTGGCCGACCACAGCGACCTGATGCTGTCGATCTCGTGCACCACGCGGGCGCCGCGTCCGGGCGAGGAGGAAGGGCGCGAGTACTACTTCGTCGATCGCCCGACCTTCGACGCGATGATCGCGCGCGGCGAGTTCCTGGAATGGGCCGACGTGCACGACAACCGCTACGGTACGCCCAAGGCGCCGGTGATGGCGGCGCTGGAGGCCGGCAAGGACGTGCTGTTCGACATCGACTGGCAGGGCGCCAAGCAGGTGGCCGACGCCGCGCCCGCCGACAGCGTCCGGGTGTTCATCCTGCCGCCGTCCTGGGAGGATCTGTCGCGCCGGCTGCACGCCCGGGCCCAGGACAGCGAAGAGGTCATCCAGAAGCGCCTGGTAAAGGGCAAGGACGAGATCGAGCACTGGCGGCTCTACGACTACGTCATCGTCAACAAGAACTTCGATCGCGCCTATGCCGACCTCGGGCACATCTACCGCTCGGAACGGATGAAGCCGGGCCGCAACCCGTGGCTGCCCGGGTTCGTCGAGGGCCTGCTGGCGGAGTAGGCCGCGCCAGGCCGTGTGACCCCAAGGCGTTCACAGGAATTCGCCGCCTGTAGACGCCTCTTCTGTTCAGGGATCCGCCGACTCTTCCGATGCTGGCCGTTCGCCGCTCTCCTGCGAGTTGGGAAGGCGTCGCCGGAATCAACCCAGACGGAGTCGCGCATGTCTTCCTGTTCTGCTTTTGTTCTGCCGCTGGAGGCGAACATGACGGATGAGAACTGGAGCGACGTGCAGCGCGAGCCGCTGCTGGCTTGCGTGGGATTGGATCGGCACCTGGTGGCGCGCTGCGCCTCGCCGGGGTGCGCGCGGGCCGCGCCATGCGACCCGAGTCATTGGGTGGCCCAGGGCTTGGGGGGATTGCCGCTGCGGGCCTTCACCGATCGCATGCGCTGCGTCTGCGGCGGCCGGCGGGCGCAACTGACTGTGGCGGCCGGGCCGTTGCCGGATCGCGCGGGCGGCGACGTCTACGTCTTCCGCTAGGCGGGAAAGACGAGCGCGCCCCGGCTGGAGCCCGAGGCGCGCCCGCAGCGCTCTATTTCTTCAGCATCGCCTGCAGTTCGGCTGCCGTGGCGTTGATCGTCGCCGAGCCGTCGGCGATCGCCAGCTTGCTGGTTTCGACCGCGAAGGTATCGGCGCCCATCTTGATCGTCGCGACCTGCTGGCCGGCGGCGTCGGGCTTCACTTCGGTGACGGTGCCGATGTTGGCGCCGGTCTTGTCCTTGACGGTCGCGCCGACGGCCAGGGTCGCGGCGGTGGCGCTGGCGTCCTTGGCCGGCGGAGCGGTCGGCTCAGAAGCCGCGTCTTGAGCGAAGGCCGGAGCGGCGAGGGCGAGGGCGAGGGCCGCAGCCCCGTAGGTGAGGATGGAACGCATGAGGTCTCCCGTACATCTGTGAGGCCTCCCCCGAGGCGTTCTCAAGCTGCGGGCGCAATTCGGCGGTCAAACGACCACGATAAGGCATTATCGTGTCATGGGTACGATCACAGTGGCCAGCATATGTGGTCATTGGGCATATTATTATAGGATTGGGTATGATTCTAACCCGCGCTCCGCGAGGGAGCCGGTTGGATCGACGCTTGGCCTGATTTTGCCGTCTCCACGCGCAGCGCCTGCGCTCGGAACAACCCCGGAGACAGTTGAGAAAAGCGCGTCGATCCCGGTTTGGTTGCGGACCGGGGTGTGGCGCTTTGGCGCAGGGCTAGACGCTGACCGGGTGCGCGTGGCGGCCGGCTTCGCCGAAGATGCGGAGGTAGCGGGTGATCTCGGCGGGATCGCCGGTGGCTTTCTCGGGGTTGTCCGACAGCTTCACAGCGGGGCGCCCGTTGGCGTCGGTGACCTTGCAGACCAGCGAAATGGGGTCGAGGGCCTCGCCGCCGCCCGGCAGGCAGCCCTTGAAGTCGTTGGTCAGGTTGGTGCCCCAGCCGAAGCTCATCCGCACGCGGCCGGTGAAGTGGCGGTGGGCCTCCTCGATCGAGTCGATGTCCATGCCGTCGGAGAACACCAGCAGCTTCTCGCGCGGGTCGCGGCCCTTGGCCTTCCACCAGGCGATGATCTCCTCGCCGCCTTCGATCGGCGGGGCGCTATCCGGGCGAAAGCCCGTCCAGTCGGCGACCCAGTCGGGGGCGTCGGCCAGGAAGGCGCGGGTGCCAAAGGCGTCGGGCAGGGCGACCAGCAGATTGCCGCCATAGGTGCGCCGCCACTCATCGAGCACGCGATAGGGCGCGGCGCGCAGCTCCTCGTCGGTCTCGGCCAGGGCGGCGGCGACCATGGGCAGCTCGTGGGCGTTGGTGCCGATCGCCTCGAGATCGCCATCCATGGCCAGCAGCACGTTGGAGGTGCCAAGCACGGCGTCGCCCAGCCCTTCCTTCAGCGCCTCGACGCACCAGCGCTGCCAGAGGAAGGAATGGCGGCGGCGGGTGCCGAAGTCGGAGATCAGCAGGCCGTCCAGCTTGCGCAGCCGCTCGACCTTCTCCCAGAGCTTGGCCTTGGCGCGCGCGAAGGTGATGTCGAGCGCAAAGCGCCCCTCTCCGCGCAGCACCGCCCGGGTGCGCAGTTCGTTGATGATCGCCAGGGCCGGGATCTCCCACATGGTGGTGTGGGTCCAGGGGCCGTGGAAGCTGAGCTCATACTGGCCGTCGCGCTTGGTGAGCTCGTAGGGCGGCAGGCGGAAGTCGGCGAGCCAGGCGATGAAGCCCGGTTTGAACATCTGGGTCTCGCCGTAGAACGTGTTGCCCGCCAGCCAGATCAGCTCTTTCTTCGAGAATGAAAGAGTGCGGGCATGGTCGAGCTGGGCGCGCAACTCGCCTTCGTCGACGATGTCGGCCAGGCGCACGTGGCGGCTGCGGTTGATCAGCGAGAAGGTGGCCTGGACGTCCGGGTGCAGGCTCCAGATCAGTTGCAGCATCAGCAGCTTGTAGAAGTCGGTGTCCAACAAGCTGCGGATGATGGGGTCGAGCCGCCAGCCGTGATTGTAGGTCCGCGTTGCGAGGTCGGTGAGCGCCATGGCGCGACAATGGCAGCCCCTGCGCGGTTTGCGAATATAGTCGCGCCATGCATCAGATCCGCGCCGAGTCGATTGTTCCGGCCAGCCCCGAGCAGGTGTGGGCGGTGCTGGCCGACTTCGCCCGCTATGGCGAGTGGAACCCGCTGAACCTGGAGGTCGACGGCGAGGCCAAGGTCGGGACCAGGGCGCGGATGGTGTTCCGAAACCTGGCGGGGCAGGGCGTCATCCGCCAGACCGTACGTATCGTCGCGGCAGAGCCCGGGCGGGAGCTGGCCTGGTCGGGACATGTGCCGCTGCTGTTCGCGGGTCGCCACGGCTTCCTGCTGACCCCGCACGCGGACGGCACGCATGTGCTGCACACCGAACTGCTGGGCGGGTTGTTGCCCGCGACCTGGAGCAAGGCGAAGATCGCACGCGACTTCGTCCCGGCATACGAGGCGGTGAACCTCGCCCTGGCCGAACGGCTTGTCGATTTGGCCGACTGACCCCCTATCGCGACGGCTGTTTTTGAGAGAAATTCTCAATTGGCATGACGCGCGCGCTTTATCTGGTTCTGGGGTTGGGGTTTACGGGTCTGGGCATCGCCGGGGCGTTCCTGCCGCTGCTGCCGACCACGGTGTTCCTGATCCTGGCAGCGGGCTGCTTCGCCAGGTCCTCGCCGCGGCTGGAGGCCTGGATCCTGAACCACAAGCAATTCGGGCCGCTGGTGCGTGACTGGCGCGCGCACGGGGCGATCCCGCGCAAGGCCAAGGTCCTGGCCTGCGCCGGCATGGCGGGCGGGTTCGTGATCTTCTTCCTGTCGGCGCACCCGGCGACTTGGCTGGCGCTGGCCGTAGCTGGGGCGCTGGGCCTGTGCGCGGCCTTCGTGGTCAGCCGGCCGAGCGGATCGCGGCCGGGCGGGTAGGCGCCGCGCCGCGGACTTGATAGGCCAGGGCCGATCACGGAGGCGATCATGGCCGAACCCAAGGGCAAGCGGGATTTCCGCGACAACGTGCGGCTGGACGTGCGCGAACGTCACGAGGTGGCGTTCTGGGCCAAGCGCTGGGGCGTCAAGCCCGAGCAGGTCATCGCCGCGCACCGCAAGGTCGGACATAACGTCAAGGACATCGCCGCCGAACTCGGCAAGCGGAAGTAATCCCCGCTGCTGACCGATCCCTTCTTCTACGCCGTAGCGATCCCGGCGGTGATCCTGCTGGGCCTGGCGAAGGGCGGGTTCTCCGGCATCGGGGTCATCGCCGTGCCGATGATGGCGCTGGCGATCTCGCCGGTGCTGGCGGCTTCGATCACCCTGCCGATCCTGATCGTGCAGGATGTGGTCAGCGTCTGGTCGTTCCGCAAAACCTGGGACAAGGGCGTGCTGGCGGTGATGCTGCCGAGCGCGGCGGGCGGAATCGCGCTCGGCTACTCGCTGGCGGCGTTCGTGAAGCCTGGGGCCGTGGAACTGGCCGTTGGCGCGGTCTCGATCGTCTTCGCGCTGATGCGGCTGTGGGCCGAGCGGGGCTCTGCCCCGGCCAAGCCGGCCAAACCCGAGAAGCTGCCCTGGCGTGGGGTGCTGGCCGGCGTCGTCGCTGGTTTCACCAGCCAGATCGCCCATGCCGGCGGACCGCCGTTCCAGATCTATGTCATGCCCAAGAACCTGCCGCGCGACGTGTTCATCGGCACCAGCGCGATCTTCTTCGCGGTCGTGAACTGGATGAAGGTCCCGGCCTACTGGGCGTTGGGCCAGTTCACGCGCGAGGCGCTGATGACGGCCCTGGTGCTGCTGCCGCTGGCCATCGCCTCGACCGCGGCCGGGGTCTGGCTGGTGCGGCGGGTTCCGGCCGGGAATTTCTACCGGATCATCTATGTCCTGCTGATCGCCGTCGGCGCGAAGCTGGCCTGGGACGGGGCGGCCTCTCTCCTTGGCTAGCGCCTTACGAGCGCCCATATCGGCTGCTTAAGCTGCCGTGCGCTTGGAGGCGCCTTCAGCATGCGTACGCGTACCCTTTTGACGGCTTGCGCCGCACTCGCCCTGATCGCCGGCGTCGCCCAGGCCCAGGAGGCGATGAGCACCGCCGGCGCCACGGGAATCGCCCCCTCGGAAATCAACCTGGCCGCGGCCGAACCGGCGGCTGCGGCCGTTACCGCTCCGCCGGCCGAGACGCTCGACACTGCCGAACAGATCAAGCGCTGGCTGGCCGACTCGCCTGCCGCTGGGCCTGAGGAGACGTATGGCGAGGGCGTGCGGCTGCCGCGGGATCGCCAGATCCACGGCGAGGTCGGTGTCGCGGTCGGTACGGGCGGCTATCGCAGCGGCTACATCACCAGCGTCATGCCGATCGGCGAGACCGGAACCCTGGCCCTGACCATCGGCCAGGAGAAGAATGGCTATCGCCCCTACTGGGGCGCCGGGCGGCCCTACGGCGCGTTCGACTACGGCTATGGCCAGGGACGCTGACGCGGTTCAAACGGTTGTTTGAGGCGAGGGGGCGTGGCTCTATAGGAGGCTGAGCGCCGCAGGGCGCCGCCGCCACAAGGAGGACGCCCCCATGAGCTTCGATACGCCCCTCAGCCTTGCCGGTCCGCTGCGCAAGCCGCTGCAGATGCTGGCCGATCAGGAGTATGGCGGGCACTCCTCGATCCACGATGACGCCATGGCGGAGAAGCTCGGCTTCCGGGCCGGGCCGATCGAGGGGCCGACGCACTTCAGCCAGTTCCAACCGCTGCTGGCCAAGATTTGGGGACAGCGCTGGTACGAGAGCGGCTGTATCTCCTCCCACTTCCTGAACATGGTCGTCGAGGGCGAGGAGGTCCGCGCCTTCGCCCAGATCCCCGCGGAGGGCGCGACTCGGACCCGTGTCTGGGCCGAGAAGGCGGACGGGACCCCAGTGCTGGAGGCCAGCGCGAGCGTCGGTCCGCAGACCGAGCCCAGCCTGCTGGAATCGCGCATGGCGGCGCTGCGCCCGCCCGGAAAGCTGTTGATCCTTGAGGACCTGAAGGTCGGCATGAGCGGGGCGAAGGACGAGCGGGTGAAGATGGACGCCGACCAGAACATGGGCGCGCTCTATCCGTTCAGCCTGAACCAGAAGCTGGCCAAGATCACCGAGACCTCGCCCTGGTACTCGGACGGCGCGGCCTCGCCCTGGGGCCGGGCGATCATCCCGTTCGAGATGCTGAGCGTGCTGTTCGAATATTCGAGCCGGGAGGCGGCGTTCCCGGTCAAGGGGCCGGCGGTCGGGCTGTTCGCCGACCAGGAGATCAAGCTGCTCGACGGGCCGCTGTTCGTCGGCGAGGAATACGTCCTGCGGCGCGAGATCGTCGCGCTGGCCGAGAGCAAACGCACCGAATCCTACTGGGTGCGCACGCGGGTGTTCGACGCCAAGGGTGAGAAGCAGGTCGCCCAGATGCTGCTGAACCATGCCAGCCTGAAGCATTCGTATGCCGGCTACGCCGACGCCGCCCAAGCCTGATCAAAAGGACGCTCATCGATGGAACTGAAGGACAAGGTCGTCGTCGTCACCGGCGGCGCCGAGGGGATTGGCGCGGGCCTGGCGCGCCGCTTCGCGCGCGAAGGCGCCAAGTCGGTGATCGTGGCCGACCGCAACGGCGAGGGCGCCGCGGCGGTCGCCAAGGAGATCGGTGGCGAGGCGGTGACGCTGGACGTCAGCGATGGCGCGGCGGTGGCGGCGATGGTGGCGGACATCGAGGCGCGCCATGGCGGCATCGATCTCTTCTGCTCCAATGCCGGCGTCGGCGACGGCGATCCGGACAAGCAGAGCGCCGCCTCCTCGCCGGACGCGGTGTGGAACCGGGCCTGGAACGTCAACGTCATGGCGCACGTCCATGCGGCGCGGGCGGTGATCCCGGGCATGCAGGCGCGGGGCGGCGGCTACCTGCTCAACACCATCTCGGCAGCGGGTCTGCTGTCGCAGATCGGCGGGGCGGTCTACTCGACCACCAAGCACGCGGCGGTCGGCTTCGCCGAGTCGCTGGCCATCACCCACGGCGACCAGGGCATCAAGGTCTCGATTCTGTGCCCGCAGGGCGTGGACACGGCGATGCTGCGCCAGGGGGATTCTGCCTCGCAGCCACAGAACCTCGACGGGGTGCTGACCCCGGACGACGTCGCTGAGAGCGTGGTTCAGGGGCTGGCTGCCGAGAGCTTCCTGATCCTGCCGCATCCGGTCGTGCTGACCTACATGCAGCGCAAGACGGCCGACTACGACCGCTGGATCGGCGGCATGCGGCGGCTGCGGGCCAAGATGTTCGGCGGCTAGGTTGCGATCAGCGCGTCGGCGAGCGCCAGGAAGCCCGGGATGTCGATCGTTTCGGCGCGGGCTTCCGGCGCGATGCCGGCCGCCTCGCAGAGTTCGGCTCCGCCGAGAACCTTGAGACTGGAGCGCAGCATCTTGCGGCGCTGGCCGAAGGCCGCGGCGGTGACCCGCTGGAGCGCGTCGAGGCGCTCGCTCGCCGGGCGGTCGGCGCGCGGCGTCAGGCGGGCGACCGCCGAGGCGACCTTGGGCGGCGGAGTGAAGGCGCGGGCCGGCACGTCCATGACCACCGCGGTATGGCTGGTCGCCTGGGCGATGACCGAGAGCCGGCCATAGGCCTCAGAGCCGGGCTCGGCGGCGACCCGGTCGGCGACTTCCTTTTGGAACATCAAAGTCATCGAGGCGGGCGTGAAGGCGCCTGTCAGCCATTTGATCAGCAGCGGCGTGCCGACGTTGTAGGGCAGGTTGGAGACGATGTGGGCGGGTGCGCCGGCGGCGACCGCGGCCTCATCGGTCTTGAGCGCGTCTTCCAGCCGGACGGTGAGCGCTCCGCCGGAGGCGACTGAGAGTTCCTCAAGCAGCGGAGCGAAGCGGGGGTCGGCCTCGACGGCGGTGACCCTGGCCCCGGTCTCGAGCAGGGCGCGGGTCAGGCCGCCAGGGCCCGGGCCGATCTCGATGACATGGTCCCCGGCGCCGACCTCGGCCAGGCGGGCGATCTTCCGCGTGATGTTGAGGTCGAGCAGGAAGTGCTGCCCGAAGCTCTTCTTGGCCAGAAGATCGTGCTCGGCGAGGGTTTCACGCAGGGGCGGGAGCTGGTCGAGGGTCATCGCAGCCGCAATAGCAGGCGCCGGGCGCGAAGGGCAGAGGGGCGGCCTCGTTCGAACGGGGGAAGCGGCGCCCGCCGCGGAATCGCTAGCGTGCGTGCAAGCAGTTGGAGCAGGGACACGCGACGATGGGACTGGCGTTCGTGGGGGGCGAGGCGGGGGCGACGGAGATCTCGCCGAACGGGCGCGGGCCGTGGCCTGTGGCGGCGGGAGCGTGCGTCTGTCAGGCGTGCGGCTACGAGACGGGGCTGTGGGTCGCCGACCGGACCGGCCACGTGCGAGTGGCGATCAGCCAGATCCAGCGAATCGAGGCGGCCAAGGACTATGCGATCATCCACGCCGCCGGGCGCCGGCACATCCTGCGCATCACGATGAGCGAGCTCGAGGCGCGGCTGGATCCATCCCGGCTGATGAGGGTTCGGCGCTCGGCCTTCGTACGGCTGGACGCCGTGCGGCGGGTGACGCGGGCCGGGCGCAGCCCGATGCAGCTGTATCTCGAGGACGGCGCGCTCGTCGATGTAGGGCCGACCTACGCCAAGGCGGTGATGCGGGCGCTGCGGCTGACGGGCTAGGGGCGTTTCGGCGTCAAGGCGTGAAGTCGCTGATAGAGGGCGTTCGCCGCCTCGTCCTTCGGGGCGATGGCCCAGGCCTGGGCGGCGCAGGCGAAGGCGCGTTCCAGGTGCTCGGCGTTGCGGCGCTGGGCCTCGAAGAGATCGGCGTGCGCGGCGCCTTCCATGAGCGCGACGATCGCCCGTTGGCGCTCGTCCAAGGGTTGGCGGGCGAAGCGCAGGTCGGCCAGGGTGGCCAGCGAACCGCGCGGGTCCTTGGCCTCACGTTGGAACCGGGCGAGATGGACGGCGATGTCGCCCTGCGGCCAGGCGCCGGCCGCGATGGCGGCGTCACGCCAGCCGCCGGCGATGGCGACCCCCGCGCTCCAGGCTCCGCAGCGTTTCAGCGCCTTGGCGCGGACATGGCGGACGTCCCGGTCCGGCGTCTCGCCGGCGCGGTGGGCGCGGACCGCCTCCAGGATGACGAACAGATCCTCGCGCGAGGCCGGGCGCTGCGGAACCAGGTCGCGGATCTCGTCGAAGGCGGCGTTCTCCTCACGCTGGCTGGGCGGGGTCGCCGCCTCGACCGCCGCCCGCAGTAGCGCGCTGGGCGCCACGACGCCGTCGGCGAGCCTGGCGAACGGGATCGCGCGCGGCCCGCTGGCCGATGCATAGGTGATCCGACGGCGCGGAAGATCGACCGCCGTTATCGCGAGCAGGTCCTCGCAGTCGCCGTCGTCAAAGCCGCAGCCGACCAGCAGATCGACCGCGGTCTCGGGACTCTCGAGCCAGCGGACGATGTCGGCGCCGGCGATGTCCGCGTCCCCCATTGGAATCTCCTGGTTCATCGATCGACTGGCCATAGGTCGGGCGATCTTAAGCCGAGCTTCACTCCCGGCCGGTAACATGTCGGCAACTATTGGCAGGTGAGTGACCCGTGTCGATCACGCCGATCCAAGGTCCGCTGGCGCCCCAGGTGGTGATTCCGGTGACGCCGGTGCGGCCGGTGATTCCGGTGACGCCCCCGGCTGCGCCTTCCATCGACATCGATCCTGGCCAGGTGCAATCGCAGATTCTGGCCCAGACCGCGCAGCAGGCGGCGGCGCGCCAGGGCGGGTTGGCCCCTTTGATGGCGGACCTGACCCAGGCGGCGCGCAATCCGGCGCTTCCCGGCCCCGTCCGTTCGGCTGCGGCGCAGGTGCTGGCTCAGGCGACCCCGTTCGACGCAAGGATCGGCGGCGCGGACGTCGCCAAGGCGCTGTCGCAGTCCGGTCTGTTCCTGGAAGCCAGGCTGGCCGTGGCGCCGCAGGTTTCGCCGGTGGGCCAGGACATGAAGGCCGGGCTGCTGGTGCTGCGACAGGCGCTGGGAGCCTGGCTCGCGGGCGCGCCGCGGGCGCCGGACGCCAGAGCCCCTGCGCGCACCCCGCCGCCGCCCTATCGCGCGGGCGGGCCGCGGGCCCAGCCGGCCGCTGCGCCCAGCCTGCCGGCGGACGCGGCGCCCAGCCAGATCGGCCAGCGGTTGCTGGCCGAGACCGAGAGCGCGGTAGCCCGCCAGGAACTGCTGCAGATCGCCTCGCTGCCGGCCGGCGAGGAGCACCCGGTCGAGGCGCAAGTGACCCGCTGGATGTTCGAGATGCCGTTCACGACCCCGCAGGGCGCGGCGGTTGCGCAGTTCGAGATCAGCCGCGACGGCCGCGGCAAGGGTGGCGAGGCCCAGCCGACCTGGAGGGCGGCGTTCTCGCTGGACATCGAGCCGCTGGGGCCGATCCACGCGCGGATCTCGCTGGCCGGCGGCCAGGCGATCGTCGGGCTGTGGGCCGAGCGCGAGAGCGGGCTGGCGCAGCTGGAGGCTGGGCGCGACCTGCTGGGCGCGGCGCTGGCCCGGGCCGACTTCCGGGCCGAGATCGCCGTCCATGCGGGCGCGCCTCGGCTCGCCGAACCACAGGCCGGCACGCTGGTGGACCAGACGTCATGAGCCAGGAGCCGCGCAAGACACTGGCGGTGGCGCTGACCTACGACGCCCCGCGCGCGCCGCGGGTGGTGGCCAGCGGCCGCGGCGTGATCGGCCAAAAGATCATCGAGACGGCCCAGGCGCATGGCGTGCCGATCCAGCAGAACGCCGTCTTGGCGGAAGCGCTGTCGACCATCGAGCTGGAGACCGAAATCCCCGAGCGGCTCTATGTGGCGGTCGCCGAGATCCTGGCCTTCGTGCTGCGCACGGCCGAGGAGGGGCAGGCCCGCTGAGGTCGTGCTAAGCGGAGCGCATGCACGCGATCCTCTGCGCCACCCCCGAAGAGATGGACGCCCTGCGCGGGGTCCTGCACGCCGATCTACAGCCGGAAGTCCACGGACCGACCCGGGTCTGGCGCGCCCGCTATGGCGACGAGCCGGTCGTGCTGGCGCAGGCCGGGATCGGCAAGGTCAATGCGGCCGCCGCCGCCACCCTGCTGCTGGCGGGGTTCGGGGCGCGCAGCCTGATCTTCTCCGGAGTAGCCGGCGGTCTGAATCCGGCGCTGGGGGTCGGCTCTGTGCTGTTGGCCGATCGGCTGGCGGTGCACGACTACGGCATCGTCACGGCCGGCGCCTTCACGCCGACAGCTTATGGCGTGATTCCGGTCGGCGCCCCGGTGCTGTCTGCGCCCGAGCCGGTCGATGCGGCGGTGCGAGTGGTGCTGGCGCGGCTGGCCGGGGCGATGGCCGGGCGGCTCGACGCGCGGCTGGGCGGGGTGGTGACCGCCGACTACTTCCTCAACTGCCCGGCGACGCGGGATGAGCTGCATGCGCGGCCGGGGGCCGACGCCATCGACATGGAATCGGGCGCGGTCGCCGTCGTGGCTCGGGCCTGGAACACTCCGCTCTATGTGATCCGCACGCTGTCGGACCTGGCGGGCGAGGACAGCCACCTGACCTATGACGAGATGGTCGAGGCTGCCGCGGCGAACTCAGCCGCCTGCGTCGAGGCGCTGCTGGGTCTGCTGGCCGAGGGCTAGGCGACGGCGACCACCTCGACCTCGGCGCCGTTGACGTCGGCCAGGTCGCCGACGGTCTTGCCTAGCAGGGCGCGGGCCAGGGGCGAGATGTAGGACACCGAGCCGCCGACGGGATCGGCCTCGTCCTCGCCGACGATGGCGTAGGTCTGGCGGCGACCGTCCTCGCGTTCGAAGGTGACGCTGCGCCCGAACTGAACCGTATCAAGCGAAAGATCCGGCTCGACCAGCTGGGCGCTGGCGCGTCGGGCGCCGTAGTAGCGTAGGTCGCGGGTGGCCCTGGCCATCGCGGTGCGGTCGGCGTTGACGTCGCCGCTGGCCTGGGCGGCGTTGTAGGCCGCGCGTGCCTTGGCGAGTTCCTCGTCGAGTTGGCTGAGGCCCTTGGCGGTGACCAGGTTCGGGTGCGGGGAGATCGGACGGTCCGGCAGGTCCGCAGCGGCGGACTCGCTGTCCTCCTCCTTGGTGAAGGCGACGCTCATGGGGTCATTATCTCAGGCGGCGGCGGTCATGAAAACGTCGTAGCGCAGGGTCTTGCCGATGATCTGGTGCGACGGCGCGCGCAAGCCCGGCATCGGCGGGCCCTTTCGAGGCCACTTCAGCACGACGCGCCTGCCGGCGCAGGCCAGGGCGGCCTGCATCAGTTCGAGTTGGTCAGGATCGGTCCCGACGAGGTCGCGCAGCAGGCGCATGTCCTTCTTCACCAGGGCGCTGGAGGTGCGCTCGGGATGCATGGGGTCAACGACGACCACGTCGGGGCGAAGGGTCGGCAGGATCAGTCGCGCGTCGCCGTGCATCAGAGTCATGCGGGCGACGACCTCGGCGGTTTTCGGGTCTGCGGCGGCGGCCTCCAGTCCGGCGGCCAGTCGGGCGTGGACGTGCGGCGAGCGTTCGATCAGCGTCACGTGGGCGCCGAGCGAGGCCAGCAGGAAGGCGTCGCGGCCAAGGCCCGCGGTGGCGTCGACGACGCTGGGCGTGACGCCCTTCACGAAGCCGGCGGCGCGCGGCAGGTCTTGTCCCCGGCCGCCGCCGAACCGGTGGCGATGGCCGACCGCGCCGCCGACGAAGTCGATGGTCAGCTCGCGGGCGAGGTCGGCCGGATCGCTCATCAGCGTTGGGACACCGTCCACTGGTCGACCACACGTTCCAGCACCGCCAGCGGCAGCGAGCCGCCGAGCAGCACCGCGTCATGGAAGCCCTTGATGTCGAACTTCGGGCCGAGGGCCGACTTGGCCCGGGTGCGCAGGCGGTCGATCTCCGTATGGCCGATCTTGTAGCCGCAGGCCTGGCCCGGCCAGACCACGTAGCGGTCGATCTCGTTTTCGGCTGCGCCCATGGGCAGGCCGACGGTGTCGCGCATGTAGGCGATGGCCTGCTCGCGGCTCCAGCCCTTGCCGTGGATGCCGGTGTCCAGGACGATCCGGGCGGCGCGGTAGAGGAACGACTGCAGCCAGCCGATGCGGCCGGCCGGATAAGCGTCGTACATCCCCAGCTCGTCGCCGAGCTGCTCTGCGTAGAGCCCCCAGCCCTCGCCATAGGCGGTGAAGCCGATGTTCTTGAACAGCATCGGAGAGGCGCCGGCCTCCTGGACCAGGGCGCCGTGGAACAAGTGGCCGGGCACCGCCTCGTGATAGGTGAGGGTGGGCAGCGCCCACTTCGCCCACTCGGTCGTGTCGCGCAGGTTGATGTAGTAGGTGCCCGGCCGCGAGCCGTCGAGCGAGCCGCTTTCGGCATAGCCGCGCGGGGCGCCGATCTCGATGGCCGGCGGCACGCGGCGGATTTCCATCCCGCCCTTGGGGATGGTGTTGAACACCTTCGGCGCGGCGGCTTTCACGGCGGCCATCTGGCGGTTGAGCTCGGCCAGTAGGGCTTCGCGGCCGGCGTCGGTGTTCGGGTAGAACTGGGCCGGATCCTTGGCGAAGGCGTCGAGGCGGGCGGCGACCGTGCCCTGGGTCAGGCCCTGGGCCTTCAGCAGCGGGTCGAGGCGGGCGGTGAGGTCGGCGACCTGCTCCAGGCCGATCTTGTGGGCGGCGTCGGGCGTCAGGTCGGTCGTGGTGTGGAAGCGAAGCGCGTACTCGTAATAGGCAGCCGTGATCTGCTGGCGTGAGACGGTGGCGTCATGCACGGCGGTGCGGCGCTGGGCGCTCAGCAGCTCGATCTGCTGGCCAAGGGCCTGGGCGACGGGACCGTCGACGATGGCGGCGGCCTTGGCGCCCCAATCGGTTCCCAGCCCTTTGTCGGCAGCGCGGCGGCCGAGCGAGGCCGCCAGGCCCGAAGTCTCGCCCTTCTGCGCGGCCAGGGCGTTCATCTGGGCCAGGGCCTTGTCGAGAATGAAGTCCGGGGGCACGAGGCCCTGGGCGGCGTTCTCTTTGGTCCGAGCGGTCTCGTCGTTCATCGCCTTGGCGAAGTCGTTGAGCCGCGCGAGGTAGGCGTCGGCGTCGGCCTTGGTCTCGATCACATGCTTGGTGTCGAGGGCGTCGGGGACCTTCTGGTAGCAGCCGGTCAGCTGGCTGAGCACATAGGGAACCGGATAGTCATAGGAGTCGACCCCGACGAAGGCGAAGCGCGCGCCCTCGGCGCAGCGGTCGGCGTACCAGCTGACGGTGTCGTACTCGGTGACGGCGCGGCCCGAGAGCTGTGAGCGGTCGATCGCCTTCAGCGCCGGGCGGGCGTCGATCAGCGGCTGGAACGAACCCATCCGACCGGCCTGGGAACGGTCGCCGACCCGGGACTTCAGCGGCGCGCGGGCGTCCTTGTCGAGGCCCAGACCCGAGGCGTTGAGCGGGTCGGCGGCCAGCATGCCTTCGAAGATCTGGTCGTAGAGGGCGAGCGCCGGAGCCGGGGCCTCGGCGGTCCTGGCGCGGGCGGGCAGAGCTCCGAGGCTCGCAGCGCTGGCCGTGGCGGCGAGCAGGTGGCGACGATTGAGCATGGATGGAAACTCCCCCGGACAAGAACGGGGCAAGAGGCCACGGGCCGAGGGAGTCGGCAAGTCAGGCGGCGCGGTGGCCTGCGATCTCGGCGGCCATACGGATGGCTGCGATCAGGCTGTCGGGACGGGCGAGGCCGCGTCCGGCGATATCGAACGCCGTGCCGTGATCGGGCGAGGTGCGAACGATCGGCAGGCCGAGGGTGACGTTCACGCCGCCCCAGAAGTCCAGCATCTTCACCGGGATCAGCGCCTGGTCGTGGTACATGCAGACCGCGGCGTCGAAACGGGCGCGGGCGGCCTCGTGGAACAGGCTGTCGGCGGGGGTCGGGCCGCTGGCGGCGACGCCTTGGGCGCGCAGGGCCGCCACTGCGGGCGCGATGATCTCGACATCCTCGCGGCCGATGGTCCCGTCCTCGCCGGCGTGGGGGTTGAGCCCGGCCACCGCCAGCCGCGGCTCGGCGACGCCGAAGTCGCGGCGCATGGCCTGGGCGGTGACGAGACCGGCGTTCACGATCGCCTCGACGCTAAGCAGGGCTCCGACCTTGGAGATCGGTTCGTGGACGGTGACCAGCGTGGTGCGCAGGCCGGGTACGGCCAGCATCATGATCGGGCCCCGCGCGCCGTCATAGGCCGCGCCGGCGGTCAGTTCGCCGAGGAATTCGGTATGACCCGGAAACCCGAAGCCGGCCGCGTAGAGCGGCGCCTTGGCGATCGGGGCGGTCACGACGCCGCTGACCGCGCCCGACAGGGCCAGCCCGACCGCGGTCTCGATCCAGCGGATGATGGCCGGCGCCGCGGTCGGGGACGGCTGACCGGCGATGACCGGGCTGCGCAGCGGAATGTCCAACACCGGCAGAGCCTCGCCGAACACCGCGACGGCCTCCTTGGGCGTGGTCACCCGACGGACGGTTCGCATGCTGGCGCCCGACGCCGAAGCCACCGATTGCGCGTCGCCGACCACCATGAAGGCGGGGCCCTCGCGCCGCAGCTGGTTCCAGGCCTTCACGACGATCTCCGGACCGACCCCGGCGGGGTCGCCCAGGGTCAGGGCGAGCGGCGGCTGGTCGGGCGGGGTCACCGGGTCTCGATCGTCGCCGACGTCCGCAGGTCGCGCATGTAGCGACGAGCGATCATGCTGAGCTGCTGGCCGTAGAGCCGGCTCTCGATCTGCTCGGTCGTCAGGCTCTCGGCGCCGCCGGCCCGCTTGCTGCAGACCGCCAGGATATGGAGGCCGGCGTTGGTGCGGATCGGGCCGGAGACCTGGCCGGCCTCCAGGCTCTCGATCGCCTGGCGGAAGGCCGGCGCAAGGTCCTTGATCTCGGTCTCGCCGAGGTCGCCGGCGACCACGCCGTTGACGCGTCCGGCCTTGGCCTCGATGTCGCCGCAGCCGGTGACCTGGCCGCGGACGGTTTCGAGCGTGGCGGTGGCGGCCGCGACCTGGGCGTCGGTCGCGCTTTGCGGCAGCGCGACGGCGGCCTGCTTCAGGTGGACGACCGAGGCGCTGGCGCCCGAGCGCTTATCGCGCAGGAAGATGATATAGACCCCGTCGCGCACGGCGATCGGCTGCGACAGCTGGCCGGGGCGCATCTGGTCGAGCGCAGCGTCGACCTCGGGGGCCATCTCGCCGGCGGTCACCCAGCCGGCGTCGCCGCCGTTGGCCGCGGTCGCCGAGGCCGAGAACTGGCGGGCGACGGCCGGGAAGGGCGCGCCCTGCTGCATCTGGGCGATCAGCTGAGTGGCGCCGTTGACGGCGGTGTCCATGCCGCCGACGCGGTTGGCGTCGATGAACACTTCGCTGATCTGGTACTGAGGCTTGGAGGCGGCGGCGGCCATGCGCTGCTGCACGGCCTTGACCTGGTCCTCGCCGACCCGCAGGCGCGAGCCGTAGCGGCCGCGGATCCAGCGCTGCCAGCTGACCTGGGCGCGGACCTGGTCGCGCAGGGTGGCGACGCCGATGCCCTGGCCGGCAAGCGAATTGGTGAATTGCTCGAGCGACATGTTGTTGTTGCGGGCCATGTCGGTCAGCTCTTCGTCGACCTCGGCGGAGTCGGCGATGAGCGAAATCTTCTGCTCCTTCTCCTGGCGGCGGAGCTCCTGGATCTGCAGGCGCTCGTCCACCAGCGAGACCAGGGCCTCGCGCTGGAACTGGGCGATGTTCTGCTGCGTCGGCTGGATGCCCGAGGTGGCGATCAGCAGCCGCATCCGTTGAGCCAGATCGTAGGTCGAGATGATGTCGTCGTTGACGACCGCGGCGACCGATTCCGACAGGCCGCGCGGCGCGGCGGGCGCCGGCGTAGCCGCGGCCGGGGCCGCGGCGGGGTCCTGAGCGAACGCGTACTGCGGAGCCGCAGCAGCGGCGAAGGCGGCGGCCAAGGCGACGCCGCGCGCCGCAAGGCCCGTGACTTTACGCGCGCGGATCATGGATGAGGTCTTCCTTAGCGTAGCCGTAGCGGGCGGCGCCTCTGGGCGGCCGCGGTTGTCAGTTGCCATATATCGGTTCGCCCAATGTGGCGAGGGTTAGGCGGAACCCGACGGACTCCGTCGCGCCCAGGCGATTACCGATGGCGTCTTCGCGTCGATAGTAGACGTCCAAGCGCAGGCATTCGTCGCGATAGGCCACCCCGATGTCGCGGACGACCCAGGCGTCGGCCTGCAGATCGCGGTTGCCGTAGGCGGTTAGCGACCAGTTCTTGGTCAGGTAGACCTCGCCGCCGAGATCGAAGTTCTCGACCCGGCCGTTGGGGTCGGTGGCGACCGGGCTGGAGCGATCGCGCAGATATCGGACGTAGCCGAAGCCCCACTTGGAATTGACGTTGGCCCCGGCCTCGGCGCGGGCGATGTCGAAATCCTCGGAATCAAGCCGGGCGCGGGTGAACAGGGACAGCCCGCGGACCGGCTCGGCCGAGGCCGCGACGATCCAGTCGGACGACTGGGAGCGCAGGCCGCTGGCCGCGGAAAAGACGTCGTTGTCCTCCGTGCGCAGCGAGCGGCCGATCAGCAGGCTGGCGCGCCGGCCGTCGTCCCACAGGATCGAGGCCCGTCCACCGACATTGGCCCGCAGCCCGTCTTCGTAGAGGTCGTAGCCGGGGAACTTGTTCGGACGGAAGAGGTTCGTCTCGTCGAACTCGAAGGCGAGGCTGTCCTCGTTGAGATAGACCGGCGCGCCCGAGGCGTCATAGCCGAGCACGACCTGTTTGACATCGGGTGAAAGCGCAACCTGAACGATCGGCTCAAGAACTGCCGTGAAGCTCTTGTAACGCTTGAAGAAAGGATAGCTGACATCAGCGCCGGCGACGCCCAGGCCGCGCATCAGGCTGTCCGAGCGCGAGCCGTTCGACACCATGCCCTGCAGGTTGTCGTCGATCGAGTAGGCGTCGACCCGGGCCTGCACGTAGGGCGACACCACGATGCCGGCCTTGGTGACGAAGGTCGTGCGCCAGTCGACCTCGCCGGTGGCGCGGGCGCTGTCGAGGCCGTCGAGGCGCTGCGGCGGCGCGTTCAGCGGAGACTGATCACGGGTCAGGGCCACGGCGCTGGCGCGGACGCGCAGGCGGCCGCCCATCACGGCCGGTTCGGCCTCCCACCGGGATTCGATCAACGGCGCGACGATCGGGAAGGTCCGGTCGTTGTCGTCCGGACGCAGGCCCTGGATGGTGAAGGCGGCGGCCGAGAAGTACGAGCGTTGATCCTCGCGGATCGTGTAGACCTGACTGATCAGGCGGCGGTCGTCGGCGACATAGGGACCGCGCGCCTCGTAGACGCCGCCGATGTCGTACTTGTCGAACAGCAGGTCGTCCGAGGTCCGTTCGGCGGTGAAGCCCCAGCGCCACTTGTCGTTGATGGCGAAGGCGCCGGACGCCAGGATGTAGCTGCGCGAAGTCTCGTCGCCGCTCTGCCCCTGGGGGGCGCCGATGTCGTCGTCATAGGTGTAGCCGAACCGCGCCTCGAGCCCGCCGGAGTAGAACCGCTTGCGCAGTTTGCCATTAAGTAGGGGGTTAACTTTCGTGTTGATTTGAGGGCTTAGCGTCAAATCCGCAGACGGCGACAGCACGAAGAGATACGGCTGTTCGTACGACACCCCGCGGCGATCCGAGAACGATATTTCCGGCGGCATCAGGCCGGACTTGCGCTCGGCCTGCGGGTCGGGATGCCAGAAGATCGGCAGGTAGATCAGCGGCACGCCCTTCACCTGGATAACGGCGTTCCGGTAGTAGACGAGCTGGCGCTGCTTATCCTGCACCACCTTGTCGGCCTTGATCGACCAGGTCGGCGACTTGGCGGCCTTGGTGTCGGGCGCGCAGATGTCGCACGGGGTGTAGATCGCGCGGTTCAGCTCATTGACGGTGTCGGAGCGGTGGACGGCGCTGGCGGCGGCCATCTTCACGTTCTGCTGCAGGCGCGATGAGAACCCGGTCGCGACGCCGGCCTTCATCTCGTCGTCGAGCACGATCTCGTCGGCGTATTGCACCGAGCCGTCGGCGTTGATGATCGAGGTGTCGCCGCGCGCCCGGATCAGGCCCTTGGCCTCGTCGTAGATCAGCTCCTGGGCATGCAGGGTGCGGCCCTGATAGCGGACCTCGACCTCGCCCTTGGCCGTGGTGATCTTGTTCTTGTCGTCACGGATGACAAGGTCGGCTTCCATGTAGAGCTGGCCAGGCGCCAGGCCGTCGGGCGAGGGCGGGGCGGCGCGCGCCGCCTCCTGCGCCTGGGCCGCGCCGCAGAACACCATCAGCGCCGCGCCCGCAAGCAGGCCGCGCTTGGCTGAGGCTGAACGCCTGCCGAGACTCATGAACTCCCCTCGCGCGGACCCTAGAGCGAAGCCCGATCCGATGAATCGGGCTTCGCTCAAGACTCCTTTGAACTGAAGCATTGTTCTGCCCCGAACCGGTGCCGGTTTCGGCGAAGGATGCTCCAGAGCGTGATGCATAGCCGGTCAGTCCGGCGATTCAACCGTCTTCGGTGTAGCAGAGCAGCGCAAGGCCTGACAGCAGCGCCACCAACGGCGGCGCCCAGGCGGCCGCGAACAGCGGGATGATGTCGGCGCCGGCCAGCGCGCCCGAGAACTCGTTGAAGAAGAAGACCACGAAACCGAGACCGACGCCCGCGCCGGCCAGGCCCGCCAGACCGCCCAGCCGCGCCAGCCGCAGCGAGAAGGCCGCCGCCAGGATCGACATGGCGGCGAACAGCACCGGCGTGGCGAGCAACTGCTGGAACCGAAGCCGGTAGCCGTTGCCGGAGAAACCGGCCTGCTCGGTCAGGCGGATGGCGTCGGGCAGACGCCAGAAGGCCACCGACTCCGGCGCGGCGTACCGTTCCATGGCCGATTCCGCGTCGAGCGTGGAGCGGATCGACAGCGAGTCGGAGCGCACGGAGCTTTCGCCCGCGCTGGCCTCGCGCACGTCGGTGAGCTTCCAGTAGCCCGGATAGAGCTGGGCCTCGGCCGCTTCCAGCCGGCGCTTGAACTCGGGGCGGCCGCCGCGGTCCTTCTGGTAGACGAAGACCGAGACCGAGCGCAGGCGCACGCGGCCCTGCTCGGTGTCTCGCTGCTTGGCGTGAATGACCATCTGGGTCCGTTCGTCGCCCTGGCGCAGCCAGACCTCCTTGGGCGCGTCGGTCAGGTAGTTTTCCATCAGGTTGGCGCGATCGGCCTCGTACCGGGCGCTGAAGGCGGCCGCCAGCGGGTTGAACACCAGCACCACGGCCACGCCGATCAGGAAGGCCACGGCCGCCGACGGCAGGATGAACCGCCAGGCCGAGACCCCGGCCGCCCGCATGGCGACCAGCTCCGAGCGCCGGTTCAGCCCGACATAGGCTGCGATGCCGCCGAACAGAAACACGAACGGCAGCAGCATCAGCACTACCGACGGCGCCTGTAGGAGGGTCAGGCCGAACAGCTGGGCGACGCCGACGTCGGCGCGCACAGCCACTTCCCGCGAGAGGTTGACGAAGGAGACCAGGATGATCACCGCCGAGATCACCGCCAGGGCCGCGCCGACCCCAGCCAGGGTGCGCCCCATCACATAGCGTTCGAGCTTGCCGGCGCCGATCATGCGGCGGCCTCCCCGTGACGGCTGATCCGGTGAGGTTTCAGGCGCATATCGATGAAACGCGAGACCTTTTCGCGGAAGACGCCGCGCAGGCCGACATAGATCGCAGCGACCGGCACCGCGTATTGCAGGACGTTCAGCCAGGCGGCCTCTTCGGAGGCGGCCTGGACGACGAAGCCAAGGATGCGGAAGCCGACCGCCACGGCGCTCATGATCGCGATGCGCCGGCCATAGCCCATGCGGCTGAAGCCGCCGCCGATGATGGCGGCGAAGGCCAGGGCCATCAGGGCGATGTTGTAGAGCGGGCTGGCGATGCGGTTATGACCTTCGGCCAGCAGCTTGAGCTGGTTGCGCTTTTCCCAGTCCTGGGTGAGGTCGGGGAACAGCAGTTCGTGCAGATAGCGGTCCGACGGCTTGAAGTGGATCAGCTCGTCGCTGCGCATGAACGGGGCCAGTTCATACGGATAGTCGTCGAAGGTCAGGTAGTTGAGGACGTCGGCCTTGTCGAACTCCTGCATGGAGCCGCGATGCATGGCCAGGACCGGCTTGCCGTTGCGCTTCTCAAGCCGGCCTTCGTCGGCGGTGTACGTGGTGGCGCCGCCGCCGTCCTTTTCCTGATGGATGAACAGGTTGTGGATCAGGCCGGTGGCGTCGACCGACTGGGCGTAGACGGTGAGGCCGGGGGCCGGATTGGTGAACTCGCCCTCTCGGATCAGCGTCGAGGCGAGGTCCGTGCGGACCTCGAACAGGGTCTCGCGCATCTCGCGCGCCGCCAGCGGCTGGATCCAGAGGTTCATGACCAGGGCCAGCAATGCGATCATCGCGGCCAGCCGCAGGCCGGGCGAGATCACCCGCCAGCGGCTCATCCCGCCGGCGAAGCAGACTACGATTTCCTGCTCGGTGTGCAGGCGATTGAGCGACACCAGGGCGGCGACGAACACGGCGATCGGCAGCACCATGTTGATCAGCTGCGGCATGGCCAGCAGCGTCACCTTCGCGAAGACGACGGCGCTTTGCCGCTGGCCGACGATGAGGTCCAGCGCCGACAGGCTCTGCGACAGCAGGGCGACAGCCGCCAGCGCGCCCGTGGCGAGCACGGTCGGTCCGAGGAGCTGGCGGAGCAAATAACGGTCGATCAGCAGCATGGGCAGAAAAGTGGGGTTCGCCGGGGATTTTGCGCGCCCTGGACGTGAACCTGCTCTAAATCATGCGTCGCCGCGTCACACAACCGCCGCAAGAACGGCCAAGCTTGCTAGCGAGATGGGCGTGGCCCCAATTTCTATTCGGAGTTCGAGACTGATGGAGATCGAGTTCATCGCGGCTGGCGCGGCGCTTCCCGAAAAAAGCGCCCTGGCCTTGGTGGTGTTCGAGGGCGCGGTGCTGGACGGCGCGGCCGGCCAGGCCGACGCCCAGGCCGGCGGAGCCCTGGCGCGCGCGGCGTCGGCGCAGCGGTTCACAGGCGCGAAGGGCCAGGTCCTGGACGTGCTGGGCGCGGCGGGCGGGGCGGGCCGCATCCTGCTGGTCGGCGCGGGCAAGAAGGACGGCTTTGACGACGTCGGCGCCGAGCACGCAGCGGCCAGCGCCTACAATGCGGTCAAGACTTCCGGGCTGACGACCCTGCGCGTGGAGCTGCCGGCCGGCGGCTCGGCGGCGCATGCGGCCCTGGGCGTGCGGCTCGCCGCCTACCGCTTCGACCGCTACCGGACCAAGGAGCCGGCGGACAAGAAGCCGTCGATCGCCAAGACCCAGGTCGTCGCGGCGGACGCCGACAAGGCGCTGGCCGCCTTCGCGCCGCTCGCCGCCCTGGCCGACGCGGTGGCGTTCTCGCGCGATCTGGTCTCCGAGCCGCCGAACGTGCTTTACCCCGCCGAGTTCGCGCGTCGCGTGAAGGCGCTGGAGAGCCTGGGCCTCGAAGTCGAGATCCTCGGCGAGGCCGAGATGGAAAAGCTCGGCATGGGCAGCCTGCTGGGCGTCGGGCAGGGGAGCACCCGTGAGAGCCAGCTGGCGGTCATCAAGTGGTACGGCGCGGCCGACAAGTCGGCCCAGCCGATCGCCTTCGTCGGCAAGGGCGTCTGCTTCGACACCGGCGGCATCTCGATCAAGCCGGCCGACGGCATGGAAGACATGAAGTGGGACATGGGCGGCGCCGGCGCCGTTGCGGGCCTCATGCACGTGCTGGCCGGCCGCAAGGCCAAGGTCAACGCCATCGGCATCCTCGGCCTGGTCGAGAACATGCCCGACGGCAACGCCCAGCGGCCGGGCGACGTGGTCACCTCGATGTCGGGACAGACCATCGAGATCATCAATACCGACGCCGAAGGCCGCCTCGTTCTGGCCGACGCCATCTGGTACTGCCAGGACCGCTTCAAGCCGAAGTTCATGGTCGACCTGGCCACGCTGACCGGCGCGATCATCATCAGCCTCGGCAACGACTATGCCGGCCTGTTCTCGAACAACGACGAACTGTCGGCTAACCTGCTGGCGGCCTCGGGCGCCGAGGGCGAGCCGCTGTGGCGCATGCCGCTGCCGGCCCAGTACGACAAGAACATCGACTCGATGATCGCCGACATGAAGAACACCGGCGGCCGTCCGGGCGGTTCGATCACGGCGGCGCTGTTCATCCAGCGCTTCGTCAACAACGTGCCGTGGGCGCACCTGGATATCGCCTCCACCGCCTGGAAGAAGCCCTCGACCGTCCCGACCATCCCGGACGGCGCGACCGGCTTCGGCGTGCGGCTGCTGAACCGCATGGTTCAGGACAAGTACGAGGGTTGAGGCTCGATCAGATCCTCCCCTTCTGGGGGAGGTGGATCGATGCGCAGCATCGAGACGGAGGGGGACTGCTCTCGCTCAGCAGAGTCAACGTCCCCCTCAGTCAGCCATATGGCTGACAGCTCCCCCAGAGGGGGAGCATCTAGGCGCATATGCGCTACAAGCACCCCATGCGATTCATCCTGCTTCACAGCCCTCTGACGGGCGCGGCGGCCTGGGGTCCGGTTGCGGCCGAACTGGCCTCGCGCGGGATCGAAGCGACGCGGCCGGTGATCCCCCCGATGGTCGCCCTGGCCGCGCCTTACTACGAGAGCGCCGCGCGGGCCGTGGCCGCCCAGGTGCTGAGCCAGGGCGGACCGTTCGTGCTGACCGTGCACTCAGCGGCCGGCGGCCTGGCGCCGTCGGTCGTGGCGGCGACCGAGGGCCAGGTTCGCGGGGTGCTCTATGTCGATGCGATTCCGCCCCATCCGGGCCGCTGCTGGTTCGACACGGCAGGGGACGGGCTGGTGGCGAGCCTTAAGGCCAAGGCGCAGGACGGGATGATCCCCGCCTGGGATCAGTGGTTTCCTCCAGGCGCGCTGGAGAGCCTGCTGCCGGAAGGGCAGGTCCGCGAGCGCTTCGTCAGCGAGTTGGCGGCCACGCCGCTGGCCTGGTTCGAGGAACACGCCCCGCAGATCGACTTGCCGAGCGACGTCGGCTGGGGCTTCCTGCGGCTTTCGAAGGCCTACGAACGCGAGGCGGGCGAGGCGCGGCGGCTCGGTTGGCCGACCCTGCGGCGCGACCTGCATCACCTGTCGATGGCCACGCACCCGACGGAGGTCGCCAACGCCATGCTGGCCCTGACCCGGCTCCTGGGACTGAAGGCGGGCGCGTGAGCGAAGCGCCCTGCGAGGTCTGGTTCTACCACCTGGAGCGATCCGGGCTGGACCAGGTGCTGCCCGACCTGCTCGAGCGCACTCTGGGGCGCGGCTGGAAGGCGATCGTGCGTACGCGCGAGCCGGACAGGATCGAGCACCTGGATGGATGGCTGTGGTCCTATCGCGACGACAGCTTCCTGCCGCACGGGACTGCCGACGAGCCGCTGAAGGCGCGCCAGCCGATCCTGCTGACCCTGGCTATGGACAACCCCAACTCAGCCGACGTGCTGTTCGTCGTCGACGGGGCCGAGCCGGGGGACCTTGCCGGATACGCCCGATGCATGATCGTCTTCGACGGGCGTGACGAGGCTCAGCTGGCGTTCGCCCGCAGCCAGTGGAAAGCGGTGAAGGCCAAGGGGCATCCGGCGGTCTACTGGAAGCAACAGGAACGGGGATGGGAGAAACAGGCATGAAGAAGTTCATCATCCTTGGCGCGTCGCTGATCGCCCTGTCGGCCTGCGCCGACAGCCCGCCGGTGCCGCCGCCGGCCCCGCCGAAGCCCGCGCCCGCCCCCGCGCCGCAGCCGCCGAAGGAGCCTGACCAATGCGGCGCGGCCGAGGCGCAGAAGTACGTCGGGCGCCCCCGCACAGAAATCCCGGTCCCGGTGCTGCCGAATCTGCAGCGGGTGGCCTGCACGACCTGCCCGATGACCATGGACTTCAATCCCCGCCGCCTGAACTTCCTCTACGACGCGGCCACCGGGGTCGTGAAAGAGGTCAAGTGCGGCTAGCGCCGCGAGCGCGATGAGGTCGTCGCTCGGGGCGATGATCCTGACCGGCGGCGCCTCCACACGGATGGGCGCCGACAAGGCCGCGCAGCTCTGGGCTGGCGTCCCCGCGGTCGAGCGAGTCGCCGCCCTGTCGGCCGCGGTCGGGGCCAAGCCGGTGATCACGGTCGGCGGCGACGCGCACGACCTGCCGCATGTGCGTGACGAGCCGCCGCTGGGCGGGCCGGTCGGCGGGGTGCTGGCCGGCGCGGCCGCGCTGCGTCAGGCCGGCTGTCTTCGGATCCTGGTCCTGGCCGTCGACGCGCCGACCCTGCAGGCCGAGGACCTCGCTCCGTTGATCGAGGCGGCCGAGCCGGGGGCGGCCTATGAGGGACTGCACCTGCCGCTGGTGGCGAGCCTCTCGGCGCTGCCGGCGGACGCCGAGGCCGGATGGCCGCTGGCCCGCCTGGTCGAGCGCGCCGGATTGGTCCGGCTGACCTGTCCGCCGCACGTCACGGCGCGAATCCGCGGGGCGAACACGTTAGACGAGCGCGACGCCCTGCTGGCGTGCATGCCGCCGGACGATTCCGCCGAGAATTCGGGCGCCGGCTGACCGATCCTTGGGCGTTTCGGCGCTGTCGAGGGCAGGGGCGCCGCTCGCCCCCTGCTCAAGGCCCCCGCGGCGACCTTAGTCCAGCAGCATGCGCGTGCTCGTCATCGATCCCGATCCCGCCCGAGCCGCCCTCGTCGCCGAGGGCCTGGCCGGCGTGGAGCCGTTGGAGGTGCGGCGCGCGGCGGTGTTCGACGAGGCGGAGGCCGCGCGCTTCGGACCCGATGTGGTCGTGGTCGCCGCCGACAGCCCCGATCGCGACACCCTGGAGAGCCTGCGCGAGACGAGCCTGGCCAACCCGCGCCCCGTGGTGATGTTCGTCGATCGCTCCGAGCCTGGTCTGGCGGAGGAGGCGGTGCGGGCCGGGGTGGCGGCCTACATCGTCGACGGCCTCGCGGTCGGCCGCGTCAGGGCGATCCTGGAAGTGGCGATGACCCGCTTCCAGCTGATGAGCCAACTGCGTCAGGACCTGGAGCGCGCCAAGGCGGATCTGGCGTCACGCAAGAGCATCGAGCGCGCCAAGGCCTTGCTGATGAAAGAGCGGGGCCTGGAAGAAGACGCGGCCTACAAGTTGTTGCGCAAACTTTCCATGGACACTGGCCGGCCGCTGGGGGCGGTGGCGGCCGACCTGCTGGCCTTCGCGGGCGTGCTGAAGGGAGACGGCGGATGAGCCGGAGCGAGGTCCTGCGGCTGGGCTTCGTGCCCCTGACCGACAGCGCGCCGCTGGTCGTGGCGAGGGAGCGCGGGTTTTTTGAAGCGGAGGGCCTGAAGGTCGAGCTGAGCCGCGAGGTCTCGTGGGCGACGATCCGCGACAAGGTCGCCGTCGGGGCCCTGGACGGCGCTCACATGCTGGCGCCGCTGGCGCTGGCCGCCACCGTCGGCGCGGGTAGCGAACCGACCCCGATGATCGCCCCGATGGCCCTGAACCTGAACGGCGCGGCGGTGACGCTGTCGACGCGGCTGACTGCCGCTCCGGGCGAGAACGGCGAGGCCGTGGCTCTGGCCAAGCTGATCGCGCGACGGCGCAAGGAGGGGGCCAGTCCGCTGACCTTCGCGGTCGTCTATCCGTACTCGGTGCACAACTACCTGCTGCGCGACTGGCTCGCGGCGGCGGGCGTCGATCCGGACAGCGACATCCGGCTGACCGTCGCGGCGCCCTCGCGCATGGCCGAGCTGCTCGCCGACGGGGTGATCGAGGGGTTCAGCGCGGGCGAGCCGTGGAGCAGCGTGGCCGTCGCATCGGGCGCCGGACGCGTCGCGGTTCGTGCCTCGCAACTCTGGGGGCGCGCGCCTGACAAGGTGCTCGGCGTCACCCAAGAGTGGGCGCAGGAAAACGGCGAGATCCTCACCCGGCTGCTGCGGGCGCTCATCGCAGCGGCGGCCTGGTGCGACACTCCTGAACATCGCGGCGAGCTGTCGAGCCTGCTGGCCGGGACGGCCTATGTTGATGCGCCGCGTGCGGCGATCGCCGCCAGCCTCGACGATGTGATCTTCCATCGCGACGGGGCCAACGCGCCGCGCCCGGCCCAGGCGGCCTGGTTGCTGGGCCAGATGGCCCGCTGGGGCCAGGTGGCGGCCGACGCCGAGGCTTCGTCGGTGGCCGGCCAGGTCTATCGGCTTGACCTCTACGAGGCGGCCCGCGCGGGGCAGATCGCCTAAAATCCGATCATGGGGTCCGTCGGGCGCCAAGTTTTTGCACTGCAACAAAGACCTCTCGGTCAGCCCTTGATTTGCAGATGACGGTTCAGCCGGCCGGGGGTCTCCTGGCCTCGGCCTCAGGACAACGGCGTTCGCGGCCTCTGGAAACCGCCCGATGACGGGCGGGTCCGCCACCGGCGACGCCGCCGCTTCCGTCCATTCCTGCACGGGGCCATTCAGCCATGCTGAGCCGTTCATTCTTCAAGTCGGGCCACACGCCGACCCTGTTTTCGGCGTTCCTCTATTTCGACCTCAGCTTCATGGTCTGGGTGATCCTGGGGCCGTTGGGCGTCGCGATCTCCAAGACCCTGCATCTCGACGCCGGCCAGAAGGGACTGATGGTCGCCGTGCCGGTGCTTTCGGGCGCCATCCTGCGGCTGATCGCCGGGGTCATGGTCGACCACATCGGTCCCAAACGCACCGGCCTGATCGGCCAGGTCATCGTCATGGCTGGGCTCGGCCTGGCCTGGTTCCTGGGGATCAACAACTACAACCAGGTGCTGATGTTGGGCGTCGTGCTGGGCGTGGCGGGAGCCTCGTTTGCCGTCGCCCTGCCGCTGGCCTCGCGCTGGTATCCGCCGGAACACCAGGGGCTGGCCCTGGGCATCGCCGGGGCCGGCAACTCGGGCACCGCCCTGGCGGCGCTGTTCGCGCCGGGCCTGGCCCAGACCTTCGGCTGGACCAACGTCATCGGCCTGGCCGTGCTGCCGCTCGCCGTCGCCTTCGTGGTCTACCTGATCTTCGCCAAGGACGCCCCGAACCGTCCGCCGCCCAAGCCGCTGTCGGAGTATCTGGGCGTGCTGCGCACCGCCGACGCCTGGTGGCTGATGCTGCTCTACGGGGTGACCTTCGGCGGCTTCGTCGGCCTCTCGTCCTCGCTGACCATCTACTTCAACTCCGAGTACGGGCTGTCGGCCGTGACCGCCGGGTTCTTCACCGCCGCCTGCGTGTTCGCCGGCTCGTTCATCCGGCCGGTGGGCGGGGCGCTGGCCGACCGCTTCGGCGGGGTCCGAACCCTGACCGTGGTCTACATGCTGGCCGCCGTCGGTCTAACCCTGGCCAGCTTTGAAGCCGCCAACCCCTACGTCGCGCTGGCCGTGTTGATGTTCAGCATGATGGCGCTGGGGGCCGGCAACGGCGCGGTGTTCCAGCTCGCGCCGCAGCGGTTCGGCAAGGAGATCGGCGTCGTCACCGGCCTGGTCGGCATGACCGGCGGCATTGGCGGCTTCTACCTCGCCGCCAGCCTCGGCTGGGCCAAGCAGGCGACCGGCAGCTACCAGCCCGGCCTGCTGGCCTTCGCGGGCCTCGCCCTGCTGGCCCTGGCCTGCCTGACCGGGGTCAAGGCGCGCTGGCGCCAGACCTGGGGCGCGCAGGCCGCCGGCGCCCAGCTTCGTCTCTGATCGGGAGCAAGTGATGTCCAAGGAAAAGCTCGTCGTCATCGGCAACGGCATGGCCGGCTGCCGGGCGGTGCAGGAAGTGCTCAGGCGCGACCCCGACCGCTACGAGATCACCATCTTCGGCGCCGAGCCGCGGGTGAACTACGACCGGATCATGCTCTCGCCGGTGCTGGCCGGGGAGAAGGCTTTCGAGGACATCGTCCTCAACGACGAGGCCTGGTACCGCGACAACGGCATCGCCCTGCACGCCGGCCACGCGGTGACGCAGATCGACCGCGAGGCCAAGGTCGTGCGCACCGCCTCCGGCCTGGCCGAGCCCTACGACCGGCTGCTGCTGGCCATGGGGTCGGACCCGGTGCGGCTGCCGCTGCCGGGGGCGGACCTTGAGGGCGTGGTCACGTTCCGCGACCTGGACGACGTAGAGGCCATGGTCGCCGCAGCCGCCACGCCGGGTGCTAAGGCCGTTGTGATCGGCGGCGGGCTGCTGGGGATCGAGGCGGCTTACGGGCTGGTGCGCCGCGGCATGGCGGCGACCGTCATCCACCTGATGGACGTGCTGATGGAGCGCCAGCTGGACGCCTCCGCCGGATTCCTGCTGGTCGAGGCCATGGCCCAGCGCGGGGTCGAGACGGTCCTGGGCGCGCAGTCGGAGGAGATCGTCGGCCAGGACGGCAAGGTCGCCGGTCTGAAGCTCAAGGACGGCCGGGTGCTGCCGTGCGACATCCTGGTGATGGCGGTCGGCATACGCCCGAACACGGCGCTGGCGCGGGACTGCGGACTGGAGATCGGGCGCGGCGTGGTCGTCGACGACGCCATGCGCACCTCCGATCCGGCCATCCTGGCGGTCGGCGAATGCGCCGAGCACCGGGGCCAGTGCTACGGCTTGGTCGCGCCGATCTGGGAGATGTGCAAGGCGCTGGGCCAGACCCTGACCCAGGGCGAGGGAGCCTACGAGGGCTCAGTGCTCTCGACACGGCTGAAGGTCTCGGGCGTCGACGTGTTCTCGGCCGGCAAGTTCGGCGGCGGGGCTGGGTGCGAGGACATCGTGTTCCGCGACGCGGGGCGCGGGGTCTACAAGCGCGTCGTGCTGGAGGACGGCAAGGTCGCCGGCGCGGTGCTGTTCGGCGACGCCGCCGACGGGCCTTGGTACCTCGATCTGATGAAGTCGGGGGCGCAAGTCGCCGACATCCGCGAGACTCTGATCTTCGGCCAGGGCGTGACGGAGGGCCTTCGGGGCCTGGACCCTAGCGCCGCCGTTGCCGCCATGGTCGACGAGGCCGAGGTCTGCGGCTGCAACGGCGTCTGCAAGGGCGAGATCACCGGCGCGATCACCGGGCAGGGCCTTTCGACCCTGGACTCGGTGCGCGCCGTCACCAAGGCGTCGGCATCGTGCGGTTCCTGCACGCCGCTGGTCGAAAAGCTGCTGAAGCTGACCCTGGGCGACGGCTTCCAGGTGCAGACCGGACCCAAGCCCGTGTGCGGCTGCACACCCAGGGGCCACGACGAGGTGCGCCGCCGCATCGTGGCCGAGGGCCTGAAGTCGATCCCGGCGGCCATGCAGGGGCTGGAATGGACGACGCCCGACGGCTGCGCCTCGTGCCGGCCGGCGCTGAACTACTACCTGCTGTGCGCCTGGCCGGGCGAATATCGCGACGACAAGCAGTCGCGGTTCATCAACGAGCGCGCCCACGCGAACATCCAGAAGGACGGGACCTATTCGGTCGTGCCGCGGATGTGGGGCGGCATGACCAGCGCCGCCGAGCTGCGCGCCATCGCCGACGTGGTCGAGAAGTTCGACGTGCCGGCGGTCAAGGTCACCGGCGGTCAGCGCATCGACCTGCTGGGCGTCAAGAAGGACGACCTGCCAGCGGTCTGGGCCGACCTCAACGCGGCCGGCATGGTCAGCGGCCACGCCTACGCCAAGGGTCTGCGCACCGTGAAGACCTGTGTCGGCTCGGACTGGTGCCGGTTCGGAACCCAGGACTCCACGGGCCTGGGCGTGCGGCTGGAGAAGTTCATGTGGGGCTCCTGGGCCCCGGCCAAGGTCAAGCTGGCGGTCTCCGGCTGCCCGCGCAACTGCGCCGAGGCGACCTGCAAGGACATCGGCGTGATCTGCGTCGACAGCGGCTATGAGATCCATGTCGGCGGCGCGGCGGGTCTGCATATCCAGGGAACGGAGCTGCTGACCAAGGTCGCCAGCGAGGACGAGGCGGTGTGGACCATTTGCGCCGTGACCCAGCTCTACCGCGAGAACGGCTGGTACCTGGAGCGGATCTACAAGTGGATGGCCCGCGTCGGGCTGGAGAGCATCAAGGCGCAGGTCGAGGAACCGCAGGCCCGCAAGGCGCTCTACGACCGGTTCTCCTATTCGCAGCGGTTCTCGCGCATCGACCCCTGGGCCGAGCGCGTCGCCGGGCGCCATGCCGAAGAGTTCAACCCCCTCAGCCGCCGTATGGAGTTCGCGCCGTCATGAACGTGCTGGTGAAAGACCCGATCGCCTGGACCGATGTCGGCGCGGTCACCGACATCCCGCTGCGCGGCGCACGCCGGGTGCCGACGCCGGACGGCGACATCGCCATCTTCCGGACCGGCGACGGCAAGGTGTTCGCCCTTAAGGACGCCTGCCCGCACAAGGGCGGGCCGCTCAGCCAAGGCATCGTCCATGGCCACGCGGTGGCCTGTCCGCTGCACAACTGGTCGATCGACCTGGCCAGCGGGGAGCCGACGGGCGCTGACCGCGGCAAGGGCTGCACGCCGGTCGTGCCGCTCGAGGTCCGCGACGGGCGCCTGCTGCTGGGACGGAGCTGAGGTCATGGCTGGGGGCGCGGTGCGCACGGCTTGCCCCTATTGCGGCGTCGGCTGCGGCGTCGCCGGCCGGGCCGAGGGGCGGGGGCTGGAGGTGGCGGGCGATCCGGCCCACCCGTCGAACTTCGGGCGACTGTGCTCGAAGGGCTCGGCGCTCGGCGCGACAGTCGGGCTGGAAGGGCGGCTGCTCACGCCCATGATCGGCCGGCGGACGGCGAGCTGGGACGAGGCCACCGCCCTGGTCGCGCGTCGCTTCAAGGAGACGATCGCCCGGCACGGGCCGGACTCGGTCGCCTTCTACGTCTCGGGCCAGCTGCTGACCGAGGACTATTACGCCGCCAATAAGCTGATGAAGGGCTTCATCGGCTCGGGCAACATCGACACGAATTCGCGGCTCTGCATGGCCTCGGCGGTCGTCGCCCACAAGCAGGCGTTCGGCGCCGACCTGGTGCCCGGCTGCTATGATGACCTGGAGCTGGCCGACTTGGTGGTGTTCTCCGGCCACAACGCGGCCTGGACCCATCCGGTGCTGTTCCGGCGCATGGAGCAGGCCCGCGCGCGCGGCCAGCGGCACGTGGTCATCGATCCGCGCCGTACGGACACCGCCGAGGTCGCCGACCTGCACCTGGCGCTGGCCCCGCAAAGCGACGTGCGGCTGTGGAACGGCCTGCTGGCAGAGCTCGACCGACGCGGGGCGATCGATGAGGCTTATGTAGCCGCCCACGTCTCAGGGTTGGACGCGGTGATGGCGGCGCTCGCGGCCGACGACCAATCGCCAGCGGCGGTGGCGGCCGACTGCGGGGTGCCGCTGGCGGACCTGCAGACCTTCTACGACTGGTTCGCTCAGACGCCGCGGACGGTCAGCCTGTTCTCTATGGGCGCCAACCAGTCGACGCAGGGCGTCGCCAAGGGCCTGGCGATCATCAACACCCACCTGGCCACCGGCCGGATCGGCAAGCCTGGCGCGTGCCCGTTCTCGATCACCGGCCAGCCGAACGCCATGGGCGGGCGCGAGACCGGCGGCATGGCCACGACCCTGGCCGGGCACATGGACTTCGACGACGCCGCCCGCGGCCGCGTCGCCCGATTCTGGGGCGCGCAAGACGTGGCCCCGCGGCCGGGCCTGAAGGCCATCGAGATGTTCGACGCCATCGCCGAGGGCAAGATCAAGGCGCTCTGGGTGATGGCGACCAATCCGGCGGTCAGCCTGCCCAACGCCAACAAGGTCCGCGCGGCGCTGGCGGCGTGCCCGTTCGTGGTGGTCTCCGACTGCTTGGCGCAGACCGACACCGCCGAGTTCGCGCATGTGAAGCTGCCGGCCCTGGCCTGGGGCGAGAAGGACGGGACGGTCACCAACTCCGAACGGCGGATCTCGCGCCAGCGGCGGCTGTTCGATCCGCCGGGCGAGGCGCGGGCCGACTGGCGGATCATCGCCGACGTGGCCGTGGCTATGGGCCATCGCGAGGCCTTCGACTGGCGCACGCCCGCCCAGGTGTTCCGTGAGTGGGCGCGGCTGACCAACTATGAGAACCACGGCCGGATGCTGTCGTTCGGGCCGCTGGCGGCGCTGACGCCCGAGGGCTACGAGGCGCTGGAGCCGGTGCAGTGGCCGGTGACCGCCCAGGGCGGCACGGCCCGACTGTTCGCCGACGGCATGTTCCAGACCCCTGACGGCCGGGCGCGGATGGTGGTGACCCAGGCCAAGGGCCCGGCGCAGGCCCTGGACCCGTCGTATCCGCTCGCGCTCAACACAGGCCGGGTCCGCGACCACTGGCACACCCTGACGCGCACCGGCCTGGCACCCGATCTCTGCCGCCATACGCCCGAGCCGTATGTCGAGATCCATCCGACCGACGCAGGGCCGCTGGGCGTGGTCGAGGGCGCGCTGGCGCGAGTGCAGACCGCGCAGGGCGAGGCGGTCGCCCTGGCCAAGGTCACCGACCGCCAGCGACCCGGCGCGATCTTCATGCCGATGCACTGGACCCAGGCGTTCGCGCCGAGCGCGCGGGCCAACGCCCTGGTCGCCGCAGCCGTGGACCCGCAGTCGGGACAGCCGGAGTTCAAGCACACGCCCGCCCGGGTGCGCCCCTATCGTGAGACGTGGCGTGGGTTCTTCATCGCCCGCGAGACCTGGTCGGCTCCCAGCGGCCAGGACCTGGTCTGGCGGCGGATCCCGCAGCTTGGCTGCCAGTTGCACGAGTTCGCCGGGCGGGGCGATGAGGCCGAGCGCGAGTCCCTGCGCCGGGCGCTCTGCAAGGGCGCGGCGGGCGAGCCGCTGCGGTTCGAGGACGCCGCCGCGGGCAGTCTGCGCGAGGCCTATCTGGCCGGCGAGGGGCTGGAGCGGGTGCTGTTTACGGCCACGAACGGGGCGCTGCCGCCACGCGACTGGCTGGCCGAGCTGTTCGCCAAGGAGGCGCTGAGCGGGCTAGACCGCACCGCGCTGCTGATCGGCCGAGCGCCGGGGCGCGTGGTCGAGAGCGCGCCACTGGTCTGCGCCTGCCGAGGGGTCCGGGCCGACAAGATCGGCGCGGCGATCGCGGCCGGGGCCGGCAGCGTCGACGCGGTCGACGAGGCGACCGGCGCCGGCTCGTCCTGCGGGTCCTGCCGCCCGGAGATCGCCCGCATTCTCACCGAGAGCCAGAAGGAGGTACGCCATGCCGCGTGAACCTGGACGCGTCCTGCTGGTCGGGGCTGGCCCCGGCGCCGCCGATCTGCTGACGGTTCGCGCCGCGCGCGCGGTCGGCGCCGCCCAGGCGCTGCTCTACGACGCCCTGGTCCCGCAGGAGATCCTCGACCTGGCGCCGGCCAACTGCCTGAAGATCCAGACCGGCAAGCGGGCCGGGCGGACCAGCATGGCTCAGGCGACGATCAATCGGCTGATGGTGCGGCTGGCCAGGCGCGGCCTGGACGTCGTGCGGCTGAAGGGCGGCGATCCGTCCGTGTTCGGCCGGGTCGGCGAGGAGATGGCCGCCCTGCAGGCGGCAGGGATCGAGGCGCAGGTGATCCCGGGCGTAACGGCGGCGGCGGCGGCGGCGGCACAGTTCGGCTTTCCGCTGACCCATCGCGGCCAGGCGCGGCGGGTGGTGCTGACCACGGCGCGGCTGGATCAGGGCGGCCTGGCCGAAGACTGGCGCGCGGCGGCGGACCCCGAAGCGACCTTGGCGATCTATATGGGCGGGGCCTCGGCGGGCGCGATCCGGGACCGGCTGCTGGCGGCCGGACGCTCCGCGGCGACTCCGGCCCTGGCGGTCGAGAACGCCGGCCGGGCCGAAGCGCGGCTGTTCAGCGGGGTGCTGGGGGGCCTGGCCGAAACCGTGCCGGGCGACCTGGACGGCCCGGTGCTGATCGTCGTCGGCGAGGTCGCGGCCCAGGCGGTCCAGACGGCGCTTCCGGCGTTGACGCAGCTGGCGAGCTAGCCGGCTTGGCCGCAGACGCGGACCCGGCGCACACTGGCGCCGATTCCGGTTGGTCGTGGTGAAGCCGATGAGCGTGATTGCCGCCTATGTCTATGGCGAGGGCCAGCGGGTTCGCGAGATCGACCTGGGCGATCCGGCGGGCCTGGAGATGTCGCCGGGGCAGTTCGCCTGGATCGGACTGTTCGAGCCGAACGAAGCCGAGCTCGACATTTTGAAGCGGCGCTTCGACCTGCATCCGTTGGCGGTCGAGGACGCTTTGAAGGCCGCTCAGCTGCCGAAGGTCGATGTCTATGGCGACCAGCTGTTCGTCGTCGCCCGCACGGCGCATCTGGAGGGCGAGAAGATCGGATACGGCGAGACCGACATCTTCGTCGGCCCCAGTCATATCATCACCGTCCGCCATGGCTCGGCGCGCGCGCACCTGGAACTGCGCGAGCATCTGGAGGCCGCGCCTAGCCAACTCAAGCACGGCGTCGATTTCATTCTGCACGCGGTGCTCGACTTCATCGTCGACGGCTACTTCCCGATCGTCGATGCGATCGAGGAGAAGGTGCTGGAGATGGAACGCTACGCCCTCGACGCCTTCTTGAGCAGGGCCGAGGTGCTGCGCATCTTTGCTCTGCGCCGCGAACTGATGCGCTTCAAGCGGGTGCTGGGGCCGATGGAGGAGGTGGCGAGCCGCCTCGAACATCATGAAATGCCCTGCATCGACTGGGACGTGCGGCCCTATTTCCGCGACGTCTATGACCATGTGCGACGTGTCGCCTCGCTGGTCGAGGCCTTGCGCGACGTGCTCTCGTCAGTGTTCGAGGCCAGCAGCCTGATGGAGCAGCAGCGCCAGGGCGCGATCACCCGGCGGCTGGCGGCCTGGGCCGCGATTCTGGCCGTGCCCACCGCCATCGCCGGCATCTACGGCATGAACTTCGAGGTCATGCCGGAACTGAAGTGGCGCTATGGCTATCTGATGGTGATCGTCGCGATCGTGGTGATCTGCCTGGGGCTCTACGCCCAGTTCAAGCGCTCGAAGTGGTTGTAGCCATGAAATCCGTCGTGATTCCGCTGGACGCCGAGCGCAGCGTGTCGGGCTTGTGGATGCGGCCTGACGGCGCCCGCGCCGCGCTGGTCCTTGCGCATGGCGCCGGCGCGGGCATGACGCACAAGGCGATGGTCGCGACCGCCGAGGGCTTGGCCGCTCGCGGGATCGCCACCCTGCGCTACAACTTTCTCTACATGGAGCGCGGCTCGAAGCGACCGGACTCGCCTGCGCCGGCGCACGCGGCGGTGCGGGCGGCCGTCGCAAAGGCTGGTGAGCTGGCCGCCGACCTGCCGCTGTTCGCCGGTGGCCGCTCGTTCGGCGGGCGGATGACCTCCCAGGCCCAGGCCGAGCAGCCACTGCCCGACGTGCGGGGGCTGGTCTTCTTCGCATTTCCTCTGCATCCGCCGGGCAAGCCCGGGGTCGAGCGGGCGGCGCATCTGGCCGATGTGAAGGTCCCGATGCTGTTCCTGCAAGGGACCAACGACGAGTTCGCCCGGCTGGACCTGCTGAACGAGACCGTCGCCGGCCTCGGCCCCAGGGCGAGCCTGACCCTGGCGCAATTCGCCGATCATTCCTTCCACGCGCCGGCCAGGAGCGGCCGTAAGGACCCCGAGGTCCTGGCCGAGATTCTAGACGCCTGCCGCACGTGGATGGTGGCGAACTAGACCGAGGCTGCGGCCCGGGCGGCGATCGGCGGCGCGTAGCCGGCGGCCTTGGCGCGCGCCTCGCCGCGGACGATCTCCTTCAGCAGGTCGGCGACATAGACCCCGAAGTCGACCTGAATGGTGTGGCGTTTCGAGCGGTAGTATTGGCCCAGATGCGCGGCCTCGTCCCGCGTGGTGATTTCGGCCATCTCCGTGGGGGAGGGCGGCAGATAGCGACCAGCCAGATAGGCCGCCGCCAGCTTGGCCTGCTGCTCGGCGAAATTGACCAGGGTCGGCAGCGGCTGGGCCAGGCCCATATAGAACAGGTTGGGCACGGCCGGGTTCATCATCCGCTTGAACAGCGGCAGCCGATGGTCGGCGTCGGGGACCAGCGCCGGGTCGTCGAAGAATGGAAAGCGCATGTCGTAGCCGGTGGCGAAGATGATGGCGTCCACATCCTCGACGCTGCCGTCGGCGAACCGCACCTGATCGCCTTCCAGCCGTTCGATCGCCGGCTTGAACTTCACGTCGCCGCAGCCTGCGCGGGTCAGGAACTCGCCCGACACCGAGGGGTGGGCCTCCAGCGGCTCGTGATCGGGCTTGGGTAGGCCGTAGTCCTCCATCCGTCCGATCGATTTCTTGATCGCGGCGCGCGCCAACGACAGGCCGAGCTTGCGCGGCATCCAGCTCGGCATGGCCGATTTGTCGGCCGGGCGGCCGTTCATGTACTTGGGCAGCACCCAGACCCCGCGGCGGGCCGAGACCCAGAGGTTCTTGGCGATCGGCCGCTGAGCCAGCTCCGAGGCGATATCCATCGCCGAATTGCCCATGCCGACCACCACGATGTTCTTGCCGCGCATGTCGACCGGATCGAACGGGTCGCGATAGGCGTGGCTGTGGAACGCCGCGCCGTTGAACTCGCCGTCATAGTCGGGGACGCGCGGGCTCCAATGATGGCCGTTGCAGACGAACAGCACGTCGTAGAAGCGGGTTTCGCCGGTCGAGAGCTTGACCTCCCACAGGCCGTCGACCGTACGGCGCGCCTTCTCGACCGCGGTGTTGAAGGTGATGGTCGGGCGCAGGCCGAAGTGGTCGACGTAGTCCTTGAAGTACTGGAAAAGCTGGGCGTGGTGCGGGAAGTCGGGCCAGTCGGCGGGAACGGGGTAATCCTCGAACGCCAGCCGCCATTTCGAGGTGTCGATGTGCAGGCTCTCGTAGCAGGCCGACAGCCCGTTCGGGTTTCGGTAGTACCAGTTGCCGCCGATGTCGTCGGACAGCTCGAAGCAGTCGTACGGGATTCCGTGATCCTTCAGCCGCTTGGCGGTCGTGAAGCCCGAGCAGCCCGCGCCGATAATGCAGGCCTTTGGCGGCTGAGCCACGGCGTTCTCCCATACATGACCTTGGTTGGCCGGGAGGCTAGCGCCGGACCGGCCGCGGCGCCTAGATTCACGTGGGGGAACCCGATGCGATCGCGGTCATTAGCCTTCTCATGGGGCGATGGTCCGAAATAGGGACGGTCGGGATATGGGGGGCGAATGAAGCATTCTGTCGAAACGCCGCCGGTCGTGGATGAGCGGATCTATGAGCGGCTGATCCAGTCGGTCGTCGACTATGCGATCTACATGCTCGATCTCGACGGTCGCGTGATTAGCTGGAACGCCGGGGCCGAAAGGATTAAGGGCTACGCGGCGGCCGAGATCATCGGGGACAACTTCGCGCGGTTCTACACGCCCGAGGATCGAGCAGCCGGCGCGCCGCAGAACGCTCTGCGCGTCGCCTCGCAGGAAGGCCGCTTCGCCGCCGAGGGCTGGCGGCTGCGCAAGGACGGCACCCGATTCTGGGCGACGGTGGTGATCGACCCGGTGCGCGCCGACGGCGAGTTGATCGGCTTCGCCAAGATCACCCGCGACATGACCGAGTTGCATGAGGCCCAGCTGGAGCTGGAACGCTCGCGCCAGGCGTTGTTCCAGGCCCAGAAGATGGAGGCGGTCGGCCAGCTGACAGGCGGCTTGGCGCACGACTTCAACAACCTGCTGACCGGGGTGACCGGCAGCCTCGACCTCATGCGCCGGCGGCTCGACCAGGGCCGGATCAACGAGCTGGAGCGGTACATCACCGCCGCGCAAGGCGCGGCCTCTCGCGCTGCGGCCCTGACCCATCGGCTGCTGGCCTTCTCGAGACGGCAGACTCTGGAGCCGAAGGCGGTCGACGCCAACAAGCTGGTCGCCGGCATGGAAGATCTGGTCCGTCGCACGGTCGGGCCCGGGATCGTCGTGCAGACCGAGCTCAGCGCCGAGCTCTGGCCCTGCTACTGCGACCCCAACCAACTCGAGAACGCGATCCTAAATCTCTGCATCAATGGCCGTGACGCGATGGGCGAGGGCGGTCGGCTGATCATCGAGACGGGGAACGCGTTGATCGACGAGGCCGCAGGAGGCGATCGCGACATGCCGCCGGGAGAGTATGTGGCGGTGGCGGTCAGCGACACCGGGCGGGGCATCAGCCCTGAGCTGCTGTCGCGGGTGTTCGAACCGTTCTTCACCACCAAGGCTGCGGGGAAGGGGACCGGGCTCGGCTTGTCGATGATCTACGGCTTCGCCAAGCAGTCGGGCGGCCAGATCCGCATCCATTCCGAGGTTGGAGCAGGGACGTCCGTCCGCATCTACCTGCCGCGACACCGGGGCGACGCGCAGGCCGAGCAGCCCGCCGACCGCCAGGCCAGGCCGCCGGCCGGCCGCGGCGAGACGGTGTTGATCGTCGACGACGAGCCGACCATCCGCATGCTGGTCAGCGACACCCTGGCCGAGCTCGGCTACCAGGCGATCGAGGCCGCCGACGCCGCGACCGGACTGAAGCTGCTGGAATCGGACATCGCCATCGATCTACTGGTCACGGATGTCGGCCTGCCGGGCGGGATGAACGGCAAGCAGATGGCCGACGTCGCCAGGCTGCGCCGTCCTGACCTCAAGGTCATGTTCATCACCGGCTATACCGAGAACGCGGCGATTTCGAACCGCCGACTGGAGCGCGGCATGCATGTGCTGAGCAAGCCGTTTGCAATGGAGAAGCTGGCCACGCGCATTCGCACGATCATCGAGGGCGGCTGACCGGCTTAGGCAATTGGCGGCCGGCTTCGATCAAAAGGCCGCGGAACCACGCATGGGCCGGATCGCGTTCGACCGCACGCGCCCAATAGGCGGTCAGGTCGAGCGGATTGAGCGGGAAAGGCGCCTCGAAGATATCGATGTCATGGCTGCGCTGGAACCGCTCGGCCAGCCGGCGCTGGATCAGGGCCAGGGCCGAGGACGCCTCGACGATGCCGGGCAGGCTGAGGAACTGCTGGACCATCACCAGGTCGTGCTGTCGCACGCCGATCTGGCGGAAATTCACGTCCTGGTGGGTGGCGGTGTTTTTCGGCGACATGCGGAAGCGCGCGTGCCGGGCGCTGTCGTAGATCTCCCGCGTCAGCGGGCCCTGGAAGGCGCGATGCCGGCGCGAGGCGATGACCACCATGTCGTCCTCGAACAGCAAGGCCGAGGCGATGTCCTTGCCTAGCCCCTCGGCGGTGTCGGCGGGGACGGCGACCACATCGATCGCGCCGCGCAGGATCTGGGCCTGCAGGTCGCTGGGCACGTCCACGAAATAGACCGAGGCGTTCGGGGCCTGCTCGGCGAACATCTGGGTCAAGGCCGGCCCGAGCAGGAAGGTGAGATAGTCGGCGGTCGCTACGACGAAGCGCCGGGTCTCCGTCGAGGGATCGAACTGCGATGGGCGCAGCAGGCCTTCGACCTCAAGGCAGGCGCGCTCGGTCGGCTCGATGAGCTGAGCGCCCTTTTCGGTGAGCTCAAGGCGCCGTCCCACCATCACCAGCAGGTCGTCGTTGTAGGTCTCGCGCAGGCGCGCGAGCGCCGCGCTGACCGCCGACTGGCTGAGCCCGACGATCTCGGCCGTGCGGCTGACGCTGCGCGTGCGCAGCAGCTCGCGCAGGATCGGCAGCAGGTTCAAGTTGTGGCGGCGCAGCAGCAATCGACGGTTCCGAGATGGATGGTCAGCTTGCGCAGGCGTGCGCTGATTGTCGATCCGCCCCCTTGAGGCGCGCGACCAACACATCGGCGTCAGCCGGCGGATGGTCTCCACGCCAGACGATATGGGTGTCTGCGCGCACGATCATCAGGGCGGGCCGGTCGGCCGGGGCGTCCGGCCGTGGCGCGGTGACGACGGTCAGCGGCAGGCCTCCGGCCTTGGCCGCCTGCACCAGCGGTCCGCCCTCGCCGCCGGAGCTGAGCAAGGTGTAGTCGGGCCCGAGCCGGTCGAGGATCGATGTTCCGTCCGCAAGTCGGAAGTGGGGCAGGCGGCAACCCGGCGCCGTCGAGGGGGTGAAGGCGCCCATGTCGTAGGACGGCGGCGCCTCGCCGTCATAGGTGATGATCGGCGAGCCCTCGTAGAAGTATCCGAAGTTCAGTCCTTCAGGCGACATCTGCGGGACGTTGATCTCGAACAGGCGCTGGCCGAGAAACTGGCGGATCGCCTCGCCCTCGGGCGTGTCGGCTGCCAGGGCCGGCGGGATGGCGCCGCCCGCGCGCATCGCCTCGACGTTCTCCATCACCTTGCGCATCGCGAAGTGGGAGACCTGTTCGGTGATCGGTTGGCGCTCGGCCTGGTAGGCGTCGAGGATGGCCGGATCGGCCCACCCCTTGATCACGCCGCAGAGCAGCCAGGACAGGTGGACGGCGTCGGCGACACCGGCGTTCATGCCGTAGCCCGCGAACGGCACCCAGAGATGCGCGGCGTCGCCTGCGATGAACACGCGGCCGTCGCCAAAGTGCTCGGCGACCATGCGCCGGCCGATCCAGTCCTCGTGGTTGAGCACCTCCCAGCTGAAGCTCTCATCGACGCCCAGGACGTCGCGGATCGACTGGTCGAACGGCACATCATCGAAACTTTCCGCAGCGCCGACCCCGCGGTGGACGAGCCAGACCTCCTTGCCGTCGATGGCCACGACCGTGCCGCTGCGCTTGGGGTTCTGGACCCAGCTCATCCAGGCCGGCCGCCGCTCGCCGAACAGGGCCTTGAGGCCGGGCGCGCGGATCAGGCTGCTGCGGGTCCGCGAGATCTCGGCGTCGCCGACCAGGCTGACGCCCATCGCCTTGCGGATAGTGCTGCGGCCGCCGTCGCAGCCGGCCAGGTAGTCGGCCCGCACATCGAAAGCCTCGCCGTCCTCGGCCCGGCAATGAACCGTCACCCCGTCGGCGTCCTGGTCGTAGCCGAGGACGGAGGTGCGGTTGAGCACCGTGATGTTGGGCAGCGATTTCACCCGCTCGTAGAGGATCGGCTCCAGATAGAGCTGGCTGACCCGGACCATCGATTCCGGGGTCGGCCAGTGGCTGTCGTGGAACCCGGGCTGCGGACGCTCGGCCCTGGACGGCATGCGGATGCGGGTCAGTTCATGCCCGGCGACAGCGGTGCAGTAGATGGTGTCGGTGGGGTAGTCGTCGGGCAGGCCCGCGGCCCGCACCGCCTCCGACACGCCCAATCGGCGGAAGATCTCCATGGTGCGGGCCGCCACCGTATTGCACTTGGCGCTCGGGGGCTCCCCGGCCGCGCGGGCCTCGATGAGCACCACCTCGACCCCGCGCAGGGCCGCGTCGATGGCCAGGCTCATGCCGACGGGACCGGCGCCGGCGACGGCGATGGCGGTTCTGAACTTTGGCTGCATGTTCTCATCCCACAGCCCGCACGAGCGCGGATCGCCCCGACTGTGGGATCGGCGAAGCATCACGCCAAATCGATATGCCGCAGCGAGCTATCGATCAGGCTGATGGGTCCGACGTCGAGAAGGCCTGCGCGCATCGGCGTAACGCTTCGCGCAGCCAGGCGATCTCCGGGTCGGCGTCGCGACGCTTCAGCCATATCATCACCAGTTCCAGATCAGGCACCGGGATCGGGGAAGGGACGGCCTGCAGCGGCAGGCTGCGGACGGCCGCGGCGGCGAGGCTGGACGGAACCAGGGTCAGACAGTCGCTGGCCGCGGCGACCAGCGGCAGAACCGAAAAGTCGGAGGTCAGCAGGCGGTCGAACTGGCTGATGCCTTGCTCCATCAGATAGGCGTGCTCGAGGCTGGCGTGGACATCGAGGTCTAGAAAGAAACTGGCATGCGGGCGCCTCAGGTAGGCCTCCCTCGACAGGCCGGCCGCCAACTGCGCATCGTCCGCCCGGCCCAGGCAGACGAACGGATCACGCGCCAGATCCTCGACCGCGAACTCGGCCATCACCTTCGGCGCGTCGAAGATCGCCGCCGACACGATCTGACGCGGCGTGATCAGCAGGTCGATGTTCTCTAGGCGAAGGTCCTCGGCCGAGCGGCTGCGCGCGGTGACCATCTGGACGCTGACGTGCGGCGCTTCCTCGCCGAGAAGGCGGGTGAGGTTCGGGGTCATCACCGCGGTGACGTAGTCGGCCGTCGCGATGCGGTAGCGCCGCTGCGAGCGCTCAGGCGCAAAGGCCTCGCCGGCCAACACCTCCGATACCGCGGTCAACGCAGCTTCCAGCGGGCCGATCAGCCGGCGGGCTTTCTCCGTGAGCCGCAAGCCTCGGCCGTCCTTGACCAGGAGTTCGTCGTCGAAGTGCTCGCGCAGACGCCGCAGGCTGTTGCTGACCGCCGACTGGGTCAGGTTCAGCGCCTCCGCGGCGCGGGTCAGGTTGCGATGTTTCAGGACCTCGCGCAGCACCGGCAGGAGGTTGAGGTTCGTCACCCGCAGGCGCCGTTCGAGCTCGTCCATCGATTTAGCCATTCATCAAAATGATGACTTAGATCAGACCAGAAAAGTTCTGGTGTCACCCCGCTTGGCGCAGAAAGGCGGCGGGAGGACCACATGAACAAGATCGCCACCCCGACAATCCCGTCCGCCGCACCGAGCGCCGCCGCGCTCCTGCAACGCGCCCGCGCCATGGTTCCGGTGCTCGCCGCCCGCGCCCAGGCCACCGAGGACGCGCGCAGCGTGCTGCCGGAGACGATCGCCGATTTCGAGGCCGCGGGCTTCTTTCGGATCCTGCAACCGGCTCAGTACGGCGGCTACGAGATGACGCCGATGGAGATGTTCGACGTCGCCATGGAGTTGGCCAAGGGCTGTCCGTCGAGCGCATGGTGCATGTGCCTGTTGGCGATCCACAATTGGGAGATCGGCCTGCTGGATCCGCAGGCGGCGCAGGACATTTGGGGCCGCGACCACACGGTGCGGCTGTCCTCTTCCTATGCGCCGTTCGGAACCGTCGAGCGGGTCGAGGGCGGTTTCCGGATCAGCGGCCGCTGGCCGTTCTCGAGCGGCTGCGATCACGGCGACTGGGCAATCCTCGGCGGCCGTGCGCCGTCGGAGCCGGGAACACCGCCGGACATGCGGGCCTTCATCGTGCCGCGCCGCGACTACGTCATCGACGACACCTGGCACGTGCTCGGGCTACGGGGCACCGGCAGCAAGGATGTCGTGGTCGAAGGCGCCTTCGTCCCCGAGCATCTGACCCACAAGTTCGCCGACTCGTACTTCGGCATGGATCCGGGTCGTGCGACCTTCACCGCACCGACCTATCGATATCCGTTCGGGATCGTGTTCGCCTACACGCTCGCCGTCGTGACCCTGGGCATGGCCGAGGGCGCCCGCGAGGTCTTCCTCGAACAGATGCAGACGCGCCTTGGGGCCTATGACGGCGCCAAGGCGAGCGAAGACCCTCTAGTCCGCCAGCGTGTGGCTCTCGCCGACACGATGATCCGCAGCCAGCGGGCGTTGCTGGCCGCCAATTTCGCCGACCTCGCGCGCTACGTGGCCGCCGACGAGCCGATCCCGCTGGACCTGCGGGTCCGTTGCAAATGGGACGCCCAGCAGATGTCGCGTGTGGCGATGGAGGCGATCGAGCTGCTGTTCAAGGCCAGCGGTGGGCGCGGCATCCGCCAAGAGAACCCGCTGCAGCGCTTCTTCCGCGACGTGCAGGCCGCCTCAAACCACGCCTACCTGAACGCCGACAAGGGCGCGCTGAACGCCGGCGGCGTCCTGCTGGGGGCGGCCAACGGCGACTTCGCGCTGTGAGCCGTGAGGTCGGCGAGGCATTCAAGACGGCGCTTCGGCGGCTGGCGGCGACGCCCTGCATCATCGCCGCTCGCGCCGACGACGGGACGCAAGTCGGGATGACGGCCACAGCGGTGGCGGCTCTGAGCACCGGGCCGGCCTCGCTGCTTGTCAGCATCGACCGCGCCCGCAGCCTGCACCGATTGATTCACCCGGGAAGACGCTTTTCGGTCAACCTGTTGGACCAGCGGAACGCGGGCCTTTGCGCCCCGTTCGCCGGCGGAGCATCGCAGACCGAGCGCTTTGCGCTGGGAGATTGGCGCGACGACAACGGCGCCCCATTCCTCGCAGGGGCAGCAAGCTTCAGCTGTGCGACGCAGGCGGCGCTCGACTACGCCACCCACACAATTGTCGTCGGCCTGGTCGAGCAGGTCCGGCTCGGCGGCGACGGGGGGCCAGTCGCCTACGCCGAAGGCGCGCTGCACTCGCTGACGCCGTGGGCGCCGGACGAATTGTCAATTTTGCCGAACGGCCGGGGATCAACCGCGGGGCCGTGACGACCTAGCCTGCCTGAAATCGCCGGCCGGAAAGGCTGCGGGGCGAGCCCGACAAGGCGATGCAGACGGAGGAAACATGGCGGACGGTAACCAGGTCCACGCTGCGTGGGGGCGTGAAGAGATCCTGTCGCTCTTCGACCCGTCGTCGGGTCGGCTCGACCGGCGGATCTATGACGACGAGGCGATCTATCGGCTGGAGCTCGAGCGGATCTTCGCCCGCGGCTGGAACTTCATGTGCCACGAGTCCCAGATCCCCAACGCTGGCGACTACTTCATCAATTACATCGGCGAGGATCAGGTTATCGTCGTCCGGGACGGCGAGGGGCAGGTCAACGTCCTGCTGAACACCTGCCGGCATCGCGGCAATGCGCTTTGCCGGGCCGAGCAGGGCAACGCCAAGTCCTTCGTCTGCAGCTACCACGGCTGGAACTATGCGCTGAACGGCGACCTGATCGGCGTTCCGGGCCTGAAGAACTACTATCGCGGCGACTTCGACAAGAGCCAGCACGGGCTGGCCAAGGCCGCTCAGGTCGATAGCTATCTCGGCTTCTACTTCGCCACGCTCGATCCGCAGGCGCCGCGGCTGCACGACTTCCTGGGCGACGTCGGCCGGGCCGGGTTGGGCATGGCGGCCGCCTACGGGGACGTGATCGTCCTCGACGGCATCCAGAAGAACGTCATCGACTGCAACTGGAAGATCGCGGTCGACAATCTCTTCGACTGGTACCACGTCATGTACAGCCACGCCTCGGCCAACAGCACCGGGTTCGTGGATCTCGCCCAGATCCTGCACCCCGACAGCCAGCTGGTGATCCTGGGCGAGTATGGCCACGGCATCGGCGGTCCGGGCATTCCCAAGCCAATGCAGGACCAGCTCGACCAATTGAGCGACGCCCAGCGCGAGGAGGTCTCCAAGACCATGCCGTTCCGGCTGCGTCCGGCGAGCGCCAAGGACCTGATGGGGGCGACCGGGGTGCGTAGCATGGGGCACCCGAACATCTTCCCGAACCTCTGGATCACGCTCAACGGAACGCAGCTCTGCCTGCGCCTGCCGCGCGGCCCGGGCTCCACCGAGCTTTGGTGGTTCACGGTCACGCCCAAGGAATTCAGCCCCGAGCAGCGACGCGCCGTCGTTCGCACGGCGACCCACCTGTTCGGACCGGCGGGCCTGCTCGAACAGGACGACGGCGAGAACTGGAGCCAGAGCACGCGCGCCTCTCGCGGGGTCTTCAGCCGCAGCCTGGACCACACCCTGCAGATGGGCCTTGGGCATGACGTGGCGGTCGCCGAGCCCGGCGGCGGCGCGGCGATCGACACCTGCATCAGCGAACACGGCCAGCGTTGGCTCTACCGATCCTGGACCGAATGGCTGGCGGCCAAGGACTGGACTGACCTCAAAGCCAATCACTCGGCCCCGCCGAAGGGGAAGGTCTGATGAGTGCGCTCGACATCGCACGACCGGCGACGCCTGGGCTCGAAGCCGCCCTGCTGCAGCACCGGGTCGAACAGTTTCTCTACGATGAGGCGGCGCTGCTTGACGCGCGTCGCTACCGCGACTGGCTCGCCCTGATCGCCGAGGACATGCACTACTGGATGCCGATCCGGCGGACCGTGACCCAGGCCGACGTGGCCATGGAGTTCACCAAGGTCGGCGACATGGCCTTCTTCGACGACGACCGCGAGATGCTGGAGATGCGGGTCAAGAAGCTGGAGGCCGGTTCGGCCTGGTCTGAGGACCCGCCGTCGCGCTCGCGCCACTTCATCTCCAATGTGCGGGTCACCGAAGCCGCCGGCGACGAGATCACGGCCGAGAGCTGCTTCTGCCTCTATAGGACGCGGCTCAACACCGAAGTCGACGCTTGGACCGGGCGAAGGGTCGACGGACTGCGCCTTGTTGGCGATCGGTTCCTGCTGACCCGCCGTCACCTGTTCCTGGACCAGACGCTGATCCGGTCCACGAACATGAGCACCCTGTTCTGAGGCGATGACGATGACGCGGCTGAAGGGAGAAGTCGTTCTGATCACCGGCGGCGCCTCGGGGCTGGGGCGCGCCGTCGTCGATCGGTTCGTAGAGGAGGGCGCCCAGGTGGCGGTGCTCGACCGGTCGGCCGACCGGCTCGCGGCGCTCGAAGCCGCCCACGGCGGCCAGGTGGTTGGCGTCGAGGGCGATGTTCGGGTGCTCGCCGACCACCAGCGCGCCGTCGCGCGCGCCATCGAGCGCTTCGGAAAGCTCGACTGCGCCATCGGAAACGCCGGGATCTGGGACTATTCGCTGTCGCTCGACGCGATCCCGGACGAGCGCGTCGATGCGGCCTTCGACGAGATGTTCCACATCAACGTGAAGGGCTACCTGCTGCTGGCCAAGGCGGCCTTGCCCGGCCTGGCCGCGAGCGGCGGCTCGATCATCTATACCGTGTCCAACGCCGGCTTCGATCCGGCCGGCGGCGGGCCGCTCTACACCGCCGCCAAGCACGCCGTGGTCGGCCTGATCCGCCAGCTCGCCTTCGAGTTCGCGCCGGTCATCCGGGTCAACGGGGTCGCGCCGGGCCCGATCTCGACCGATCTGCGGGGAGCCGGCGCGCTGGGGCTTGCCGAGCAGTCGATCGGCAGCATCGGCCTGGAGGCGCTGGCCGGGCCGAACATGCCCTTGGCCATGGTTCCGTCCGCCGACGAATACGCAGGCGCCTATGTCATGCTGGCCTCGCGGCGCGACAACCGCGCGGCGACCGGCGGCGTGGTCAGTCTCGACGCCGGCATCGCCATCCGCGGCATCGGCCGCCCCGCGATGGGGAGCTACCTGGCGGACAAGTATGGCGCAGAGGCCATTCGGACATGAGCGGTCTGGAGGGCATGGCGGGGCGCTCTGCACGTCGCGACGTGCGGATGGACGGCGTCGAATTCTATCGGACGACGGCGGACGGCGGGGTTCGTCGCATTCTGCCCGCCGGCCGCTATTCGTATTGCGTGATCGTGCGCAGGGGACATCTCGACCTGCAGGTCGAGTATCCCAAGCTCGCGACCCTGGCGTTGAAGGCAGGCGACGTCGTGGCGGTCAGCGGTCTCGCCGCTCATGCCTTCGTCTCGCCCGAGGCGGCGATCACGATCGCGCCTTTCGAGCGCCGCCCGATGGCCGAACCGGTCACGGGCGCCAGCGAACTGATCATCGGGGTGGTGCCGAGCGAGGCGTTGGCGCTGGGCTCCCTGATGCTCGGGCCGATCCTGATCCGGCCCGACGAACATCCGAGCTTATCGCGCCAAGTCTGGCGAGCGACCGAGATGCTGGAAGAGGAGTACCGCGCCCCGCCATCGCCGGACCATGCGCTGGTCGTACGGCGACTGGCCGAGCTGATGCTGATCAATTTCACCCGCCAGGCGGTGCGCGATCGCAACGAGCAGGTTGGCCCGACCCTGGCCGCCGGCGTCGAGCGCCAAATCGTCAAGGCGCTGGACGCCTTCCTCGATGCGCCCGACCGCCATTGGGACCTGCCCAGCCTGGCCAGGACCGCCGGCATGTCACGCACGCGCTTCGCCCAGACCTTCAAGGCGGTGACCGGCGAGACGCCGGCCCTGATGCTGACCCGGCTCAAGCTGGGCTCGATCGCCCACCGGCTGGCCAACGAGAGCCTGAGCGTCGAGGCGGCCGCTGAGGCGTCCGGCTACAGCTCGGCGGCCGCATTCGTGCGCGCTTTCCGGCGCGTGCATGGCGACACCCCGGCTCGCTGGCGACGGCGCGCCGGGCAAGGGGAGGGTGTCCATGGAAATTGAAAAGGGCCAGGTCGCCCTGGTGACCGGCGCGTCGCGCGGCCTCGGCGTGGAGATCGCGCGCCAACTGGCGCAGCGCGGGCTGGACCTGGTGCTGGCGGCGCGCTCGGCGGCGGCCCTCGACGCCGTCGCAGCCGACCTCCGCGCCGCGAGCGGCAGGCAGGTGCGGACGGTCGCGACCGATCTCGCCGACCTCGGCGCGCTCGAGGCGTTGGCGGAGGCGGCCGGGCCCATCGACATCCTGGTCAACAACGCCGGGATCGAGGGGGCGCAGGCCTATGACGAGCGCAGTGCGGCCGAGATCGCGCAGACCATCGCGGTGAACCTGACCGGGCCAATGCTGCTCACCCGCATGGTGCTGCCCGGCATGCTGACCAGGGGGCGCGGTCACATCGTCAACATCGCCTCGGTGGCGGGCCTGGTCGCCGTGCCGTTTAACGAACCCTACAGCGCCACGAAGTTCGGCTTGGTTGGTTTCACCCGCGCGCTGCGGATGACGGCGCAGGCCAGCGGTTGGCCGGTCAGCGCCTCGGCGGTGTGCCCTGGGTTCATCGACGGCGCCGGCATGTTCGAAGCCCTGAAGCAGGAGTTCGGCGTGCCTGCGGAGGGCATGGGTTCAGCCCCGCTCGACCAGATCGGTCAGGCGGTGGTCGACGCCATTGAGCAGGACCTTCCCGACGTCATCGTCGCTCAGGGCGACCTGCGGCAGGCCGCGGCGATAAGCATCCTTCAACCGCTGGCGGTGGAAGCCGCCAGCGTCGGATCCCCGGCCGCGGCGATGTTCCAGGCGGTGGCGGCGGCGCGGCGTGCGGTGGCGGAGAGGAATCACGCCGGCTGATGGGTGGCATTCCGACTATCGATTTTACGAATGGACGCCGGAGCGGAACGTTCGCCGCCAAGGAGGACCAGATGTCCGCGACTCTTGATGCGACTATCCAGACGGTCGCCGATGATCTGCTGGCGGCCCGACGCAAGGGCGCGGCCATCGCCGCCGTCCGCAGCCGCTTGCCGGCCAAGGACCTGACCGCCGCCTATGCCGTGCAGAAGCTCAATATCGACCGGCTGGTGGCGGGCGGGCGGCGACGCGTCGGCCGCAAGATCGGCCTGACCTCGGAGGCCGTTCAGCGGCAGCTGGGCGTCGACTCCCCCGACTTCGGGGTGCTGCTCGACGACATGGATTTCAGCGCCGGCGAGATTCCCCTCAAGGGGCTGATCGCTCCGCGGGTGGAGGCCGAGTTCGCGCTCCGGCTGGCGCGCGACATCACCCAGGCCGGCCTGGCCGGGGCGGCGCTGGCGCCGTTCGTCGAGGCGGTGGCGGTTTCGGTGGAGATCGTCGACAGCGCCACGAACTGGGACATCGATATCGTCGACACCATCGCGGACAACGCCTCGAGCTGCGGCTTCGCCGTGGGTGCATGGCGGGCCTTCAGCCCCGAGCTGGGCCTGCCTGGGCGCCGGATGCGGCTGTCGCGGGGCGGCGAGACGATCTCGCAGGGCGTCGGCGCCGCGACCCTGGGCGATCCTCTGAACGCCCTGGCCTGGCTGGCCGAGGCGTCGATCGCGGTCGGGGACCCGCTGCGCGCCGGAGAGGTCGTGCTGTCCGGAGCCCTCGGCCCAATGGCGGCCCTCACCGCCGGCGACTATCGCGTGGAGATCGACGGCTTCGATCCGCTGCTCCTGAGGGCCGTGGCATGACGACCAAGGTGGCGATCATCGGTTCCGGCAACATCGGGACCGACCTGATGATCAAGATCATGCGGCTGTCGAACGTCCTGGAGATGGGCGCCTTGGTCGGCGTCGATCCGAACTCCGACGGCCTCAAGCGCGCCGAGCGGATGGGCGTGCCGATCACGGCCGAGGGCATCGACGGGCTGGTGGCCCTGCCGGGGTTCCAGGACATCGAGATCGTGTTCGACGCGACCTCGGCCGGCGCCCATGCGCGCCACGACAAGATCCTGCGCGCCCACGGCAAGAAGGTCATCGACCTGACCCCGGCGGCTATCGGCCCCTACACGATCCCGGCGGTCAACGGGACGGCGAACCTCGACGAGCCGAACGTCAACATGGTGACCTGCGGCGGCCAGGCGACGATCCCGATCGTGGCCGCGGTGCACCGGGTCAGCCCGGTCATCTACGGCGAGATCGTCGCCTCGATCGCCTCGAAGTCGGCCGGCCCCGGCACGCGCGCCAACATCGACGAGTTCACCGAGACCACCTCCCGGGCCATCGAGGTCGTCGGCGGGGCGCGGCGCGGCAAGGCGATGATCGTGCTCAATCCGGCCGAGCCGCCGCTGATCATGCGCGACACCGTCTACTGCCTCTGCGCAGGCGGCGACCAGGACGCCATCCGCGTCTCGATCGAGGCGATGGTCGCCGAGGTCCAGACCTACGTCCCGGGCTACCGCCTCAAGCAGGCGGTGCAGTTCGAGACGATCAGCGACAACGAACGGCTGCTGATCCCGGAGATGGGCGAGGCGTTCGCTGGCCTGAAGGTCTCTGTGTTCCTCGAGGTCGAGGGCGCGGCCCACTACCTGCCGGCCTACGCGGGCAACCTCGACATCATGACCTCGGCGGCGCTGAAGACCGCCGAGCGCATCGCCCAGCGCCAAGGCGTCGCCGCATGAGCAAGCTCTACATCCAGGACGTCACCCTGCGCGACGGCATGCACGCCATCCGCCACAAGTACTCGCTCGACGACGTGCGGACGATCGCGCGCGCGCTGGACGCGGCCAAGGTCGACGCCATCGAGGTGGCGCATGGCGACGGGCTGTCGGGCTCGTCCTTCAACTACGGCTTCGGCGCCCACACCGACTGGGATTGGATCGCCGCGGTCGCCGAGGTGATCGGTCACGCCAAGCTGACCACCCTGCTGCTGCCCGGAATCGGCACGATCCATGACCTGAAGCACGCCTACGATCTGGGCGTCCGGTCGGTGCGCGTCGCGACCCACTGCACCGAGGCCGACATCTCCAGGCAGCACATCGAGGCCGCGCGTGAGCTCGGAATGGACGTCTCCGGCTTCCTGATGATGAGCCACATGAGCCCGCCCGAGGCCCTGGCCCAACAGGCCCTGCTGATGGAGAGCTACGGCGCCCACTGCGTCTATGTCACCGACAGCGGCGGGGCGATGACCATGGACGACGTCGCCGCCCGGCTGCAGGCCTACGACCGGGTTCTGAAGCCGGAAACCGAGCGCGGCGTCCACGCCCACCACAACCTCTCGCTCGGCGTCGCCAACTCCATCGCCGCGGTCCAGAACGGCGCGATCCGCGTGGACGCCTCGCTGGCCGGCATGGGAGCGGGGGCCGGCAACGCCCCGCTAGAGGTCTTCATCGCCGCCGCCGACGTCTACGGCTGGGAGCATGGGACCGACCTGTTCGCGCTGATGGACGCCGCCGAGGACCTGGTCCGCCCGCTGCAGGATCGCCCCGTGCGGGTCGACCGCGAGACCCTCAGCCTCGGCTATGCCGGCGTCTATTCCAGCTTCCTGCGCCATGCGGAGAAGGCCGCGGAGACCTACGGCCTCGACGTGCGCAGCATCCTGCTCGAGCTCGGCCGCCGCCGCATGGTCGGCGGCCAGGAAGACATGATCGTCGACGTCGCGCTCGACCTGAAGAACCGCCAGCCCGCCGCCTGAAGCGGCCGGCTAGCCAACATCAAGATCCGGAGGAAACATGTCCGTCGCCGAGGCGCATGCGCCGTTCACCGAAGACTCCACCAGCCGCACGGTCCAGACCAAGCGCTGGAAGCTGCACTACAACGAGGTCGGCGCCGGCTCGCCGATCATCCTCCTGCACGGCACCGGGCCGGGCGCGACCGGCTGGAGCAATTTCCACCAGAACATGGCCGTGCTCTCGGCCAATCATCGCGTGATCGCGCTGGACTTCCCCGGCTGGGGCGGCTCGGAAGTGTTCGACTGCGCCGGCGAGCCGCGCAACGCCGCCAACGCCGAGGCCGTGAAGCTGCTGATGGACGAGCTGGGCCTGGAGAAGGCTGGCCTGGTCGGCAACTCGATGGGCGGGGCCGCGACCCTGGAGTTCATGGCCCGCTATCCTGACCGCATCAGCCACGCGATCACTATGGGCTCGGGCCTGTTCGGCGTCCCGAACATGTTCACGCCGGGCGGCCCCTCGCAGGGCATTCGAGTGATCTTCGAGACCTACATGAACCCGACGCCCGAGAACTTCCGCCGGCTGGTGGAGATCATGGTCTACGACGCGTCATTCGTGACCGACGAACTGACCCAACAGCGTTCGGCCGGCGCGCTGGCCCAGCGCGAGCACCTGACGAATTGGCTGAAGGGCGGCCCGCTCGGCCAGGGCGGGATGTTCGCCGGGATCGAGGAGCTGATGAGCAAGCTGGCGGTCAGCCAGGTTCCGACCCTGATGATCCACGGCCGCGACGACAAGACCGTCCCGATGGAGGTCACTCTCAAGACCGCCAGCCTGATCCCCAACAGCCGTGCGGTGATCCTGAACCGCTGCGGGCACTGGGCCCAGGTCGAGCATGCAGACGAGTTCAATAGCCTGGTGCTGGGCTTCGTCGACCGCAAACCCGCCTCGGCCGCCAAGGGCGGCTTCGGCGGCTGACCGAGGGACAGCAGATGACCATCGGATCGCTCGGTTATGTGGGCTTCAAGGCGGACGATCTCGACGCCTGGGCCCGGTTTGGAACTGAAACCCTCGGCATGATGCCGGTCGACGCCCCGGAGGGGACGCTGCGGTTCCGCATCGACGCCCAGGCCTGGCGGGTCTGCGTCGAGCCCGGCCAGGAGAACGACATCGGCTTCGTCGGCTTCGAGGTCGCCGGCCCGCCCGAGCTGGCGGCGTTGCGCGAGCGGCTGGTCGCCGCCGGTGTCGAGATCAGCGAGCCTGCGCCCGAGCACCTGAAGCTGCGCGGGGTGAGCGGGATGTTCGCCTGTCACGATCCCCAGGGTCTGCTGGTCGAGATCTACTATGGGCCGACCGAGCGGCGCGAAGTTCCGTTCGTCTCGCCAGCCGGCGTCAGCGGCTTCGTGACCGGCGAGCAAGGGCTGGGCCACGTCGTGTTGTCGGCCGCCGACATCGGCGCGGCCCGCGCCTTCTATCGCGACCTGCTTGGTTTCAAGCTCTCGGACATCATCCGGATGCAGATCACCGAGGAGTTCGGGATGGATCTGGAATTCTACCACTGCAACCCGCGCCACCACACGCTGGCCCTGGTGCCGCTGCCGACGCCGCGCCGGCTGAACCACTTCATGCTGCAGGTCGAGAGTCTCGACGACGTCGGCTTCGCGCTCGACCGCGTCGCCTCCGCCAAGACCCCGCTGATGAACACCCTGGGCAAGCACACCAACGACCACATGGTGTCGTTCTACGCCCAGACCCCGTCCGGGTTCGAGGTCGAGTTCGGCTGGGGCGCGAGGGATATCGACGAGTCCTGGCGCGTCGTGCGGCACGACAAGACCAGCATCTGGGGCCACAAGCGCCAGGGCTGAGGCCTAGATCCGGGGCAGGCCGTCCATGATCGCCGTCAGCGCCATGGCGGTCTCGCGCTCCATGGCGCTGTGGCCGGCGTTGGTCATGACGAAGGTCGCCGGCGGCGCGCCCAGTTCAGTCAGCGTCGCGGCCAGGCGCGAAGCCTGGGGCAGGGGACAGACCTGGTCGAACCGGCCGTGCACGATGTGGGTCGGCACGCCGAGGAGCTTGTCGGCGTTGCGGACGATGTAGTCCGGTTCGAGGAACAGCTGGTTGGCGAAGAAATGGGCCTCGATCTGCGCAAAGCAGAGGGCGAAGTCCGCCTCGCCGAATTTCCCGGCGTCGGCGGTGTCGGGGATCATGTTCGAGATCGTGCCCTCCCAGACCGACCAGGCCAGCGCCGCCTGCAGCTGGCGCTCGCGCTCGGCCGCCGTCGCCGGCGTCATGTCGAAGATCGCCTTGTAGGCCCCCATCATGTCGCCGCGGTCGGAGGCCGGGATCACCTCCACGAAGGCCTTCCACTCGTCCGGATAGGTGACGTAGGAGCCCGGCTCGGAGAGCTCGAACGGCGTCTGCGCGAACACCGCAGCGTTGCCCTGGTACATGTAGAGCAGGTCTTCCTTGGTCCCGAGGAAGATGCCGCGCAGGATGAGCGAGGCGACGTTCTGCGGGTGGCGGATCGCATAGACCATGGCCAGGGTGCTGCCCCAGCTGCCGCCGAACACGTGCATCTTGCCGTCGATCGCCAGCGCCTCACGCAGGGCGTTGATGTCGGCGACCAAATGGTCGGTCGTGTTGTCGGTGAGGGCGATCTTCGCTCCCGCCGAGGCGACGGTCGGCTCGCTCTTCCCGCAGCCGCGCTGGTCGAACAGGATCACCCGGTAACGCTTCGGGTCGAAGAAGCGCGACATCACCGGAGCGCAGGCGCCGCCGGGCCCGCCGTGCAGGAACATCACGGGCTCGCCGTCGGGGTTTCCGTACTCTTCCCAATAGAGCTTGTGGCCGGGCGAGACCGCGAGCAGCCCCGAGCGGTTGGCCTGCGCCTGGGGATAGGACCACTGGTCGGTGATCTTGCTGGTCGCCTGCAGTTTCGAGAAGTCCACGGGGCTGCTCCGGATCGGTCGCTTTGACCGCGGCTTGGACCCAGGCGTGTGCCCAGGTCAACCCGCCATGTCGTCAGGACTCGACGAGCAACGCCCGCAGCTCGGCCTTGGCGACCTTTTCCAGCGTCGATCGCGGCAGGTTATCCACCAGCCTGACTTCGTGCGGCTGCTTGAAGCTCGCGAGCGCCTGACCGCAGGCGGCGAAGATCTGCGCCTCCAGTTCGGCCGGCGCCCCCGCGGCGGGAATCACGAAGGCGACCGGCGCTTCGTCGAGCATCGGGTGCCGCTTGGCGACGACCGCGACCTCAGCGACGCCCGGCACTGCGGCGATCACCCGCTCGATCTCCGAGGCCGCGACGTTCTCGCCGCCGACCTTCAGCATATCCTTGGAGCGGTCGGCGAAATAGAGGAAGCCGTCGAGCCCCAGGCGCACCCGGTCGCCGGTGATGAAGAGGCCGTCGTCGCGGAACGCTGCGGCGGTGGCGGCCGGATCGCCGGCGTACTCCTTGAACAGCGAAAGGCCCCGCTGGCCGCCGACGAACAGGTCGCCGGTCTCCCCCGGCGCGACCGGTCGGCCTTCATCGTCCAGCACGTGGATGTCGTAACCCGGGGCGGGGCGGCCCATCGACATCGGCGCGTCGGGCTGGCGGGCCGAGCCGACCGTACCGTGGGCGATGGTCTCGGTCATGCCCCACCAGCCGATGGTCTTCACCCCGAAATGCTTGTCCCAGGCCGGCTCGCAGATCGCATTGCCCCAAAAGCGATAGCTATGCGCCGGCGGCAGCGGCTGGGCGGCCAGCGCCTTGACGCAGAACGGCACCACGGAGGTCCAGGTCGCGCTGTGCTTCAACGACACCGGCCAGAAGCGCGAGGCCGAAAACCGCGGCATGAGCACGACATGCGCGCCGGCCCACAGCGAGGCCAGCACCGAGTAGGCCTGGGCGTTGGTGTGGAACAGCGGCAGGTGGGTGAGGTGGACGTCGCCTGGCCGCAGATCCTCGTTCTGGGCGCAGCTGCGCGCCCCCCAGAGCGCATTGCCGTGGGTCCACAGCACCGCCTTCGGCCGCGCCGTGGTGCCGGACGTGTACTGGATGGCGAAGTCGGCCCACGGGTCGTGCGGCCGCTCGGCGAGCAACCCCGGTTCGGCGTCGATCGCCGCGAAGGGTTCGAAACCCGCGACGGGCTCAGCGTGCGCGCCGTTGTCGGTTTCGGTGACCACGCGCCATGCGAGGTCCGGCGCCGCGGCGGCGACCAGGGCCGCGAACCGCGGCTGGGTGATCGCGCCGACTGCACCGCTGTGCCGGGCGAAATAGGCGATCTCGTCAGCGCTGGATTTGGCGTTGGTGGTCACCGCCACCGCGCCGGCATAGGCGCAGCCCAGCCAAGCGATCACCGACTCCGGACAATTGTCGAGGTGGACCAGGATCCGCTGGCCGGGCTGGACGCCCCGCGCCTGCAGCCCGGCGGCGAACCGGCGCAGGACCTCGGCGAAGGCGTCATAGGTCCAGCTGCGCGGCTCGCCCTCGAACGGCTCCCAGCTCAGCCACGGTCGGCCGGCCTGCGTCTGGGCCTGGCTGTCGACCAGGGTGCGGATATCCATGCCCGCGAAGGGCGAGATCGGACGAGGAATCAATGAGCCGCTCCTTTGGGCGTCGGAGCGTCTTGAAACACCCCCTGGCGAACGATTTCGTCGGCGGCCTGCGCCGCGATGGCTTCCGGTTCTGCGCCCGGCACGCCCAGGCCGCGCAACAGCAGCGCGCACATCTGCTGGGCCAGGCTGACGGCGAACGGCGCGGTCGGCTCCTGGGTGACGCGGATCAGGGCCAGTTGAGCGATGCCGAGGACGAACAGGACCCCGGACTCCGTGGTCGCGACCACAAAGCGACCTTGGGCCAGGCCGTCGGCGATGTCGTCCACCAGCCCCTTGTTGAGCGGGGTCGAGATCGAGGTGTGGCCGCTGTGCATGCGCACCAGAACCCCGGCCCGTTCCGGGTCGTCCACCGCGTAGCGCAGGTAGACGCAGACCGCGCGGGCCATGCGCCGGGCCGGGTCGGCGACCCCGGCGTTGGCGCGGGTGACCGCCCGCTCGACGTCAGCGCGGATCTCGGCGGTGATTTCACGGACCAGGGCGTCGCGGTCGGGGAAGTGGTTGTAGAAGCTGCCCTTGGAGACCTCGGCCGCCTGGACGATGTCGTCGATCGCCACCGCATCCACCGGGTGCTCGCAGAACAGCCGCCGCCCGGCCGCCACCAGCGCCGCCCGCGTCTGCTGGGCCCGCTCGATCCGCTTGTTGCTCACCGCCCCTAGCCCTCCGCCATCAGCTTCATCTCTTCGCCGAGTATCGCGGCCAGGGCCGGTCGGGCCAGCATTCGTTGCTGGAAGGCGTCAAGGTTCGCCAGCGCGGGCAGCTTGCCCGCGACGGCCGGCGCCCCGCGCCACAGCAGAAACACCAGCAAGTAGAGGTCGCAGAGGCTGAAGGCGTCGAGCAGATGGTCGCGGTTCGCCAGGTGGGCGTCGACCTCCTGCAAGGCCGCGCCGATCCTCGCCACGTGGACGGCGCGCACCGCCGCCGTATCGCAGCCATCGAACGCCTCGGGCCGCAGGGCGCCGGTATAGGCGCCGTGCACCGTGCTCGACAGGAACGAAAGCCAGGCCTGGGCCTGGGCCCGCGCAAAGGTCCCCGGCGGCGGCAGCAGGTCGGCCTCCGGGGCCAGGTCGGCGATGAACGGCAGGATGGCCGTCGACTCCGTGATCACCCCTTGGTCAGTTTCCAGCGCGGGCACCTTGCCGCGCGGATTGACCCGCAGATAGGCGGCGGTGCGGTTCTCGCCGCGCGCGGTGCGCACGACGGCGACCTCATGGGCCAGTCCGGCCTCGGCCAGGGCGAAGCGGCTGGCGAGCGAACAGGCCATGGGCGCGTGGTGCAGACGTAGCATGAAGGACTCCTAGACTGGGCGCAGCGCGCGACGATACGCGGCCGCAAGGTCGGCCGGCTCGCCGGCGCCGAAGACGTAGCGATCGGGCCTGACCAGGACGGCCGAGGCGCCGTGACGGTCCAACCAGGCCTCGATGTCCCGGGCGAACGGCGCCAGGCGCGGGTCCTGAAGCGTGATGGCCAGATCGACGGCTTCGGGGCAGGGGGCGCGAGTGATCAGCCACGGCCCGTCGCCGGCGGCGTCGTCCAACCGCCCGGCGGCGCTTACCGGTTGCGGGAACAGCGTCCCGGCGCCGGCGGCTCCGGTCAGAACCGCGCCGCTGGCCAGCGGCGCCGGAGCCGCCGGAGGCATAGGCGCAGCTCCCGCCGCGCGTTGGGCCAGCATCCCGGCGTCGCGCTGGGCGGCGAGCGCGGGGTCCTGGGTGCAGACCACACGGCCCATGCCGATCGCCAGCTCGATATAGGTCCGCACGTGCGGCTCGCGCTCGGTCTGGTAGGTGTCGAGCAGCCCCTCGTCGGCTTCGCCGCGCCGCACCGCCAGGAGCTTCCAGGCGAGGTTGGCCGCATCACGCAGTCCCGAGCACATGCCCTGGCCGGCGAACGGCGGCATCTGGTGCGCCGCGTCGCCGGCGAGCAGCACCCGCCCGGCGCGCCAGTCCTTGGCGACCAGGCCGTGGAAGCGATAGACGGCCTTGCGCTCGATCCGCACCGGCCCGCAGTCCCAGGCCTCGATCAACGGGGTGATGAAGCCGTCGTCAAGCACCTGCTCGGCCGTCTCTCCCGGCAGCAGCATGAACTCCCAGCGATGCCGGCCCGGCCCCATCAAAACGCAGGTCGTCGGACGCGCCGGATCGCAGATCTGCAGGTTGACGTCTGGCAGCCGCGCGCCCGGCTCGACCACCGCGTCGATCACCAGCCAGGGCTCATCGAAGCGATAGTCGTCGAGCGTTCCGCCGATCGCCTCGCGCACGGCGCTGGAGGCGCCGTCGCACCCAACCAGATAGCGGGCGCGGATGGACGCCTCGCCGTCCGGGCCGGCCACCGTCGCAGTCACGCCGTCGTCGTCCTGTTCCAGCTGCAGGAAGCGATGGCCCAGGCGCATTTCGGCCAAGGGGTCGGCCTCCAGCCGCGCGCGCAGCGCGTTCTCGACCGCCGGCTGATGGAACATGTAGCCGGCCGCCCAGCCGCACGGCGCCAGCTGCGGCAGCTCCATCCGCATCAGCACCTGGCCGTCTGCGGCCCGGAACTCATAGGCCGGCGCCGGCCTGGCGTGGCGTGCGACCTCCTCGGCTATCCCGACCTGCTGGAACAGCCGCATGATCTCATGATCGAAGTGCGCGGCGCGGGGCAGGGGATAGACGTCGGCATCCTTGTCCAGGGCGATGGCGCTGACGCCGCCGCGGGCCAGCAACAGGGTGAGCATCGCCCCGACCGGCCCCAGCCCGACGACCAGGACGTCGCAGTCGAAGCCTGCGTCAGCCACGGTCCGGCTCCGGCGCGCAGGGATTCTCGATGGCGCCCAGGCGTTCGATCTCGATGCGCACCACGTCTCCGGCCTTGAGGAACTGCATCGGCTTCATCGCCGCGCCGATCCCGCCGGGGGTGCCGGTGAAGATCAGGTCGCCGGGCTCCAGGGTCATGGCTTGCGACAGATGCTCGATCTGGTCCCAGACGTTGAACACCAGGTGTCGGGTGTTGGAATCCTGGCGCGTCTCGCCGTTGACCTGGCAGCGGATCGCCAGCGCGTGCGGATCGGCGATCTCGTCGGCCGTGGTGATCCAGGGGCCAAACGGGGCGTGGGTGTCGAAGGACTTGCCGATCACCCATTGCGGGGTGCGGTGCTGCCAGGCTCGCTCGGTGGCGTCGTTGCCGACGCAGTAGCCGAACACCGCGCCGGGGGCGTCGGCCTTGGCGATGTGCCGGCCGCCGGCGCCGACGACCGCCACCATCTCGGCCTCGTAGTCGAGCGCCTGCGAGACCTTGGGCACGTCGATCGGATCGAAGGGGCCGTTGGCCGCGGTGGCCGCCTTGGAGAACCACACCTGGTGCTCGGGCGTGCCCAGATTGCTCTCGGCGATGTGGTCGGCGTAGTTCAGGCCGATCGCCATGATCTTGCCCGGCCGCCGGATCGGGGCCAGCAGCCGCACCTGGCCGAGGGGCAAGGCGCCGACCGCTGCCGCCTCAATGGCGCGGACCTCGCGCTCCACCTCCGGCCAGGCGGCGATCAGGCCGATCATCTCGGCCGGCAGGCCCGGCGCCGTGCGGCTGAGCGGGACGATGGTCTCGCCGGTGACGAGGCCGAGCTCCGGCGCGCCGCCGGCCTGGAAGGTCGCGAGCTTCATGGAAAGTTCTCCGTAAAATCTGCCGCTCAGCCCATGGTCGGCGGCGCGGCGGGGCCCCACTGGACCCCCATCAGGTCGGTCAGGCTGGCGACGTTCGAGCCGTCTGCCGCGGTGAAGAGGTCGCCGTCGGTCCAGTGCTCCAGCGTGTGCCCCCAGGGGTCGCGCCAGTAGTCGAAGATCTGGCTGCCCAGGATGTGGCGGCCGACGCCCCATTCGGCGTGGCGGCCGGCGTCCTTGAGCTGCTGGTGACCGGCCATCAGGTCGTCGAAATCGGCGACCTCGAAGGCGGCGTGGTTGAAGCCGGGGCCCGACGGGGCCTGGATCAGGAACAGCGTGTGATGGTCGGTCGGCGCGGCGCCGCGGTCGCAGCGCAGGAAAGCCCCGACCGAGAACTCCGGCGTCAGCGCGATCTCGTCCGAGGTGATGAAGCCGAAACGCTCTTTGTACCAACGCTCGACCGCGCGGAAATCGGAGACGTTGAGCACGCAATGGCCCAGGCGCACGACATGCGCCGGGCCGCCCGCCACGCGCTTGGTCTGGCGCAGGCGCGCGCGCTCAGCCGCGGTGTTCCACGCCTCGCGCCGGGGCAGGGGCAGCGGTGGCGCTGGAACCTGCCCGGCCACCACCTCGACGAGGCGGCCGTCCGGATCGGTCAGGCGCACGACCTGGCCGCCGCCGGGCGTGTCCAGCGGCTCCATCTGCACGCCTTCGGCCGCCGCCAGCGTCTTGAGGTCGGCAAGCGAGGACGCCCGCAGCCCAAGCCCGGCGAAGCCAGGCTCTCCCAACTCGGTCACATGCAGGAAGGGGCTGTCGCCGCCGCCCCGGCCGAACAGCCTGCCGCCATCCTCCGCGACGGCCAGGCCGAAGTCCTCAAGAAAGGCCCGCATCCGAGCCAGGTCCGGCGCCCGGAAGCGGACGAAGGCGATGTCGTCGATCTTGATCGTGCTCATGTCGCGCCATTCGATGACTATTTGGTCATCTAACGCCGCTTTGAATATCCTGGCAAGGCGGTTCGTTTGCATAAATCGCCGCCGCAATAATGACGGCCTGGTCACCTTGAGCACCCACAAGCGATCAGCACCGCAACCGAGAGGCGTCGGCCGCTGAGGGAAGGTGGTCTGGAGCGGCTGCCGCCATTCAGAGCAGGAGCTGGCGGCTCTCCGCTTGTCCTGCCGTTGCCCCTCAGCCGGCGCACAGATAGCCGACGGCCTTCTGACCCGGGGCGCTGATGCTTCGAAAAGTCGTCGGCGCGCTGCAAATGCGATCGGGGCTCGCGAGCGCGAGCAGCCTCGAATTCCAGGACGGCATTGCGGGCCTCCTGAAGGATGTCGTCCGATAGGACTGTCGGCTTCAGCGATCACAACCGACCCCTCATGGGGCCGTCAACGAGCATCGCCTAAGGAATATTATCGGAAGAACACCTAAGTTCGAGCGTGTTGCGTTTTGGCGCTACAGAGCGAGCTACAGCGCGGAAAGCACGAGCTTATTCCGTTGCATTTCGTGTGGGCGCAGTTCGTCCAACGCGCGTAGCTCTCTGTCACGCAGCGTGTTGGACGAAGCTGCGTTGCACAGCGTCACAGCTCGAGCGCTTCCGATCACGCGGCAGCGTGATCGGCACGTAGAGCATTCAGGAAGTGGCTCTGAGGCGTCGCTTGAGGCCATCCAGAGACTTGTGACTGATCTGTCGTCGAGGGGAGCCGCAAATGCGGTCTGAACTCGAGACCTTCCTCGATCGTGGGCGCGAATTGGCCGCAGCCGCCGAGCTCCCTTGGAACTTTCCCGTCACCGCCGAGGGCAAGGTCGACACCGCTCATCAATGGAACCTGTCAAAGCTTCGGGGGACGACAGTCAAGCCAGTTACGCGCCTGAGCCAAGTGGCGACCTATGGGCCTTCCCTCCCCGTTCTGGATCGCCTGGGCCGCGCCGATCTTGCCAACGACGGGGTGGTCAAAGCCCTACCCCCTCGTTGGCAGGACCTTTTCAAGAGCATGGTGCTGCACGACCAACTTGTGAAACTGAACAAGCCGCAAAACGCCATATCCAACTTGGGCCACGCGCTCCGAATTCTCGCGACCTGCGCCGGAGAGCGGGACCCAAGCGAACTTTGTGCCGATGACGTCCAATTGGCGTTCAATGTCGCGCTCTTGACAGGCGAATCAGGGAAACGCGGCGCGACGTTGAAGGCGCTAATTAGTCAGTGGTTCGACACCTACGGGCGCTCGCGTCACATTCGCGAATACTTCAACCGAGCGGAGGAATTGATTGGCCGGCGCATGCGAAGGACGATCGACGGATTGTTGACTGCTCCAGAGCGGGGACAGCAGCATTGGGTGACCTGCAGGGCCCGCAGCGCCTCGACGTCATCGACCCGAATCACGACCACGGCGGTATCGACGGATTGAACGCGCCCAAGCGCGTCCTCATCGGCATAGTCCAGGATGCTCACGGCGCGGCTCCGAGGGTGAAGTCGAGGAAGGGTCCGAAGGCCCAGATCGGTTGATCGACGTCGAAGCCCGCCGGCTCGGCCGGGGTGTAGGCCTTCGCGCCAGCCGGCCCTTCCTCTAGGGCGAGGAACCTGCGGCAGCGGCCGCCAGCGAGGAAGTCGCGGGCCGACCGGGTCAATTGCTTGGTGATCAACACTATCGGCACGCTCTCGCGGTCGCAGCGCTCGACCAGCTTCTCCTGAACATGCTGGTCGTTGAAACCGTAACCAACGCAGAAGAACGCCCTCGACTCCTCCAAGGCGGCGTCGGCGCACCCGAAGATCGTGCGGAACGGCTCGATGTGCGTCAGCCGGTATTTGTCCAAGCCCGGCGTCACCATGAGCGGCTCGAAGTCGGCCGGGGGCTCAACACCGCTGCGCAGGCCAATGGCCTGATAGGCAGGGGTCTGGAACCAGTCTAGCGATCCGTGGACCTTCCAGACGCACACGGTCCGGGCAGGCTGTCCGGCGACGTGCACCCGCGTCCTGGGGCTTCGGGCGCGCTGCTGCAGATAGCCGTGGCTGAAGCCGGTGAAGGTACTGACGTCCGCCGCGTCGGCCGCATATTCCGCAATGCGGTCGTAGTTTGGCGTCACGACGAAGATGTTCTTGTGGGTGCTGTCGAACAGATGGTTGTAGAGGCGCGACAGCGGGAGGGCCCTGCGATCGGAGAGAACGGCGCGCAACACCGCCTCGTCGTAGGGCAACAGGAAGCGACGGGTTTCAGCGGCTACGAAGTGGGTCTGGCGGGGGCTGGGCCGGATGGCCTGCAGGGCGGACTCCAGGTCCTGGCCGCCGTTCAGCTCAGCGACCAGTTTGGCCCATTCGGCCTGCTCGGCCTCATCCCATCCCGCAGGCGGAGCGAGAGCGGTGAGGTGGGCCGCGAGTGCACCCATGCCGGGCACTTGGTGAGCCGCCGAGGCACCGCTGCCTAAGATGATCACCGGGGCCACACTAAGCACCGCCTGCGCGAATTCCTGCGCCAGTTCTGTCGGGGTTTTCGCCCCCATCGCCCCACCCGTTTTACATTGGCCTCGCGCTCAAGCTTGGCCGTTACAGCCTAGTTTGCTGGGGGGTGAAGTTCAACCTGGGTTGGCAGACAGCGGTGACACTACGTTGCCGCTGGAAACCTCGAGCCGTGACGCAAGCGGTATGTTTGAGTTAAATCTCCCGGCGGGGCAGTTGCCCACAACCTGACCTTCCCAAGGTCAGCTAAGAGCCCCTAGCGGACCAACCCGTCCGGAAATGCAACAGAAGGGTCGATGTCGCTAGGCTTCGGTCGTCAGGCCTCTCTAAGACCACTGCAACAATCGCCGCGTACCGCGTGTGCAACAGCTGGTCACGTCTCAGCGGGGCCACGAGCCTAGCTCAGCCTCGATCTGGTCGCTGCAACGGTCCCCGAACCTGTGCAGTTTCTGAACTCTAAGGTCGAGATTGAGGCGGCCTGGCGCTCCATCCTGCTGCAGATCGCCGCGCCAGCCAGACCAACGCCGTCAGCGCCGGGATTGAACGGCATACGGCCGTGTCAGCGGGACCAGGAAGTCGTCGTCGGCGGCGGCGGGCTCCGGTTTGGCAGTCACGCGATCCGACGTTCCGGCCGCCTTGACGGTCTGCCGGACCCGCGCGGCTTCCCGTGCGACCTCGGCCTGGGCCGCGCCGGCGCGTTCTGGGGTCGGCCTTCAGGGCCCGTGCAGCTTTGCTCGCGGCGCGGCCCTCCTGGCGGAAGGCGCCGAAATAGGCGCGCGACAGATGCTGGTCCTGCAGCTGCGGCAGCGTGCTGACCTGGGCGACTTGGACATGCTGGTCTCACGAGAAGGCGCGGCGTCGGGCCGCAGGTCGTGCGGCCGCTAGCGGCCTGCGCAACGGGCGACCTCCTCCGTTCACAGGACGCCGACGCATGCCGACTTGATCGTCAGGCCGACGCGGGGTGTGCTGCCGCCGCCAGATTCTCCTGGCGGTGAGCGCAAGCGGAGGCCCGCCATGACCACGCGAAACCTCGATGCGCTGTTCCACCCGAATGCGATCGCGGTGATCGGCGCTAGCAACGCGCCCGGCTCGGTCGGACAGGTGCTGTCGCGCAACCTGCTGGAAAGCGGCTTTGCCGGGCCTGTCCTGCCGGTGTCGCTGAGCGCGCGGGCGATCCGCTCCTCGATCGCCTATCGCAGCGTCGCCGAGTTGCCGCTGGTTCCCGACCTGGCGGTGATCGCCACCCCGGCGCCGTCGGTGCCGGGGATCGTCGCCGAACTGGCCCAGGCCGGCTGCCGGGCGGCCATCGTGATCAGCGCCGGCGTCGACGCGCCCCTGCGCCAGCAGATGCTGGACGCCGCCAAACCGACCTTGATGCGGATCCTCGGCCCCAACTGCCTGGGCTTCATGTCGCCGCGCCAGGGGATCAACGCCAGCTTCGCGCATCTGTCGCCAGCGCCCGGCGGCCTGGCGCTGGTTTCGCAATCGGGCGCCGTCGCGGCCGCGGCCATCGACTGGGCTCATGCCCGCGGGGTCGGGTTCTCGCACGTCCTGACCATCGGCGACGCGGCCGATGTCGATTTCGGCGATCTGCTCGACTACCTGGCTCTCGATTACGACACCCACGGCGTCCTGCTCTACGTCGAGAGCATCACCGACGCGCGAAAGTTCATGACCGCCGGCCGGATCGCCTCGCGCGCCAAGCCGGTCGTCGTGGTCAAGGCCGGCCGCAGCAAGGCCGGCGCTCAGGCGGCGTTCTCGCACACCGGGGCCCTGGCCGGCGCGGACCTGGTCTATGAGGCCGCCCTCCGGCGCGCGGGCATGCTTCGCGTGGGCGGCCTGCGCGAGCTGTTCGACGCCGTCTCGACCCTCGGCGCAGGGATGCGGGTCTATGGCGACCGGCTGGCGATCCTCACCAACGGCGGCGGCGCCGGCGTAATGGCGGCCGACGCCCTGGAGGCCCGCGACGGCCGCCTGGCCGAGCTGTCACCCGAGACCATGGAGAAGCTGGCCGCCACGGCGCCGAAGTACTGGTCCGGCGCCAATCCGGTCGACATCCTCGGCGACACCCACGCCCCGGTCTACGCCCGGGCCCTGGAGATCATGCTCGAAGACCGCAACGCCGACGCCGTGTTGGTGATGAACTGTCCCACCGCGGTCGAGGACAGCACCGCGGCCGCCGACGCCGTGGTCGAGGTCCTGAAGGCCAAGCGCTACCATCGCCCTGTGCTCAGCGCCTGGATGGGCCAGACCGCAGTCGCCGAGGGCCGGCGGCGGCTGGCCGCGGCCGGCGTTCCGGCCCACGAAACGCCGGACGAGGCGGTCCGCGCCTTCATGCACCTCGTCGATCACCGCAAGAACCAGGAAGCGCTGATCCGCACGCCGGGCGCGATGGCCGCGCCCAACGGCGCGGCGGCCCGCGCGGTGATCGCCAAGGCACGCGCCGACGGACGCCTCACGCTCACCGATCCGGAAGCCCGCGAGGTGCTCAAGGCCTATGGCGTTCCGGCGCTGGAAGGCCGCGACGCCGCGACTCCGGAAGAGGCCGGCCGCATCGCCGAGGAGATCGGCGGACCGGTCGCGTTGAAGGTCGTGTCGCCGGACGTCAGCCACAAGTCGGAGCTCGGCGGCGTCGTGCTCGGCCTCGAGGGCGCGCTGGAGACCCAGATCGAGGCCCAGGCCATGTTGGCGCGGATCGCCAAGGCCCGTCCACAGGCGCGGATCGAAGGCCTGGTGGTCGAGCCGCTGGTCCATCGGCCCGAGGCGCGCGAGCTGCTGGTCGGCGTCGCCCAGGACAGCCTGTTCGGTCCCATCGTGATGTTCGGAGCCGGCGGCATCAGCGTCGAGGTCACCGCCGACCACGTGATCGGCCTGCCGCCGCTGGACGACGTCCTGGCGCGCGATATGATCGGCCGCACGCGGGTCTCGCGCCTGCTGCAAGGGTTCCGGGACCACACTGCCGCCGATCTCGACGCTATCGCCGACGTCATCGTGCGGGTCTCGCAGATCGCCGCCGGCGAGCCGGACATCGCCGAGCTCGACATCAATCCGCTGCTGGCCGACGCTTCCGGGGCCCTGGCGCTGGCCGCCCGGATCCGGCTGCGGGCGCCGGACGAGGCCCGGCCGCGCCTGGCGATCCTGCCCTATCCCGACGGCCTGCAGCGGCAGATCGAGGTCGGCGGCCAGCCGGTGACCCTGCGCGCCATCCGGCCTCAGGACGGCCCGGCGATCGCCGCGATGGTCGAGGCCAGCAGCGCCGAGGACGTGCGGCTGCGCTTCCGCTCAGGCTTCCGCACCCTGCCCCCGGGCTGGCCCGAGCGGCTGTCGCAGATCGATTACGACCGCGAGATGGCGCTGGTGGTCGACGATGGCGAGAAAATCATCGGCGTCTCGCGCCTGGCCGGCGATCCCCAGGGCCAGACCGCCGAGTTCGCGCTGATGGTCCGCACCGACCAACAGCACAAGGGCCTGGGACGGCTGCTGCTCAGCGAAATCCTGAACTACGCCGCGGCCAAGGGCCTGGCCGAGGTCTGGGGCGACGTTGCGCGGGAAAACACCGCGATGCTGACCACGGCCAAATCGCTCGGCTTCGAGCGGCGCGCGGCCGAGGACTTCACGCGGGTGAAGATCGTCAAGACCCTGCGGCCGCCGTCCGACTAATCCGGCAGGCGCAGCTCGCCTGCGGCGATGCGGGCCAGGGTCTCGACGAAGAAGCCAGGCTCCATCGCCGCCACCCGCGCCTCCAGCGTCTCGGCCGTATCGCCGGCCAGCACAGGCACGGTGCGACGCTCGATCACCGGGCCGTGGTCGTAGATCTCGTCGACCGCATGGATGGTGGCCCCGCTCTCGCTCGCGCCCGCGGCGATGACCGCCTCGTGCACCCGCCGACCGTACATCCCCTCGCCGCCGAACGCTGGCAGCAGGCCCGGATGGATGTTCAGGATGCGGTTGCGATAGCGCCCGAGCGTCAGCGGCCCCAGCCGGCGCAGGTATCCCGAGAGGATCACCAGTTCGACGCCGGCGCCCTCCAGCGCCGCGCAAAGCGCCGCGTCGGCCGCCTCCGGATCGGCCTGGGTCGGGATGACCAGGGTCGGCACGCCGCGCTCGGCCGCGAATTCCAGGGCCGGCGCCTTGCGGTTGTTGCTGACCACCAGGCGCGGCTCGACCGCCAGTCCCCCAGCGCGCGCCGCCTCGACGATAGCCCGCATGCTGGTGCCGTTTTTCGACGCGAGGAAACCAAGCTTAAGCGGTGAGGAAATCATGAGAAATCGCCGCTCAATTCGTGTTCGAAACGCAGGCCGTCATAGGCCGGCTCGACCCCTTCCGGCAGCTGCGCGGCCAGCTCGGCGTAGTCCAGGTCGATATGCATGTTGGTCAGGATCGCCCGGCGCGGACGCGCCCGCGCGATCCACTCCAGCGCCAGCTCGACGTGCGCATGGGTCGGATGCGGCCGCCAGCGCAGCGCATCCAGGATCCAGACATCGAGACCGTCAAGCGCCTCGAAAGCCGCATCGTCCAGCCCGACCACATCGCTAGAATAGGCTACGTTTCCAAAGCGATATCCGACAGACCTCACGCCGCCATGGTCCTGATCGAAGGTCGTGACCGGGATCGCGCCGGACGGACCATCGACCGCCCAGGCCTGGCCGTGGGGCGCCAGCGGGGTGATGTCGCCGATCGCCGGATAGCCGTTCTCGCCCTCGAACACATAGCCGAACCGCCGCTGCATGCTGAGCGCGGTCGGCGTGTCCATGTGGCAGGCGATCCGCGCGCGCTGGCGGATGAAGAAGGCGCGGATGTCGTCGATGCCGTGGGTCTGGTCGGCATGATCATGGGTCAGCAGCACGCCATCCAGCCGCTTGGCCCCGGCTTGCGAGGTCTGCCAGACGAGATCGGGCGAGGTGTCGACGATCAGGGTGGTGTCGTTCTCCGCGCCCTGCCCCAGCCGGCGGACCAGCAGCGAGCAGCGGCGGCGGCGATTCTTCGGCTCGGCGGGATCGCACGCCCCCCAGTCGCCGTCGGCCCGCGGCACGCCGCCGGAGGAGCCGCAGCCCAGAATGGTGAACTCCAGCCGCCCGCTCATGGCCGCGGGATCCTGTCGAAAAGGGCGAAGAACGCATCCTCCGCACGCTTCTCGGCATCATGCCGCGACCAGCCGCGGATCTTGGCCAGCCCGGCCAGGACGTCGGGCAGGAAGGCCGGCTCGTTGCGGCGTCCGCGGTGCGGAACCGGCGCGAGATAGGGGCAATCGGTCTCCACGATGATGCGGTCGGCCGGCATGTCGCGGACAATGGCGCGAACATCCTCGGCGGTCTTGAAGGTGGCGATGCCCGAGACCGAGAACCAGGCCCCCAGCGCCGCTGCCCGCGCCGCGAGCTCGGCGCCTGACGTGTAGCAGTGCATCAGCATCTTGAAGGGACCGGCGGCGTACTCCTCCTCAAGGATGTCGCCCATCAGCTCGTCGGCCTCGCGGGTGTGGACCACTAGCGGCAGGCCCGTCTCGCGCGCGGCGGCGACGTGCTGGCGAAAGACCTTGGCCTGGATGTCCCGCGGGCTGAGATCGTAGTGGAAATCGAGCCCCGTCTCGCCGATCCCGACCACCCGCGGGTCGGCGGCGATGGTCACGAGGTCGGCCGCCGAAAGGTCCGGGTTCTCCTTGGCCTCGTGCGGGTGCGTGCCGACCGTGCACCAGATGTCAGGATGCTCGGCCAGGGCGCGCACGGCGGCGAAGCCCGAGACCTTGTCGCTGATATTGACCATCAGCTCGATGCCGGCGGCGCGGGCGCGGGCGATCACCTCGTCGCGGTCTTCGTCGAACTGGTGTGCGTGCAGGTTTACGTGGCTGTCGATCAGCATTCGGAGGTTTCAGGCGCGCGCGGCGGCGCGCAGTTCAGTGAGAGCCGTGAAGAACGCGTCCGCACGGTCGAGATTGACGGCCTCGACCTCCCGCGGAAGGCGCTGCAGCGTCTCCCATGCTGCGGCCCAGCGATCAAGCCCGCCATAGCCCTCGGCCGCCAGTCGCACGGCGTGGCCGTGGACCCGCTCGGCGAGCCGCTCCAGCAGCAGATTGAACTGCGCCGCCCCCTCCGCGCCGCGGAAGCGGTCGGCCAGCGACAGCGCCAAGCCCTCGTCCACCGCCGGCAGCGACTGCAGGATCTCCTTGGCCGCATCGTCGACCGTCACCGCGCCGGCCAGCGCAAGCGCCAGCGCCTTGCCGGGCGCGCCCTTCGACATCCGCGCCAGGCGGATCGCGTCCTCGGGATTGGCGGTCGTCCGCGCCTCGACGAAGGCGGTGACTTCAGCTTCCGGCAGCGGCTGGAAACCCAACCGCCGGCAGCGCGACTTGATCGTCGGCAGCAGCCCGCCCGGCGCGTGCGAGACCAGCAGGATCACCCCGCGCGGCGGCGGCTCCTCGAGCGTCTTCAGGACGGCGTTCGCCGCGTTGACGTTGAGATCGTCCGCCGCATCGATGATCGCCACGCGGTGCGGCGCCGCCGCCGGCGACTTGGCGAAGAAGTCGGTCAGCTTGCGGGCCTCGTCGACCGGGATCACCTTGCGCGGCTTGCCGTCCTCGCCGACCCGCTCCAGCACCATCAGGTCCGGGTGCGAGCGGGCGATGATCTGGCGGCTGACCGGATGGTCCGGCGAAGCGCCAAGCACCCCGTAGGCCGGATTGTGGGGCGCGCCCAGCAGCCGACGGGCCGCGCGGAAGGCGAAGGTCGCCTTGCCCACACCCTCGGTCCCGGTCAGCAGCCAGGCATGGTGCAGCCGGCCGCGGCCGCGCGCCTCTTCGAACGCCGTCTCGGCCGCCTCGTGGCCCTTCAGGTCGAAGACCTGGCGCGGATGGGGCGCAGCGTCAGCCATGGACCAGCCGGCCCTCGACGGCCCGCCACACCTGCCCCTCGACCTCGTCCATGCCCTGGCCGGCGTCGATCAGCGCGCAACGGTCGGGCTCGGCCGCGGCGATGGTGCGGAACGCCGCGCGCAGGCGCTCGTGGAACGCCACTCCTTTGGATTCGAAGCGCGTCTCGGCGTGGCCGTCGGCCTTCGCGAACGCTTCGGCGCGGGCCAGGCCGACCTCGACCGGCAGGTCGAAGACCAGGGTCAGGTCCGGCCGGACGTCCGTCAGGACGAAGGTCTCCAGGGCGGTGATGAAGGCCGGGTCGACCCCGCCGGCCCCGCCCTGATAGGCGCGGGTCGAATCGGCGAAGCGGTCGCAGACCACCCAGGCGCCGCGCTCCAGCGCCGGCAGGATGGTCCTCTCGATGTGATCGCGCCGCGCCCCGTACATCAGCAGGGTCTCAGTGGCCGGGCTCCAGCGATCGGCCTCGCCCTTCAGGACCAGGTTGCGGATCGCCTCGGCGCCGGGCGAGCCGCCCGGTTCGCGCGTGGCCACCACATCATGGCCGGCGGACTGCAGGCGCGCGACCAGGCGCCGAACCTGCGTCGACTTGCCCGCGCCCTCGCCGCCTTCGAAAGTGATGAACCGCCCACGCGTCACGCCGGCCAAAATGGCCGGTTCGGCCGGTTTGTCCAGCGCTCACCGGCCGCCGGGCGGACTTGTCCCAGCCGAGGGTCAGGCGCCCGGCCGCACCACCCGCGCCTCAGTAAAGCCGTAGGCCGCCACTCGATCGCGCAGATCGAAGGCTTCGGCCTCGTCGGCCGTGCCGTCCACCATCACGCGATAGAGCGTCATCCCGTCGCCGCGCTCGAACGGTTCGATCCTGGCGACGACGGCCGAGCCGAGCTGGCTCACCACGCGCTGGGCGTTGGCTGGATCGGAGAAGGCCCCGGCCTGGACGCGATAGATCAGCCCGGCGGGCGCGGCCGGAACCGCGGCCGGCGCCAGCGGAGCCAGCGGTTGGGCGGCCACCGGCGTCTCGACCGGCCCGGGGTTCAGTCCAGTATAGGCCGTCGGCGCGGCGGGCGGCAGCGCGGCCGGGGTCGGCGTCGGGGTGTAGGCCGAATGGCGCAGGCCTGCGTCGGGCGCGCCGAGCGGCGCTGGGCCGACATAGCGGACGCGGACCCGCGCCGTGCCCTGCTGTTCGAAACCGAGCTGGCGCGCAGCCTCCTGCGAGACGTCGATCACCGCTCCGCCCTTGAACGGGCCGCGGTCGTTGACGCGGACCTGCACCGTTCGATTGTTCTCGAGATTGGTGACCTCGACGATCGACGGCAGCGGCAGGGTCGTATGAGCGCCCGACAGCGCATAGCGGTCGAACACCTCGCCGTTGGCGGTGGTCTTCAGGTGGTGCGACTGACCGTACCAGGTGGCCGTGCCTTCCTGGTCGTAGCCGGGCTCTTCCTTCGGCACGTACCAGACGCCGCCGACCTCGTAGGGGGAACCGACCTTGTAGCGCCCGCCCGCCCCGTTCGGCAGCTGCCCAGGCGTGGGGCCCGCGGTCGGATGCTTGGCGGCGTAGCGCGGTTGAGGCGTGGCGCAGGCGGCCAGCGCCGCCGTCCCCATGAGCACGACAACGACGCCGCGGACCGGCGCGTACGGACGGATGCGAGCCATGGCCGCCCCCTCTTTCAAATCGACGCTCCCCAGCGCTGAGCGCCATGTTCGCCGCGCGAGCCTTGCGCCATGGTTAATGCAGCGACGAATTTCATTAAGCATCCACGATGGGTGGAGACGCCGCCCGACCCCTGCTATAGGCCCCTCCTTCCGGAAGGGTGGCCGAGTGGTTTAAGGCAGCGGTCTTGAAAACCGCCGTAGGTGAGAGCCTACCGTGGGTTCGAATCCCACCCCTTCCGCCAAGCACCTCCGGAATACCCCCTAGAGCCCGATTTGGCGCTTCACGCGTTCAAGGCGGCATGGGGGCGACAGGCGTCCCGCTTTGCTGAAGGGGATGCCATGAGCGCCCGCGACAAGGGTTCGAAGTTCACGGTCGAGGCTGACGCGACCGCCGCTTATTGGCGCAAGGGGCCGCACGACGCCCTCCCCCCGCCGGACATGGTCGGGCCCTATCAACGCAACCGGCCGGTCGCCCCGAAGGCCGTCAAGGGTCGCAAGGCCTACATCATCGGCAGCGGCGTCGGCGGACTGGCGGCGGCGTTCTACATGATCCGCGACGGCGGCATGAAGGGCGAGGACATCACCATCCTGGACGCGCTGAACGTCACCGGCGGATCGCTGGACGGCGCGGGCGACGCCGAGGCCGGCTACATCGTTCGCGGCGGTCGGGAGATGAACTGGAACTACGACAACTTCTGGGACCTGTTCCAGGACGTCCCGGCGCTGGAATTGCCGGAGGGGTTCAGCGTCCTGGACGAGTACCGGCTGGTCAACGACAACGATCCGAACTTCTCCAAGTCCAGGCTGATGCACAAGCGCGGTCAGATCCGCGACTTCTCGACCCTGGGCCTGACCAAGGCTCACCAGTGGGAACTGATCCGCCTGCTGCTGAAGCGCAAGGAAGACCTCGATGACGTGACCATCGAGGACTATTTCAGCGAGAGCTTCCTGGAGACCAACTTCTGGTACCTGTGGCGCTCGATGTTCGCCTTCGAGAACTGGCAGAGCCTTCTTGAGATGAAGCTCTACATGCACCGGTTCCTCGATGCGATCGACGGGCTCGGCGACATGTCGGCCCTGGTCTTCCCCAAGTACAATCAATACGACGGCTTCGTCGTGCCGCTGACCCGGCTGCTGCGCGACAAGGGCGTGAAGGTCCAGTTCGACACCCGCGCCTACGACCTCGACATGACGGTCGACGGGGATGCGCGCACCGTGACCGCCATCCGCTGCAAGGTCGGTGGCAAGGACAGCACCATCACGGTCGGCCCCGACGACCTGGTGTTCGCGATCACCGGCTCGATGACGGAAGGCACGGCGTATGGCGACCTCGACCATGCGCCGGCGCTCCAGCGTGATCGCCGCGATCCGGGCGAGGCCAGCGACTGGGCGCTATGGCGCAACCTCGCCAAGGCTTCGCCGATCTTCGGCAAGCCGGAGAAGTTCTACGGCGACGTCGACCGCTCGATGTGGGAGTCGGCCACCCTCACCTGCAAACCCTCGCCGTTCGTGGACAAGCTGAAGGAGCTGGCGGTCAACGATCCCTACTCCGGCAAGACGGTCACCGGCGGGGTCATCACCTTCACCGATTCCGCCTGGGTGCTGAGCTTCACCTGCAACCGCCAGCCCCACTTCCCGAACCAGCCCAAGGATGTGCTGGTGATCTGGGTCTATGCGCTGCTGATGGACAAGGACGGCGACTATGTGAAGAAGCCGATGCCGGCCTGCACCGGACGCGAGATCCTGGCCGAGCTCTGCTACCACCTGGGCATCGAGGACCAGCTCGACGCGGTCGCGGCCGCGACCAAGGTGCGCATGGCGCTGATGCCCTACATCACCGCCCAGTTCATGCCGCGGGCGGCGGGCGACCGGCCGCATGTCGTGCCGGCCGGCTGCACGAACCTTGGCCTGCTCGGCCAGTTCGTCGAGACCAGCAACGACGTCATCTTCACCATGGAAAGCTCGGTGCGGACCGCCAGGATCGCGGTCTATACCCTGCTCGGCCTGCCCAAGCAGGTGCCGGACCTGAGCCCCACCCAGTACGATATCCGCACCCTGTTGAAGGCCGCGCGGGCCATTAACAACGGCGAGCCGTTCCCCGGCGAACGGCTGCTCCACAAGCTGCTCGACAACACTTACTTCGCCCACGTCCTGCCGCCGCTGCCCGAGGCGCGGGAGTCGCGGCGCGAGCAGATCGACGCCGACCTGGCGGCGGTGCTCGGTCGCCGCAGTCAGGCGCTGAGCTCGGCGGCTGAACGGCTCGAACTCTTCCGCGAACGCCTGCTGGCCAGGTGGAAATAGCCGCCTAGCTGCGCGTGGCTCTCTGCCGCTCGCCGACATAGCCGAGCACCGAGGCGCGGTGGACCGCCTGCGGGCGGCCCGCCACGCCCATCTTGTCGGCGGCGTTGCGCATGTGGAAACGGACGGTCGGCATCGAGATCTTCACGATCTCGGCGATCTCCCCGTCCGTCTTGCCCTTGGCGGCCCACTTCAGGCACTGGATTTCGCGCCGGGTCAGGTGGACCAGGCCGTCCGGGGACAGGCCGCGGTCGTTGTAGGCGGCCATGAAGCGCAGCGAGAGGATCGACAGCTCTGCGGCCCGCTGCTCGAACACCGGCCTCACGTCGATCACCTCGGGCGAGGCCCAGACGATCGCGCCGATCACTCCGCCCGGCAGGTGGGCGGGGGCGATGATCGCCGTGCCGATCTCCACCGTGTCGGCGCTCTGCACCACCTCGATCGACTCCAGCCGGCGCGAAGGACGCCAGGCGCCGAAGCGGCCGTCCTGGAAGTAGAACGGCTCGGCCGTATAGCGGCAGGCGAAGACGAAGGCCGAGCGCAGCGCAAAGCCTCGATCCTTCCAGTACTGCAATCCTGGGTCGAGCCACTGAAACAGGGTCTCGGCGAACGGCCGGCCATCGCGGTCGCGCATCGGTTCCGGATCGCCGATGTCGGCGCTGACCGCGACATAGGGCAGGCCTATCTCGCGCCCACGGTCACGCACCTGGGCCGCAAGAGCTTCGATCAGCTCGTACTCGTCGTGAGCCTCAGCGCTCATCGCCACGACGGCCTGCCCCCCCTGCGGCGCCTATCACTTCCGATAGCTTGTCCCGCAAAGCCTGTTTCTGCAAGCATTCCCGCCTCGCCGCGACAAGACGGCGACGTGCAAGAACGGTTCGTCGGCGACGCCGGCAGCGGGAGGGAACATGAAACAAGCACTGGCGACCGCCTCGTGGGCGGTCATCGCGGCGGCCTGCGCGGCCGGATCGGCCCTGGCGCAGGAGAGCGGGACGGTCGCCGAACTGGTGGTCACCGCCCAGAAGCGCGAGCAGAACCTCCAGGACGTCCCGATCGTCGTCACCGCCCTTCCGCAACGGCAACTTCAGGATGCGGGCGTCCGCGACATCAAGGACCTGCAGGTCCTGGCCCCCGGACTCAGCGTCACCTCCTCGACCAGTGAGGCCCAGACCTCCGCGCGGATCCGCGGCGTGGGCACCATCGGCGACAATCCGGGCCTGGAATCCTCGGTCGGCACGGTCGTCGACGGCGTCTACCGCGCGCGCAGCGGGGTGGCCTTCGGCGACCTCGGCGAACTGGAGCGGGTCGAGATCCTGAAGGGGCCGCAGGGCACCCTGTTCGGCAAGAATACCTCGGCGGGCGTCATCAACGTGCTGACCAAGGCGCCGTCGTTCGACTTCGAAGCCGCCGGCGAGCTCACGGTCGGCGATCATGGCGCGCTGGGCGTCGCCGGCAGCGTGACTGGACCGATCGTCGCCGACAAACTGGCCGGGCGCCTCTATGCCGCCAAGCGTGAGCGCGACGGCTTCGCCGACGTCCACGTCGGGGCCGGCCCGCGCACCCGCACCGACGACACCGACCAGAACTACTACACCGTCCGCGGCCAACTGCTGTTCACCCCGACCGACAGCCTCAGCATCAAGCTGCTGGCCGACTATTCCGACCGCGACGAGCATTGCTGCGTGAACTTCGTCACCGTCGCCGGCCCGACCGCGGCGCTGATCGACGCCCTGGCGGCCGACGAAGGCGTCCAGCGGCCGCCGAACCCCGGCGCGCGGATCGCCAACGCCAACCGCGACATGGGCTCGAAAATCACCGACCAGGGCGTCTCGGCCCAACTCGACTGGGATATCAGCGACGGCATGGCGCTGATCTCGATCACCGCCTTCCGCGACTGGCGCGCGGAGAACGGCTCGGACATCGACTTCTCGTCGGCCGACATCTGGTACCGCCCCGCCGACGGCTCAAGCTTCAACGAGATCAAAGCGTTTTCGCAGGAAGTTCGCCTCGCCGGGTCCACCGAGACCGTCAACTGGCTGATCGGGGTCTTCTATTCCGACGAGGACCTCAAGGCTGCGGCCGCCACCACCTTCGGCACGGCGTACGAGCCCTATTTCGGCCTGCTGCTGTCGGCGCCGTCCGGCAGCCCCAATCCGACCTTCATCTCGCAACTCACCGGCCTGCCCTATGGAACCAACTTCCCGGCCGGCGCCGGCCCGCGCGACAGCTACGACCACAATTCCAAGGGCTGGGCGTTGTTCACCAACAACAGCTGGAAGGTCACCGAGGCGCTCGAGCTGACCCTGGGGCTCCGTTACTCCGACGACGAAAAGACCGTCCGCAGCCACTACACCAATTCGGCGCCGGCCAACGCCTGCGCCGCGGCCCTGGCCCGGCCGCTCCCGGCCGCCGCCCGCGGGGCGATCTGCGCGCCGCATTCGGACCCGGCCTTCAACAACGTCGTCACCAACCAGGAGCAGAGCGAAGGCCGCTGGAGCGGCACCCTCAAGGCCAGCTACCGCTTCAACGAGGGGGTGATGGCCTACGCCTCCTACGCTGAGGGCTTCAAGAGCGGCGGCTTTAACCTCGACCGCGCGCGGCTGGCGGCCGGCGTCATCAACCCCGACACCAGCTTCCCGGCCGAAACCGTGGTCAGCTACGAACTCGGCGTGAAGACCAATACGGCCGATTACGGCCTGGTCGCCAACGCTGCGCTGTTCCACCAGACCTACGAGAACTTCCAGCTCAACACCTACACCGGCATCAGCTGGCTAGTCGCCTCGATCCCCGAGGTGATCTCGCGCGGGGTCGACGTCGACCTGATGTGGCGGCCGCCAGTCGAGGGCCTCAGCTTCTCGGGCGGCGTCACCTATGCCGAGACCCAGTTCGGCGACTTCGCGCCGCCGGCCGGGATCTCCCCTCGCCTGCCGAACGCCCGGCTTTCCTACGCCCCACTGTGGTCGGCGGCCGGAACGGTGAACTACGAGCGCCCGGTGACGGAGACCCTCGAATTCCGCGCCAGCCTCTCGGCCAAGTACACCTCGGAGTACAACACCGGCTCCAACCTCGATCCGCTGAAGTCCCAGCCGCCGCTGACCCTGGTCAACGCCCGCCTGGTCCTCGCCAGCCAGGACGAGCGCTGGTCAGCCGAGCTCTGGGCCCAGAACCTGACCGACGAGGACTACAACCAGGTCGTAGTCGATCAGCCGCTGCAGACCGGCACCTTCGCCACTTTCCTGGCCCCGCCGCGCACCTACGGGGTTACGCTGCGTGGACGCTTCTAGGACCCGCGCCAAGTGAACCTGGATCTGACCGCCGAAGAACTGGCCTTCCGCGACGAGGTGCGCGCCTTCCTGGAGGAGGCGCTCACGCCCGAACTGCGCGAGGCCGGACGCCGGGCCACCAGCGTCTTCATGGACAAGCGCTACAGCCTGCCCTGGCAGAAGATCCTGCACGCCAAGGGCTGGGCCGCGCCGAGCTGGCCCAAGGCCTATGGCGGCCCCGGTTGGAGCGAGATGCAGCGGCACATCTTCTCGGCCGAATGCGCACGGGCCGGCGCGCCCAGCCTGGCCCCCATGGGCCTGCGCATGGTCGGGCCGGTGATCATGGGCTACGGCAGCGAGGCCCAGAAGGCCCACTACCTGCCGCGCATCCTGTCGGGCGAGGACTACTGGTGCCAGGGCTATTCCGAACCCGGGGCCGGCTCGGACCTCGCCGCCCTGCAGTTGCGCGCGACGCGTGACGGCGACGACTACGTGCTGAACGGCTCCAAGCTGTGGACCACCCACGCGCACTGGGCCAACCGCATGTTCTGCCTGGTCCGGACGTTGCCCGACGGCAAGCCGCAGGCCGGGATCACCTTCCTGCTGCTCGACATGCAGACGCCGGGGATCCGGGTCCGCCCGATCATCACCCTCGCCGGCGAGCACGAGGTCAACGAGGTGTTCTTCGAGAACGTCCGGGTTCCGGTCTCCGGCCGGCTCGGCGAGGAGAACCAGGGCTGGACGGTCGCCAAGTACCTGCTCGAGTTCGAGCGCGGCGGCGGCTCGGCCCCCGGCCTGAAGGTGATGCTTGAGCGGCTGCGCCGGACCGCCCGCGACGCCGGCCTGCTGGACGAGGCCAGCTTCCGGCGCCGGCTGATGGAGACCGAGGTCGCCGTCCAGGCCATCGAGGTCTCCGAGCAGCGCATCCTGGCGGCGCTGTCGTCCGGCAAGAACCCGGGTCCGGCCTCCTCGATGCTCAAGACCCAGGGCGGCGAGGCCATGCAGCGCATCGACGAACTGCTGCTGGAGGTCGCCGGGCTCTACGCCGCCCCCGACCAGCCAGCCGCCCGCGAGCCCGGCTCCAACATTCCGCCGATCGGGCCCGACGCGGTGCTGACCGCCATGCCTCGATACCTCAACGATCGCGCCGCCTCGATCTATGGCGGCTCCAACGAGATCCAGCGGGACATCATCGCCCGGCTGGTGCTCGGACTCTAGGGAGACCGCCCGTGGCCGAAACGTCCGTCGACTTCAACGCCATCCCGACCCTGGCCGAAGCGCCGCGCTTCCACGCCCGCGAGCGGCCGGACGCCGTCGCCCTGACCTTCGAGGGCCGCGAGACCACCTACGCCCAGTTCGACGCGGCCAGCAACCGGGCCGCCCAGGCCCTGCTCGCCGAAGGCCTGAAGAAGGGCGACCGCATCGCCTATCTCGGCAAGAACAGCGACCACTATTTCGAGCTGCTGTTCGGGGCGGCCAAGATCGGGGTGATCATGGCCCCGATCGGCTGGCGGCTGGCCCCGCCCGAGGTCGCCTACATCGCCGGCGACGCCCAGGCCAAGATGCTGTTCGTCGGGCCCGAAGTGCTCGACACCGCCCGCCAGGTCGCCGCCGACCTGCCCGACCTCAAGGTCGTGGCCATGGAATCCGGCGCCGGCGATTGGCCGACCTACGAGGCCTGGCGCGACGCGCAAAGCCCCGTCGATCCTGCCGTTGCGATCGACGAACGCGACGTGGCCGTCCAGCTCTACACCTCCGGCACGACCGGACGCCCGAAGGGCGCGATGCTCAGTCACCTCAACATCCTGGGCGGCCGCCGCCGGGCCCAGGAAAGCCCGATGGCCTGGAACCAATGGGCCCCGGAAGACATCAGCCTGGTCGCCATGCCGGTCGGGCACATCGGCGGCACCGGCTGGGGCATTGTCGGCCTGGTCAACGGCGCAAAGGGCGTGGTCGCGCGCGAATTCGATCCGTTCAAGGTTCTGGACTACATCGAGCACGATCGCGTCTCGAAGATGTTCATGGTCCCGGCGGCGCTGCAGATCGTGGTGCGCCAGCCCCGGGCGCGCGAAGTCGACTATTCGCGCCTGAAATACATCTTCTACGGCGCCAGCCCGATCCCGCTGGACCTGCTGCGCGAGTGCATGGAGGTGTTCGGCTGCGGTTTCGTCCAGCAGTACGGCATGACCGAGACCTGCGGCACCATCGTCTACCTTCCGCCTGAAGACCATGATCCGGCCGGCAACGCCCGGATGCGGGCGGCCGGCCTGCCGATGCCGGGCGTCGAAATCAAGATCGTGAACGAGGCTGGCGAAAGGCTGGGGCCGAACACCGTCGGCGAGGTCGCCGTCCGCTCGGTCTCGAACATGGCCGGCTACTGGCGCCTGCCCGAGGCGACGGCCGCGACCGTCGCCGCCGACGGCTGGCTGCGCACCGGCGACGCCGGCTACTTGGACGAGGACGGCTATCTGTTCATCCACGACCGGGTGAAGGACATGATCATCTCCGGCGCCGAGAACATCTATCCGGCCGAGGTCGAGAGCGCCGTCTATGGCCACCCCGACGTGGCCGAGGTGGCGGTGATCGGCGTGCCCGACGACAAGTGGGGCGAGTCGGTGAAGGCCATCGTCGCACCCAAGCCGGGGACCAACCCCGATCCGGAGGACATCATCGCCTTCGCCCGCACCCGCATCGCCGGCTTCAAGGCTCCCAAGAGCGTCGACTTCATCGAGGCCTTGCCCCGCAACGCTTCCGGCAAGATCCTGCGCCGCGAACTGCGCGAGCCGTACTGGGCCGGACGCACCCGCCGCGTGAACTGACCTCCGTAGGACTACGTAAGGGCGCCCCCGTAAGGAACGATCCGAAATTTTCCGCCTGCCCGCCCCGGCCTAGTCAAAGGTCATCGGGAGTTGGGTATGACTTGCAGCGAAACGATCCTCCGTGACGACCACGACCTGATCAGCCGGATCGGCGTGCCGATGACCTTCGCCAAGGACGAAGAGATCTACGGCCAGGGCGAGCGCGCAGATCTGATCTACCGCATGATCAGCGGCACGGTCCGCACCTCACGCTTCATGGCCGACGGCCGCCGGCCGATCGGCGACTTCTACTATCCCGGCGACGTGTTCGGCCTGGAGACGACCGGCAGCCACAGCATGGCGGCCGAAGCGCTCAGCGACTGCGTGATCCTGGCGGCCAGCCGCCAGGCCATGCTGGCCGCGGGCGGCGAAAGCGAACTCAAGGACCTGATGTGGGACGCCACCGTGCGCGACCTCGAAAGCGCCCGCGAGCACCTGACCCTGCTGGTCCGCAAGAGCGCCAGCGAGCGGGTCGCCAGCTTTCTGTTGGGCCTGGCCCAACGCCGCGGCGAGACCGCCGTCGAACTGGCCATGGGCCGTCAGGACATGGCCGACTATCTCGGCCTCACCATCGAGACGGTCTCGCGGATGATCACCCAGCTGCAGTCGTCCGGCGTGGTCGAGTTCGAAAGCTGCCGCCGGTTCCGGGTCCGCAACCGCGAGGCCCTGGAAGACCTCGCCGCCGCCTGACCTTCCTCTTCTCTACGATCTCTCCTCACAGCGCCTTGGCGTGCCGGCCCTGCTGGGCGTCGAAGTAGGCGTCCACCGCCGCACAGATCGAGCGGATCACCAGCCGGCCGTGTCCGATCACTTCGACGCGGCCGGCTTCGGCGTTCAGCAGGCCTTCGCGCCGGAACGGCTCCAGCCGCGCCAGGATCAGCGCCAGGTCGGCCAGCGTGCGGCCATGACGGGCGCACACAGCATTCAGATCGACCGCAAAGTCGCACATCAGCCGCTCGATGATCTCGGCCCGAAATCGGTCCTCATCGGTGATCGCTACGCCGCGGGCGACCGGCAGTTCGCCGCGATCCAGCGCCGCGCGCCAGTCCAGTTCTCGCGTCAGGTTCTGGACGAAGCCCTGCGGGAAGGCGCCGATGGCCGAGGCGCCCATCCCGATCAGGGTCTTGGCGGCGTCGGTCGTATAGCCCTGGAAATTGCGGCGCAGCCGCCCCTCGGCCTGGGCGACCGCGAGCTCGTCGCTCGGCAGGGCGAAGTGGTCCAGCCCGATCCGGACATAGCCCTCGGCGATCAGGCGTTCGGCTGCGGTCTCGCTCTGGTCGAGCCGCTCGGCCGGCCCCGGCAGGGCCTCCTCGGCGATCAACTGCTGGTGCGACTTCATCCACGGGACGTGCGCGTAGCCGAACAAGGCCAGACGCTCAGGCCGCAGGCTCAGCACCGCATCGATGGTCGCCAGGGTGTTGGCCGTGGTCTGGTGCGGCAGGCCGTACATCAGGTCGAAGTTGATCGACGTGACGCCCGCCTCGCGCAGCCATCCCACGCAGCGGGCGGCCTCCTCGATCGTGCCCTTGCGGTCCACGGCCGCTTGCACCTGCGGGTCGAGGTTCTGGACCCCCAGGCTGGCGCGGCGCAGGCCGTGGCCGGCGCAGGCCATCACCCACTCGCGGGTCAGGGCCGGCGGGTCGATCTCGGTCGCCACCTCGATGTCGGGCGAGAGGTCGAAGACCTCGCCGAGCGCGGCGAACAGCACGTCCAGCTCCTCGACGGCCAGCATGTTCGGCGTGCCGCCGCCGAAGTGCAGCGCATTGGCGGGCAGCTTGCCCGGCAGCGCCTGGCCCAGCAGACGGATTTCATCCAGCAGCTTGCCGACATAGGCGGCGATCGGCTCGTGCCGGTTCACGGCCCGCGTGTTGCAGCCGCAGTACCAGCACAGCCGCGCGCAGAAGGGGATGTGCATATAGAGCGACACCGGGTCGCTCACGGGCAGGTCGGCCAGCCAGCGTCGGTAGACCGCCTCGCCGACCTCGGGTGTGAACTGCACGGCGGTCGGATAGCTGGTGTAGCGCGGCGCGCGACCGTCGAAACGGGCGACCAGGTCGGCCAGCGCCTGGGGGTCTTTGAGCGCGGTGAAGGTCACGGGCGGCTCCTGTGGTGTCTCAGGACTTCTCACCCGATCGGCTTCAGCGCGCCGTGATATCCGTCAATCGGGGCGATCGTGCTCCACCAGGATCCGCGAGGCGTCGCCGACCGGGTCCTCGTACTGGCCGCTGCGCAACGTCCACCAGAAGGCCCCCAGGCCGACCAGGGCCAGCGCCACCGAGGCTGGAGCCAGGAACATCAGAATATCCATCAGCGTCTCCCCGCCCCGGTGCGCAGGGCGTTCAGGGTCACGACCAGCGACGAGCCCGACATCGCCAGGGCGGCGACGAACGGGTTGACCAGTCCGAGCATCGCCGCCGGCGCGGCCACCATGTTGTAGAGCGCGGCGAACGAGAAGTTCTCCAGCGCCCGGCGGCGCGCCGAACGGGCCACATCGATCGCCTCGATCACCGCCTCCAGCCGATCGCCGGAAAACACCAGGTCGGCGGCGTTCTGGCTGGCGTCGAGCGCCGTTCCTGGGGCCATCGCCGCGTGCGCTCCGGCCAAGGCCGCGGCGTCGTTCAGGCCGTCGCCGACCATCAGCACCTTGCGCCCTTCGGCGGTGCGCTCGGCGACCAGGGCCGCCTTGTCGGCGGGCGTCAGCGCCGCCCGCCAGGCCTCGATCCCGGCCTGCTCGGCCGCCCGCGCCACGGCGGCGAAGGTGTCGCCCGAGAGGATCTCGACGCTCAGCCCACGGGCCTTCAGGGCCGCCACTGCGGCGGCTGCATCGGCGCGAAGCTGGTCGGCGAACACGAAGCGGATCTTGGTTTCGCCTTCGACCCCGAACCACAGCTCGGTCTCGCTGGCCGGGGCCCCGTCGACGCCGACGAACGCGGCGCGGCCCAGCCGGGCGCGGCGACCGCCGATATAGCCCTCGACCCCCTGCCCTGGCGTCTCGACGACATTGTCGGCCAGCAAGGTCGGCCCGGCATGGGCGGCCAGCGCCCGCGACAGGGGATGGGCCGAGGCCTTGGCCAGCGGCGCGGCCATGGCGATGGCGGTCGGAACCGGGTCGATCAGCTGGGGCCGGCCTTCGGTCAGCACCCCGGTCTTGTCGAGCACCACATGATCGACTTCGGCCAGCCGCTCCAGCGCGGCGCCCGACTTGACCAGCACCCCGCGCCGGAACAGGCGTGCTGAGGCGGTGACCTGCACCGCCGGAACCGCCAGGCCCAGGGCGCACGGACAGGTGATGATCAGGACCGCGACCGCGCGCAGCAGCGCCTCGCGCGGCCCCATGCCCAGCGCCCAGACGCCGACGAAGGTCAGCGCCGCCGCCGTATGGATGATCGGCACGTAGAGCGCTGCGGCCTTGTCGGCGAGCTGGACGTACTTCGATCGGGACTGCGCACCGGCCTCGACGAGGCGGGCGATGGCCGCGACCGCGGAATCCTCCGAGCGGGCCACGGCGCGCAGCCGCAGCACGCCGCCCAGGTTCAGGGCCCCGGCCTGGCAGGCCTCGCCCGGAACCACCCGCACCGGCAGGGTCTCACCGGTCAGCATCGACTTGTCGAGCTCAGACACGCCGGCGGCGATCACTGCGTCGACGGGGATCCGCTCGCCCGGACGGACGACCAGCACGTCGCCGGGCGCGACCTCGCTGAGCGGGATGCGGCGTTCGGCGCCGTCCTCCCCAAGCAGGGCGGCGGAAGGCGCCTGCATGGCCAACAGGTCGGCCGCCGCGCTGCGGGCGTTGGCGCGCAGGCGATGATCGAGCCAACGCCCGATCAGCAACAGGAACAGCAGGGTTACGGCGGCGTCGAAATAGGCGTCGCGCCCACGCAGCACCGTCTCGATGAACGAAATCACCAGGGTCAGGATCACGCCGATGGAGATCGGCACGTCCATGTTGGCCCGGCCCGAACGCAGCGAGCGCCAGGCCGACTCGAAGAACGGCATGCCGGCGTAGACCGCGCACGGCGCGCCGATCACTCCGCTCATCCACATCATCAGGGTTCGGGTGGCCGGCCCGAGCTCCTGGCCGAACAGGCCCGCCCAGATCGGCACCGAGAACATCATCGCATTGCCGGCGCCGAAGGCGGCGACCCCGAGCGCCAGGGTGAGGCGGCGGCCTTCGGCGTCACGCGCCGCTGCGGCCTTGCCCGGATCGTAGAGCGTCGCCGGATAGCCGAGGCCGTCCAGCCGCTCGAGCACCAGGCTGGGATCGCCCGCGCCGGCTTCAAAGCCCACCGTCAGCTTGCCGGTCGTGAGGTTCAGCCGCGCCGTCTCCACGGCCGGCAACGCCCGGACCTCGCCCTCGATCTTGGCCATGCAGGCCGCGCATCGCGCGCCCTTGACCAGCAACTCCAAGGAGCGGCCGCCGCCCTCGACTGGGCGGAGGAAGGCAGTGAAATCCTGGCGATCAGCGGTCAGGGCCATGTCAGTCGACGCTCGGCTTGAAAGACCTGCCCTTGGCTCTGGACGTGGACGTCCCAGGCTCCCGCGGCGGGCTTGGCGGGGGCGCGATAGCGGCCGGGCGCGGCTTCTGCGAACTTCAGCGGATGCTCGCCGGCCTCGGTCGCCGGCCGGCGCAGCAGGCCGGTAAGCTGCAGGCCCGAAACCGGCTGGCCCTTGGCGTCGGCGATTTCCACCACCACCCCGTCGGCGTCGGGCGCGGCCGTCGCGGTCCACCCCATGGCCGCCTGGGCGCGGCGCTGGGCGACGGCGCGGTTGTAGGCCAGCCCGTCCTCGTAGGGCGTCACCGAGACCTGCCCCGGGTGCGAGCGATAGGCCAGCACCAGGAACAGGGAGTCGACGGCGATCACCACTCCGAAGAAGGCGACCACGGAGACGAGGACGTGCCAGCCGGTGATCCGGAACGGCTTCTTCACGGCGCGGGCGGTCATGGCGCGTTCGCAGCTCCTGAAAGGAAGGTCGTCTCCGCTCGGGTCTGCGTCGAAGGTGTGGCGACGACGAAGGCGGCAGACATGTTTGCGGCGGTGATCTCGGCCGGCGGAAGGGTCACGAACACTCGCACCGCGCGGACCTCGTTGGCCGGGACCTCGACCTTCAGCACGTCGCGGCTGGCGCGGTCGCCGGGCGTCTTCAGGATCGCGCCCTTGGGACCGTCGAAGGCGACGCTATAGGTCTGGGCCTCGAACGTCCGGTTGGCGATCTTGATCGTGTATCCGTTGCGAACCGCTCCATCGTGTAGCCGCACGAACACCGGGTTGCGGTCGTGCAGGACGTGGAGGTCCATGGTCGGCCGAGTCATCAGCCCCCAGGCCATCAGCCCGCCGACGACCGCCAGCGCGACCGCGTAGAAGACCGTGCGCGAACGCACCAGCCGATAGACCGCCGGCTTTCCGGCCGCCCGCGCCTCGACCGCCGCGTCGGTGTCATAGGCGATCAGGCCCTTGGGCCGGTCGACCTTGAGCATGATCTCGTCGCAAGCGTCGATGCACAGACCGCAGTTGATGCACTCCAGCTGCGCGCCGTCGCGGATGTCGATGCCCATCGGACAGGCGGTGACGCACTGATTGCAGTCGACGCAGTCGCCGCGGCCCTCCCAGCCGGCGTTCTTCTTGTGGGCGCCGCGCGGCTCGCCGCGGTCGTAGCGATAGGTCACCTGCAGTGAATTGGTGTCGAGCATCGCGCCCTGGATCCGCGGCCACGGGCACATGTAGATGCAGACCTGCTCGCGCATGGTCCCGGCGAACACATAGGTCGTGAAGGTCAGCAGGACGCAGAATACGTAGCCGGTGATCGGCCCCTCCCCCACCCAGAAGTCGCGCAGCAGGTTCGGCGCGTCGTGGAAGTAGAAGATCCAGGCCCCGCCGGTGGCGAAGGCGATACCCAGCCAGACAGCGTGCTTGCCGATCTTGCGCCAGGCCTTGTCCAGCGACCACGGCGCGGCGTCCAGGCGCATGCGCGCGTTGCGGTCGCCCTCGAACAGGCGCTCGACATAGATGAACAAGTCCGTCCAGACCGTCTGCGGACAGGTGTAGCCGCACCAGAGTCGGCCGAACAGCGCCGTCACCAGGAACAGCGCCAGCGCCGACAGCACCAGCAGGCCGGTGATGAAGTGCACCTCCTGCGGCCACAGCTGGATGTCGAAGAAGTAGAACCGGCGGCCGGCGAAATCGACCAGCACCGCCTGGTCCGGCAGCACGCCTGGGCGGTCCCAGCGGATCCAGGGGGTGATGTAGTAGATCGCCAGGGTGACGATCATCACCGCCCACTTGATCGCGCGCCAGCGGCCATGGACCAGCTTCGGATAGATCGGGGCGCGCGGCTTGTAGAGACCGCCGCCCGGGTCCGCGCTCTTGCGGGCCCGGGCAGCGGCCGAGACCGGACCCGCTTCATGCTTGGGGGCGGAAGCTCGGGTCCTGTCTATGACGACGGTCATGGCCCTACTGGCCTCCGGCGTTGGCGTGGATGTAGACGGCGAGCGCCTTCAGAGTTTCCGGGTCGAACCGGGCTTTCCAGCTGGGCATCACGCCGCCGCGGCCGTTCCAGATCTGGGCGTGGATGTCGGCCCGCGTGGAGCCGTACAGCCACTCCTGGTCGGTCAGGTTCGGCGCGCCCTGCTTCTGGTCGCCGGTCCCGGTCGGACCGTGACAGGCGACGCACTGGGTCTGATAGACCGGCGCGGCGCGACGCACGGCGGCGGCGTTGGCGGGCCGGCCCGAGAGCGCCACGACATACTCGGTCAGGTCCGAGATCTCGGCCGCGCCCAGCATCTGGTCGCGTCCGAACGCCGGCATCTGCGAGAAGCGCGTCTGCGGATGGTCGGCGCGGACGCCCACCTCGATGGTGCGGTGGATGTCCTCGAGCGAACCGCCCCACAGCCACACGTCGTCACGCAGGTTGGCGTAGCCCTTGGCCCCGACCCCGCCGGTGCCGTGGCAGGTGGCGCAGTTGTCGCCGAACACCGACTGGCCGACAGCCTGGGCGTAGGCCTGCAGCTCCGGATCGCGCTCGATCTCCTCGAGGCTGGCGGTCTTCAGCCGCGCGGCCTGGGCGCCGCGCACGGTCTTCAGGTCGTTCAGGGCGACGACGACGTCGGCGCGGTCGGACTGGCCGAGCACGCCCTGGGTGTAACTGCGCACGCCGGGCCAGGCCGGCATCAGCACCCAGTAGACGGCCGCCACCACGACGCCGGCCCAGAACATGTACAGCCACCAGCGCGGCAGCGGGTTGTCCAGTTCACGGATGCCGTCCCACTCGTGTCCCGTGGTTTCGACGCCCGTGACCTCGTCGGGTTCACGCTTGGACATCGGGGGCCTCATCATCTTGCAGGGGAAGGCTGGCGAGGCGCTTGAACGCCTCGCGGTTGCGCGGCCAGAGCGCGTAGACGACGCCGCAGGCGAAGATCAGCCCGAAGTAGATCAGGCCGCCTTGCTGGGCGAACCGCGCCACGGTCTCGTAGGTGAGATCGCTCATCGACGGTTCTCCGGGGCCTTGGCCTCGTAGGTGCTGAAGTCGACGAGCGTGCCGAGCATCTGCAGGTAGGCGATCAGGGCGTCCATTTCGGACAGCCGGTCCGGCTCGCCGTCGAAGTCGCGCTGGATGACCTTGCCGCCGTAGCGGGCCTGGAACTTGCTGGCCGCCGCGAAGGGATCGGCCTGGGTCTCCAGGTCGTCCTTGGCGTTGTCGATCATGTCCTGGGTGTAGGGCACGCCGACCTTGGTCATGGCGCGGATCTTGTCCTGAATGTCGCGGTAGTCGAGCGCCTTCTCCGAGAGGAAGGCGTAGGGCGGCATCACCGATTCCGGAACGACCGAGCGCGGGTCGACCAGGTGGTCCTTGTGCCAGCCGTCCGAGTACTTGCCGCCGACCCGCGCCAGGTCGGGCCCGGTGCGCTTGGAGCCCCACTGGAACGGGTGGTCGTACATGCTCTCGGCCGCCAGGCTGTAGTGGCCATAACGTTCGACCTCGTCGCGCAGCGGGCGGACCATCTGCGAGTGACAGGTGTAGCAGCCCTCGCGGATGTAGATGTCCCGGCCGGCGAGCTCGAGCGGGGTGTAGGGACGCACGCCCTCCACCTCCTCGACGGTGCTCTCCAGCCAGAACAGCGGCGCGATCTCGACGATGCCCCCGATGGACACCACGATCAGGATCGCGATGACCAGCGGCAGGGAGTTCCGCTCAAGTTTACCGTGATGTTTCCACATGTTGGTTGTCTCGCCTTACTGCGCCGCGACGAGCGCGGGGGCGGGACCGCTCAGGCTCTGGGCGCTGGGCGCAGAGCTGGGCATGCGGATCGTACGCCACAGGTTGTAGGACATGATCACCGCGCCGGCGAGGAACATGGCCCCGCCCAGGGTGCGGATGACGTTCTCGATGTGCTTGGCGGCGACGGTCTCGACGAAGGAGTTCGCGAGGAAGCCCTGCGGCGTGTACTCGCGCCACATGAGGCCTTCCATGATCCCGGAAACCCACATCGCGCAGATGTAGAGAAGGATGCCCAGGGTCGCGATCCAGAAGTGCCATTCGGCCAGCTTCAGCGAATAGAGGCCGTCCTTCTTCCACAGCCACGGCACCAGGCAGTAGACGGCGCCGAAGGTGATGAAGCCGACCCAGCCGAGCGCCCCGGAGTGCACGTGGCCGATGGTCCAGTCGGTATAGTGGCTGAGCGCGTTGACCTCGCGGATCGACATCAGCGGGCCCTCGAACGTGGCCATGCCGTAGAAGGCGATCGCGACGGCCATCATCCGGATGACCGGGTCGGTGCGCAGCTTGTCCCAGGCCCCCGAGAGGGTCATCAGGCCGTTGATCATCCCGCCCCAGGACGGCATCCACAGCATGATCGAGAAGGTCATGCCCAGCGTCTGGGCCCACTGCGGCAGCGCGGTGTAGTGCAGGTGGTGCGGGCCGGCCCAGATGTAGATGAAGATCAGCGACCAGAAGTGGACGATGCTGAGCCGATAGGAATAGACCGGCCGCTCCGCGCGCTTGGGCACGAAGTAGTACATCATCGCCAGGAAGCCGGCGGTCAGGAAGAAGCCGACCGCGTTGTGGCCGTACCACCACTGCAGCAGGGCGTCCTGCACCCCGGCGAACAGCGAGTAGCTGCGGCTGTTCAGTCCATTGACCGGCACCGCCAGGTTGTTGACGATGTGCAGCATCGCGATGGTGACGATGAAGGCCAGGTAGAACCAGTTGGCCACATAGATGTGCGGCTCCTTGCGCTTCCAGAGCGTGCCGAGGAACACCAGCAGGTAGGCGACCCAGACGATGGTCAGCCACAGGTCCACCAGCCACTCGGGCTCGGCGTACTCCTTGGACTGGGTGATGCCGGCCACGTAGCCGACCGCGGCCAGGACGATGAACAGCTGGTAGCCCCAGAACACGAACCAGGGCCAGACGCCGCCGGCCAGCCGGGCGCGGCAGGTCCGCTGCACGACGTAGAAGGAGGTCGCGATCAGGGCGTTGCCGCCGAACGCGAAGATCACGCCCGAGGTGTGCACCGGACGCAGCCGGCCGAAGTTCAGCCAGCCGTGCTCAGGGAAATACAGCAGGTTCGGCCACGACAGCTGGGCTGCGATGAACACGCCGGCGCTCATGCCGACGATCGCCCAGAACATGGTGGCGATGACCCCCGCCCTCACCACGCCGTCGGCGTAGCGGTCCTGCGGCGAGCGCAGCCGGCCGGAGTTGATGGCGACCGTCATGATCGACAGCGCGACCAGGAAAGCGCCGAGGAATATCCAGCCCTGGAGCCGGAACAGCGGGTCTTCGGTGAAGGCGGTGGCGAGGAGCGCGCCGAAGGCGCAGATCCCCGTGGTGATGAACAGAAGGACCGCGTCGCGCGGCGCCCTGCTCTCTGGAGCCGGCAAGGTAGTCATGGTCCCCCAAGCGAGTCATGGTGACAGCACCTGTGGGAATGGCCGCCCCCTGACCTAGGGGCATTGATTTCGGTCAAGGCGTCGCGCGGCCGGCTAGTTCCTATGGCTGCACCCCACTCAAGGAGAACGCCATGACGTCGCTGAAGTCGGACCTGATCACCGCCGCCGGCGCGGCCATGCTCGTCGGGGCGGCGGTCAGCGCGGAGATGGCCTGGCTGGCCGCCCGCGGCGTCGCCCAACTCGGGGTCATCTGCGGAGCCGCCGGCCAGCCGCACTGCCCCTGGCTGATCGGCGCGGGCGCCCTGCTCGTTTCCGGGACGGCGGCCCTCGTCGCGGGCCGCCGGCGCATGAAGCCGGCGCCAGTGTCGTCGACCTGATGCGCGGCACGGCGCCGGCCGGCCCCTCAGGGGCCTGACCGGCGCCTTTCAGCCTTCTAGTAGGTGAAGCGCAGGCCGACCGTGAACCGGCGGCCGACGATGTCGTGCGCCGCCCCCGAGTTCGGGCTGCCGAAGATGAAGGTGTTCGGCGACACCGGCGGATCGACGTCGAACAGGTTGTTGATCACCCCGAACGCCTCGAGCGAGCGGGCCCCGTCGTCCTTGATCTTCCAGGCTCCAGACACGGTGGTCACGAACTGGCTGTCGACATGGGCGTCGTCATAGGTCTGCTCGACGTCGTAGACGCCTTCGCCCACGTACCGTCCCTGAACGTAGCCCTTGAACGGGCCGTTCTCGTAGGACGCGCTGGCGGTCCAGCGCCAGTGCGGACGGTTGTTACCGACTTCGCCGGCCGTATCGAGCGAAGTCATGCCGTCATTGGTGACGTAGCGATCCAGGTAGCTGCCGAGGAACCGCAGCGTCAGGTCGCCGCCGACCGCCTCGAAGATGTTCGACAGCGGGGTCGAGTAGCTGACCTCGGTATCGACGCCGCGCACCTGGATGCTCGACAGGTTGATGAAGGTCCGCATCACCTCGTTGAGGGACCCGTCGGGGTTGCGGGTGATGTAGCGGCACAGGTCCGCCGCGCCGGCTGCGCAACGGTTGACGATGCTCTGCCCGGTCAGGGTCGAGATCGCGCCCTGCAGGTCGATGTCGTAGTAGTCGACCGACAGGCGCAGGCGCGGGGCGAAGGCAGGCTCGTAGACCACCCCGGCGGTGAAGGTGTCGGCCTCCTCCGGCTGCAGCGCGAGGTTGCCCTGCTGCGGCGAGCGCACCGTCGACTGCCGGCCGGTCACCGGGTCGGTGATCGACGAGAAGGTCAACACATACGACGAGTAGAGCTCCGACAGGTTCGGGGCCCGGATGTCGCGCGAGCGGGTGGCCCGGAACTTTAGGCCGTCGAACGGCTCGTAGGTGAAGCCGGCCTTCCAGGTCCAGACGGTGCCGCTGGTCGAGTAGTTGGTCGCCCGCACCGCGCCGTTGAAGTCCAGCGACTGGGCGAAGGCCATGTCCTTGGCCAGCGGGACGACCGTTTCGACGAAGGCTTCCTGGACGTCGTACGAACCCTTCATCGCCTTGGGATTGCCGATGGAGAACTGGCTCGCCTGGGCCATGGCGTCGACGCGCTGCTCGACCGAGTCCTTGCGGTACTCCAGGCCGGTGGCGATCGAAACCGGGCCGGCCCAGGTCGAGAACGGCTCGCCCGACAGGCTGGCGGCGGCGGCCTGCTGCTCGATGTTGGCGACCAGGTGCTGGCTGCCGGTCACGTAGTCGATCGCCGCGGCCGAGGGAGAACCCTCGCCGAACAGGTTGATCGGCACGCAGCCGTTGCCCGGCGCGCTCAGGGTCGAGCGGCAGACGATCTGGTTGGTCGCCGGATTGATCACCGCGTCCAGGGCGTTGGTGAAGTTGGCGGCGATGCGGTTGTTGAAGATCCGGGCCGCGTAGCGGTTCTGGCCGTACTGGTAATAGGCGTCCCAGTTCCAGCCGTCGCCGAAGTCGCCCTTCAGGCCGACGACGATCCGCGAAGTGGCGTTCTTGTTGTCGACCACGTTGAAGGCGATGTCGCGGTTGAAGCGGCCCATGCGGAAGGTCGAAACCCCGTTCGCATCCATCAAGGCTCCGACGTGCGCCGGCAGGAAGGCGTTGTCGCGACGGATGGTCAGGGTGCCCAGGTCGTAGGACGTCGACAGGTTGAAGGTCGTCTCGGCATAGGCGACCGAGGCCTCCATGAACGCCTCGACATTGTCGGTCACGTCATAGGTCGTGCGGGTGAACAGGTTGGCCCGGGTCAGCGGGGTCATCAGGCTGATGATGTCGCCCGGATAGAGCCCGTCGCCGTCGGTGTGGTACTGGGTGCCGAGATTGTTGCCGTAGCGGAACGGCGCGGTGGCGCCGCCCGGCAGGAACTGCAGGCCCTTGAGAGGCCCGTCGGTGATCAGGCCGCCCAGCGTCGCCACCGATGCGGTGACGTTGGGAACCAGCAGGTTCTGCGGCTGGCCGTTGCCGGCGCGATAGGCTGGGTTGGCGATCACCTGCTGGTGCTCGCGGAACCAGTCGCGGTCGGCGCCGACGCCCTTCATGTCGACGAACTCGGACGCGGCCATGAAGTGACCGCGGCCGCCGGCGAAACGCAGCCCCCCGGCCAGGGCGAGGTTGAACTCCTCATTGTCCTTGTACTGGCTGGTGCTGCCCTGGACCTGGCCTTCAAGGCCTTCAAGGTCCTCACGGAAGATCAGATTGACCACGCCGGCCACGGCGTCCGAACCCCAGGCCGCCGAGGCGCCCCCAGTCACCACTTCGACGCGTCCCAGCAAGGAGGCCGGAATGACGTTGATGTCGACCAGCCCGCTGGCGGTCGTCGGCACGTGACGACGACCGTCCACCAGCACCAGGGTCCGGTTGTTGCCTAGGTCGCGCAGGTTCAGGAAGTTCGCGCCGGCGTTCTGCGAGCTGTGCGAGGTAGTCGACGGCGTCGTGCCGCCGCCGAAGGTCGGCAGGGTGTTCAGCATGTCGGCGACATTGGTCGCGGCCACGGCCTGCAGGTTGTCGGTGCCCACGACGGTGGTCGGGGTCGGCGCGTCGAATCCGGAGCGATTCACCCGGCTGGCGGTGACGACCAGTTCCTCGACCAGATCCTGGGCCAGCGCCGGCCCCGCCGGCATCATGCAGGCCACGGCCAGGCTGCTGGCCCCCGCCAGAGCCGTCTTGCGCAGCCGGCCGCCGGCCGCGGTGGCGCGGCCGTTCGATGTCGTTGTATTTCGCATGGTCCCCTCGTCGATACCCGTCATGCGAACGGCGATTGACGCCGCCCGTCGTCTTATCGCCGCGGACCTTTGGTCGGCGACCCCGCAACGCCAATGTCGAAGGCTTCCTCCGCCCATAACCTGAGCTCATGGGTCGACGGCGTTCAGGAAATCGTCCGGACGCGGCAGATGCCCCCTGTGGCGGCGCTGAATGATCGGCTATTCCGCAAACGCGTTTTCTCGCCCCAGTCCCGCACGTCCCGCGTTGCGCATCAGGATTTCAGTGGCGTTGAGGGGGAATGGTTATGGTCTCAGTTCCAGGTTCGTCGATGAACCTGCGCCACATCGAAGTCTTCCATGCGGTCTATCAGTCGGGGTCCGTCAGCGCCGCCTCCCGCGCGCTCAACGTCTCCCAGCCGTCGGTCAGCAAGGTCCTCAAACACGCCGAGAGCCGGATCGGCTTTCGACTGTTCCGCCTCGTGAAAGGGCGCCTCGTGCCTACGGACGAGGCGCACACCCTCTTCCGGGAGGTCGACGACATCTATGGCCGCATCGAATCGCTGCGCCAGACCACGCGCAACCTGCGCGCCGGCGGCGACGGGCATATCCGGCTGGCGGTTCTACCGTCCCTCGGATTGGGCGTCGCCCCGGCCGCCGTCGCTCGATTTCGTCAGCAAAGACCGAACGTTTCGTTCGATATTCACACCCTGCACAACGACGACATCCTGAAGGCCCTCTACGAGCGCAACAGCGATCTGGCCGTGGCCTACGACGCCCCGCGCCACCCGCGGCTGGCCGACGTCCGGATCGGTTCGGGCGAGCTGGTCATGCTCTATCGCAAGGACGAAATCCCGGACGCGCCAGAGCGTCTCGCCCTGGACGCGGCCCGCGGCCGCGACCTGATCAGCCTGGCCGGCAGCGGCCCCGTGGGCGCCCTGTTCGCCAGCGAGGTCGTGCAGGACGACCCCGGCCGCAGCGAGCGCATCTTCGTGCAAACCTACTACGTGGCCGCCGCCCTCGTGCGGCACGGCGCGGGCGTGGCCGTGGTGGACGAATTCACCGCGCGCGCCAGTCTCAGCCCGGAACTCGACTTCAGGCCGCTGACCCCCAAGGTGACCTTCGGCGTTCACTGTATCTACCTGGAAGACCGGCCGCCCTCGCGGCCCGCACGCGACTTCATCGGAGTCCTCCAACAAACTCTCGCCGAACGGCACACATAACCAGCGGCTATATCGCAACCCCGTCTTTGACCTATCGCCGGGGCCGCCGGACGACATGATCCAGCCCGCCGGGCGCGCCCTGGCTGGTCTGGAGCTGTTGATGATCCCCTCCCCGTTTCTCCTTTATCTCGGCGACTCTCAGGACGAGCTCTCCGTGAAAACGTCGCGCGGCGTCGCCGTCTGGCGCCCGCAGGCCTGCGTCGGGGAATTCCGCGGTCCGAAGTGCGACCAGACCCTCGGCCTGCCGCATCTGGGCTTCGAGGAAGCCAAGGCCAAGGGCGCCCGGACGGTGATCATCGGTGTCGCCAACGCCGGCGGAATCATGGGCCCGAGCATCGTCGCCGACGTCGTCGCCGCCCTGCGCGCCGGCCTGAACGTCGCCTCGGGTCTGCATGACCGCCTGCGCAATCACCCCGAGATCGTCGAAGCCGCTCAGGCTGGCGGGCTGGAACTGTTCGACGTGCGCGAGCCGCCGGCCGACATACCGGTCGGCAACGGCCGCCCCCGGGCGGGCCTGCGGCTGCTGACCGTCGGCACCGACTGCTCGGTCGGCAAGATGTACACGACCCTCGCGCTCGAGAAGGAGATGCAGGCCCGCGGCCTGAAGGCCGATTTCCGGGCCACCGGTCAGACCGGCATCTTCATCGCCCAGTCCGGCGTGCCGATCGATGCTGTGGTCGCCGACTTCATCTCTGGCGCCGCCGAGCAGATCTCCCCGGCGCGCCACGACGGCGGCTGGGACCTGCTCGAAGGTCAGGGCTCGCTGTTTCACCCCTCCTACGCCGGGGTCTCGCTCGGCCTGCTGCACGGCGCCCAAGCCGACGCCCTGGTCATCTGCCACCAGCCGGGCCGCGAGAGCATGCGCGGCCTTCCCGGCCGCGCCCTGCCAGACCTCAAGATCTGTCTGGAGGCCAACCTCGCCGCCGCCCGCCTCACCAGCCCCGACGTGATCGCGGTCGGCGTGGCGCTCAACACCTCGGGCATGACGCCGGAAGCCGCCCACCGCGCCTGCGCCGAGGCCAGCGACCTCCTCGGCCTGCCCGCCCAGGATCCGGTCTCCATGGGCGTCAATCTTATCGTCGACAGGCTGATCGAATGCTTCGAACCCTCCAAGCTCGCCGCGAACACTGGCCGCTAGCCGCGCCGTTCCGCATCTCGCGCGGCGTAAAGACGGCGGCCGACGTGGTCGCCGTCGAGATCGGGCACGAGGGACAGATCGGCCACGGCGAGGCCGTCCCCTACGCCCGCTACGGCGAAACCCTGGACAGCGTGCTGGCCCAGATCGAAACCGTCGCTATGGCGGTTCGCGGCGGCATGACCCGCATCGAGCTGATGCGCGCCCTGCCGCCGGGCGCGGCGCGCAACGCCATCGACTGCGCGCTCTGGGACCTGGAGGCCAAACTGTCAGGCCGCAGCGTGGCCGAGTTGCTGCACCAGCCCGAGCCGCAACCGGTGACCATCGCCCTGACGGTCAGCCTGGACAGTCCCGAGGCCATGGCCCGGGCCGCCGCGGCGATGAACGGAGCGCCGGTCATCAAGGTGAAGGTCGACGCGACCGAGCCGGAGGCCTGCTTGCGCGCGGTCCGCGCGGCAGCCCCCGACGCCCAGCTGATCGTGGATCCAAACGAGGGATGGAGCTTCGCGCTGCTGCGCGACATCCAGCCCGTGCTGCAGGAGCTGAAGGTGGCGCTGGTCGAACAGCCATTGCCGTCGGACGAGGATCATCAACTCGAGGGCTTCGAGCCCGCCATCCCGATCTGCGCCGATGAATCGTGCCACGTCGCCGCCGATCTGGACGAACTGGCCGGCCGCTATCAGGTCGTGAACATCAAGCTGGACAAGACCGGCGGGCTGACCGAAGCCCTCGACCTGCTGGCCGCGGCGCGGTCCCGCGGATTCGGCGTGATGGTCGGCTGCATGGTTTCGAGCTCGCGGTCCATCGCTCCGGCCCTGCTGCTGGCGCGCGAGGCCGAGTTCGTCGACCTGGACGGCCCCTTGTGGCTCAAGGCCGACCATCCGGGCGGCGTGCGCCTGCAGGCCGGCAAGCTGGCGCCGGCGGCGCCCGGCTTCTGGGGAACGCCATGCCCGCAGGCTATGACCTCGCCAAGCGTCTGACGCTAGGCGAGGTCCGGCCGGGGGACGAGATTTGCCGACGGCGCCGTGGGCGCGGGTATTGGGGGAGAGGCTTGATGACCACGTCCAAGAAGATCGCCGTCGCCGGCGCGAGCGCACTGGCGCTATGCCTCGGCTCGGCTGGCCTCGCCCAGGCGGGCCAACAGGCCGACCTGCTGATCAAGGGCGGCACGGTCTATGACGGCGGCCAGGGCGCCGGCGTCACCGCCGACGTCGCCATCGCGGGCGGCAAGATCGTCTTCGTCGGCGACGCCGCCAAGGCCAAGCTCAAGGCCGCCGCCACGATCGACGCCAAGGGCAAGGTCGTCGCCCCCGGCTTCATCGATCCCCACACCCACTACTTCGAGGACCTGTCGTCGACCGACGCCGGCATGCGGCGCAATCTCGCGGCCGCCATGCAGGGCGTGACGACGGTGTTCGTCGGCAGCGACGGCCGCGCCGCGCCGGAGGTCAAGGACACCTTCGCCAAGCTCGAGCAGAACGGCGTCGGGACCAACGTGGCGACCTATGTCGGCTTCGGGACCCTGCGCCAGCGCGTGCTGGGCGACTCCGACCGCGCGCCCAACGCCGCCGAGCTGGACCAGATGAAGGGCATGGTCGCCAAGGCCATGTGCGAGGGCGCGCTGGGTCTCTCGACCGGCCTGTTCTACCCGCCGCAAAGCTACGCCAAGACCGAGGAGGTCATCGCGCTGGCTAAGGAAGCGGCCAAGCGCGGCGGAACCTACGACAGCCACATCCGCGACGAGTCTTCCTACACGATCGGCCTGAAGGGCGCGGTGCAGGAGGTGTTCGACATCGGCCGCGGGGCCGGCATTGCCGTCCACATCGGCCACATCAAGGCGCTCGGCGTCGACGTCCAGGGCCAGGCCGGCGAGATCATCAGGATGGTCGAGGCCGCCCAGGCCTCCGGGCTAAAGGTGACCGCTGACCAATATCCGTGGGCCGCCTCGGGCACCGGCCTGTCGGCCGCCCTGCTGCCGCGCTGGGCCCAGGTCGACGGCGAGAGCGCGATGCTGAAGCGGCTGGCCGATCCGACGCTCGGCCCCAAGATCCGCGCTGAAATGGCCGAAAACATGCGCCGTCGCGGCGGCCCCGACTCCCTGCTGCTCACCCGCACCCAGGTCGCTGAGGCCAAGGGCAAGACCCTGGCCGAAATCGCCAAGCTCTGGAACGTCGACCCGATCGAAGCGGCCGTGCGCATCCTGCAGCGCGGCGACGCCGGCGTCGCTTCGTTCAATCAGAGCGAGGACGACATCAAGGCCTTCATGCGCCAGCCCTGGGTGATGACCTCGTCCGACGGCTCTGAAGGCCATCCGCGCAAGTACGCCAGCTTCGCCGAGAAGTACGCCAAGTACGTCAAGGCCGAGCAGACCGTCAGCATGAGCGACTTCGTGCACCGCAGCACCGGCCTGACGGCCGACACCTTCGGCCTTACCGGCCGCGGCTACCTGCGGCCCGGCTACCATGCCGACGTCGTGGTGCTGGACCCGGCGACCTACGCCCCCAAGGCCACCTACGTGCAGCCGGAACTGCTGTCCGTAGGCGCCGAGCAGGTGCTGGTGAACGGGAAGTTCGTGGTCCGCGACGGCCAGCCGACCGGCGCCCTGCCCGGCGTCGGCGTGCTGCACGCCCCGACGGCAGGTTCCTGCAACTGATCCTGCGGCTGCGCGGCGCACTAGCGTGACGCGCAGCCGCGACTATCGTCGGCCCTGACGGCCGACGCGCCCGCACCCTGGGAACACTTGATGGCCACCGAGCAAGACGCCCGCCCTTCGGCTGACCAGGCCGCCCATCGGCGCACCGCCGGGGCGCTGCTGCGGCGCTACTGGTTCGGCGTCGTGCTGTGGAAGCGGGTCCTGATCGCCCTGGTGCTGGGGACCATCGTCGGTCTGGCGCTCGGCGAGGCCGCGGTGCAGCTGAAGTGGATGGGCGACGTCTTCATCCGCCTGATCCGCATGGTCGTCGCGCCGCTGGTGTTCTTCTCCATCGTGTCCGGCATCGCCAGCATGGGCGATCCCAAGCGGCTCGGCGCCATCGGCTCCAAAACCCTGGGCCTCTACCTAACCCTGACGGTGATCGCGGTCAGCGTCGGCATGATCATGGGCGTGATCTTCCAGCCCGGCGTCGGCATGGATTTCGCCGGCGCCGCGCCCGCCCAGGTCGCCAAGGCGCCGCCGAGCCTCGGCGAGCACCTGATCAGCATCATCCCGACCAACCCGATCGCCGCCCTGGCCGAGGGCGCGGTGCAGTCGGTGATCTTCTTCGGGATCCTCGTCGGCCTCGCCATCCTGACCATCGCGCCTCGCGCCGAGCCGGTCGGCCGTCTGTTCCAGATGGGCGCCGACATCATGCTGCAGATCGTGCGCTTCGTGATGGAGGTCGCCCCCTTCGGCGTGTTCGCCCTGGTCGCCTGGGTGATGGGCACGAGCGGCCCCAGCGCCTTCGTCCACGTGCTGAAACTCGCCGCCGCCCTGGTGCTGGGTTGCGCCTTCCAGACCCTGATCATCCATGGCGGCCTGGTGCGCCTGGTCGCCCGCCTGCCGGTGCTGCCGTTCTTCCGCGACATCACCGACGTCGTCGCCATCGCCTTCTCCACCTCGTCCAGCGCCGCCACCCTGCCCGTCGCCATGCGGGTCGCCGAGAAGAACCTCGGCGTCAGCCATGCGGTGACCTCGACCGCCATGCCGCTCGGCGTGACGCTCAGCATGGACGGCACGGCCCTCTACGTGGCGCTGCTGGCCGTGCTGTCGGCCCAGGCGTTCGGCGTCGACCTGCACTTCTCGCAGTATGTGATGCTGGCGCTCGCCACCACGGTCGTGGCGCTCGGCACCGCCCCGGTGCCCTCGGCCTCGCTGTTCATGCTGGCCGCGGTGCTGCAGGTCATCGGCCTCGGCGCCGAGCAGACCGCCCTGGTCGTCGGCTTCATCCTCCCGTTCGACCGGCTCCTGGATATGACCCGCACGATCACCAGCGCCACCAGCGACCTCTCCACCGCGGTCACCGTCGCCAAGTGGGAGGGCGAACTCGATCGCGAGCTCTACCTGCGCAAGCCGACGGAGTAGGTCTTCCGAGCAGCTCATCTAGGGTCATACCCTGACAGCATTGCGCGGCCGCATGGCCCAATCTCCGGGAAGCTTCGCCAGGAGATCCAACATGCGCACGATCGGGCTACTCGCTTTGCTGGCGGCGACAGCCGGCCTTCCGGCGGCGGCGCACGCCGAGGACGACTGGACCTTCTCGGTGACGCCTTACGTCTGGATCGCCTTCCCGACCGGGGATGTCGCCCTCGCCTCAGGCCGCGGCGGCTCGCGCCCGTCGATCAATCCCGACGTCCAGGTGAACTTCGACGATATTGGCCTGTCCGGTGCATTCACCGGCTCGGCCGACGTCCGCTATGGAAAGTTCGGAGTGCTTGGCGACCTCACCTACTACGAGGTCGAGGCCGACAAGGACATCGCCGCCGGCCCCCTGCCGGACGCCGACGGCAAGGTCACCATCTCGGGCGCCAAGGGCATGATCGTCGGCTACTGGCGCGCCTACGAGACCGACCGCGCGTCGGTCGACCTCCTCGGCGGGGCCCACTACCTCGGCATCGACGCCGACGTCGCGGTGAGCACGCCGAACCGCCGGATCGACTTCGGCGCCAAGGAAGATCTCTGGGATCCGGTCATCGGCGTGCGCGGCAAGACCCTGATCGGCGAGCATTTCGGCGTGATCGGCCTCGCCAGCGTCGGCGGCTTCGGCGTTTCGTCCGAGAGCCTCTACGAGGTGCAGGCCTATCTCAGCTACCAGTTCAACGATCTGCTCACCGCCGAGGCCGGCTACCGTTTCTATTCCACGAAGTGGGAAGGCGACCGCATCGACTACGACGCCTCCTTCAGCGGCCCGCTGATCGGCCTGACCTTCACCTTCTGAAGTCCGAGACCCGCGCTACCAGAAGCGGCGGGGCGTCGAAGACGGCGCACCATCCTGGGCGACCGGCGCCTCCGCGGCCTGGGCCGGCGCCGGGACCGCATCGCGGCCGTTCACCGAGTTCATGCCGGTGGCGACGACCGACACCCGCAGCCGGCCCTCCAGCGAAGGATCGAAGGCCGCGCCGAAGATGATGTTGCCGTCCGGATCGACCTGGTCGGAGATGACGTTCGCCGCCTCGTCGACCTCCAGCAGGGTCATGTCGGTCCCGCCGGTGACATTGATCAGCACCGCCTTGGCGCCGGCCAGCGAGGTCTCGTCGAGCAGCGGGTTCTGAATGGCGTTCTGCGCGGCGACCGCCGCGCGGTCCGCGCCCGTCGCCTCGCCGGTGCCCATCATGGCGTTGCCCATGCCGCCCATAACGCTCAGCACGTCGGCGAAGTCGAGGTTGATCAGACCGGGCAACACCATGAGGTCGGTGATCGAGCGCACGCCCGAATGCAGCACCTGGTCGGCCATCCCGAACGCGTCGGCGAAGGTCGTCTGTTCGGTGGCGACCCGGAACAGGTTCTGGTTCGGGACGATGATCGAGGTGTCGACGTACTGCTGCAGCTCCTGCAGGCCGGCCTCGGCCAGGCGCATGCGGTGGCGCCCCTCGAACCGGAACGGCTTGGAGACGACGCCCACGGTCAGGATGCCGCGCTCACGGGCGCAGCGCGCCACGAACGGCGCGGCGCCAGTGCCGGTGCCGCCGCCCATGCCGGCGGTGATGAACACCATGTCCGCGCCGTCCAGATAGCGGATGATGTCCTCAGCCGACTCCTCGGCGGCGCTGAGACCGGCGTTGGGGTTGGCCCCGGCGCCGAGCCCTTGCGTGACCCGCACGCCGAGCTGGATGCGCTGGCTGGCCAGGGACAGCGACAGCTGCTGGGCGTCGGTGTTGGCGACGACGAAGTCGACGCCCTCCAGCCCCTGCTCGATCATGTTGTTGACCGCGTTCACGCCGGCGCCGCCGACACCGAACACCACGATCCGGGGCTTCAATTGGGCGGCCGCCGGGCGCGTTCCGTTCGGGGCTGACACTGACATGCTCGCAAAACTCCTCGTACGTCCCTGCCGTGACCGCCGGCGATTCCACAACCAAGGCGGACAAGTTCCACAGGAATGTGGTGCAATCCGGACTCACCCCCGGGGCACGGGCCAACGAATTGGCCCATTGCGCCACAAACAGCAAGCGTGGGCGTAGCGCGGCGCTTTAAGCCGCAGCCGGAAGGTTCCGGCGCGGCGTGGCGATCACCCCGCGGGCGCTGGAGCGCATGAACGCCACCAGCCGCCGGACGCGCTCGTCGTCTGCGCCGACCTCCACCGCCGCCAGGCGATCAGCCAGCGCGCCGTCGCCGTGGAAGATCGCCCGGAAGGCGCGCTTCAGAACCGCCGTGTCCCCCGCCCCGATCCCCGCCCGCCGCAGCCCCACGGCGTTGATCGACACCAGTCTCGCGCGGTCGCCCTGGACAAGGCAGTACGGGGCCACGTCCTGGGTGACGATCGCTCCGCCCGCGACAAAGGCCAGTTCGCCGATCCGCACGTGCTGGTGGACCGCGCAGAGGCCGCTGAGCTGGGCGCGGTCGCCGATTTCGACATGTCCGCCCAGGGTCGCCCCGTTGGCCATCACCACCTCGTCGCCGATCACGCAGTCATGAGCGACGTGCGCCGTCGCCATGAACAGGCCCCCGCCGCCGATGCGGGTGGTCGCCTCGCCGCCGGAATGCACGGTCACGAACTCGCGAAACACATTGCCCGCGCCGATCCGAAGGCGGCCGACGTCGCCGGCCCGCCCGGTGATCTGCGGACTGGCCCCGATCGAACACGAGGCCAGGAACCGATTGTCGGCGCCGATCTCGGTTTCGCCGTCGAGCACCGCATGAGGCCCGACGACATTGCCCGGTCCCAGCCGCACGCCCGGCCCGATCACCGCATAGGGGCCGATCTCGCAACTGGGGTCGATCTGCGCGCCGGGCGCGACAACGGCTGTCGGATGGATGCTCGCCATGCGAAGACACCTGGACCCGTCGATGGTCGCCGCCAACTCAACTTCGGTGTCCGATTGCGACGGGCTACAGATGCCGCAACAGATTCGCCTGGACCTTCAGCCTTGTCTTCAGCCGTTTACGGAAACCCGCCGCCCGACGTCATCGAGACGCCCAAGGGGGCCGTGCAGCTGTCGCCGCTGATCCCGGAATCGACCGATATCGCCAAGCTGGCCGACGCCAGCCAGGACGAGATCGCCTTGCTGGTCCCCGGCGGCGCGATCGAGGCGCGCTATCTGCTGGCCCAGGCGCTGCGCGTTCTGCGCCCTGGCGGCGCGCTGGCCGCCGCTGCGCCGAAGGATCGCGGCGGCCTGCGCCTGAAGAAGACCCTGACCGGCCTGGGCTGCGAGGTCGTCGAGACCTCCCGCCGCCATCACCGGATCTGCGAGGTTGAACGGCCGGCCGGATCGCTGGCGCTCGCCGCCGCGCTGGAAGACGGCGCGCCCCGCATCCTGCCGAGCGGGCTCTGGTCGCAGCCGGGCGTGTTCAGCTGGGATCGGCTGGACCCGGGCAGCGAGTTGCTCCTCGCCCACCTTCCCGCGCTCAGCGGGGCTGGCGCCGATTTCGGCTGCGGCGTCGGCTGGCTGTCGCGCGCGGCGCTGTCCTCGCCCGCCGTCACCGCCTTGACCTTGATCGACCTCGATCGCCGCGCGGTCGAATGCGCCGAGCACAATGTCGTCGACCCGCGGGCGACGTTTGTCTGGGCCGACGTCCGGACGGCCGCAAAGAACCTTTCCAACCTGGACTTCGTGGTCATGAACCCGCCGTTCCACGACGGCGGCCAGGAAGACCGGCGGCTGGGCCAGGCCTTCATCCGCGCCGCCGCCGACGCCCTGCGGACCGGTGGTCGGCTCTGGCTGACTGCCAACCGTCACCTGCCCTACGAAGCGGTGCTGGCCGAAGCGTTCAAGGCCGTGACGCCGGTCGCCGACGGCGGCGGCTACAAGGTCTACGAGGCCCGCAAATGAGCAAGACGCCGACCATGCGGCTCGACCGCCTGCTGTCCAACCTAGGCTATGGTAGCCGGAAGGAAATGCACGGCCTGGTCGCCGCCGGCCAGGTGGTGCTGGACGGCGTGCCCCTGACCGATGCCGGCGCGCGGATCGCCATCGGCGCGGACCTGCCAGATCGCATGCGGATCATGGGCAAGCCCGTCGACCCGCCGCCGCCGCTGGTGGTGATGATGCACAAGCCGCTGGGCGTCGTCTGCTCGCACAAGGAATACGGCGATCGGGTCTACGACCTGCTGCCGCCGCGCTGGCGAGTGCGTGACCCGGCGCTGTCGACCGTGGGCCGGCTCGACAAGGAAACGTCCGGCCTGCTGCTGATCACCGACAATGGTGATTTCCTGCATCGGGTGATCTCGCCGCGCCGCCATGTGCAGAAAAGCTATGTCGCCGATCTCGACCGCCCGCTGGAAGGCCACGAGGGCGAGATCTTCGCCGCTGGGACGCTGATGCTCGAGGGCGAGGAGAAGCCGCTGCTGCCGGCCGTGCTGGAACCGCTGGGCGAACGCCGGGCGCGGCTGCTGATTGAGGAAGGCCGTTATCATCAGGTCCGCCGGATGTTCGCCGCCGTCGGCAACCACGTGACGGCGCTGCACCGGGACCGGATCGGCGGCCTCGTCCTGCCGGATGACCTGGCGGCGGGCGAGTATCGGGTGCTTCCGGCCGCCGTCGCCGAGACGGTGTTCGCCGGCTGACCATAGCCTGAAGGGAAAGTGCCGATGGCCACGGCCGACGCCGCGTTCGAACAACTGATGCGATTGGCCGGCCGCCCCCGGCCCGATTTCGTCCGCATCGACGACGAACCGCCCGCCATAGCCACCCGCTTCCAGGCCGAGGCCGGAGCCGCCGCCGCGCTGGCCGCGGTGGGCGCGCTCGCCGCCGAGCTCTGGACGCTGCGGACCGGTCAGACCCAGCAGGTGAGCGTCTCGCCCCGCGAGGCCGGAGCTGCGCTGGTCAGCTTCGCCCTGCAGATCTTCGAAGACCCCGACCGCGCACCGCCGCAACGGCCCGAGGACGCCGGCGGCGGCGGACGCGGCACCCCGGCCATGGGGTTCTTCCCGACCAAGGACGGGCGCCACGTCTTTCTGCATCCGAGCTTCCCGGACAGCGCCGCCAAGCTGCACCAGCTGATGGGCTCCCCGGCCGACACCGCAGCGGTCGCCGCCGAGGCGCTGAAATGGTCGGCGCTAGACTTGGAAAACGCCATCGCAGACGCGGGCGTCTGCGGGGCCATGGTCCGCACCGCCCAGGAATGGGACGCCTCCGAACAGGGCCGCATCCTCGCCGCCCGGCCGAGCGTGGAGATCGTCAAGATCGCCGATGGTCCGCCCATGCCCCTGCCCGACCGCGGCGAGGCTCCGCTCTCAGGGGTTCGCGTCCTGGACCTGACCCGGGTGCTCGCCGGGCCGACCTGCGGCAAAACCCTGGCCCAGCACGGGGCGGACGTCCTCTATGTCGCCTCGCCGACTCTGCCGGCCACCGAGTTCTTCATCAGCGACGTGGGGCACGGCAAGCTCTCGACTTGGCTCGATCTGAAGGACCCCGGCCAGTTGGCGCGGCTGAAGGAGTTGATCGCGCGTGCGGACGTCTTCAGCCAGGGCTACCGCGGAGGAGCCCTAGAGCGGCTGGGCCTCGGCCCCCTCGATCTCGCCAAGTTGCGGCCCGGGATCGTCTACACCTCGATAAACGCCTATGGGCATGAAGGCCCCTGGGCGAACAGGCCAGGCTGGGAGCAACTCGCCCAGACCGTGACCGGCATGGCCGATGTTCACGGCGGCGACGCCGGGCCGAAGCTGCAGCCGGGCGCCGTCGCCGACTACACCACGGGCTTCCTAGCCGCCTTCGGTACGCTGGCGGCGCTGGAGCGCCGCGCCCGCTACGGCGGCAGCTATCTGGTGCGGGTGTCGCTGGTCCAGACCGCGACCTGGCTGCGTGGCCTGGGCCTCAAGCCCGCCGACGATCTCGCCAAGGTGCAGCCCGCCGCCCCGGCCGAGATCGACGCCTGGCGCGTCACCTCGCCGTCGGGCTTCGGCCCCGTCCGCCACCTGCGCCCGCCGGTGCGAATGTCGGTGACCCCGGCGCGCTGGGCCCGCCCGACGACGCCGCTCGGTGCGGCGCCGGCCGAGTGGCCCGTCTAGAGCAATTTCCGCCGAAGTGGTTGCCGGTTCGGCGAAGAAAATGCCCTATATTTCAAAGAGTCCTGAGCAAATCCCGATCCAATCGGATCCGAATTTGCTCTAGGGGACGTCGTCGATCACCGACAGCGGCGGGGCGACCTCCTCCAGCGGCTTGCGCTCGGCGGCGACGCCCAGGAACAGCTCGACGACCGCTGCGCTCAGCATCAGGCCGCCGCCCAGCAGATAGCCCCAGAAGATTTGGCCGCGCTCGCCGCTGTCGATCAGGGCCCCGAACAGGGCCGGCCCGCCGACCCCGCCCAGCAGCGTTCCAAAGGCGTAGAACAGCGAGATGGTCACAGCCCGCGTCTCCAGGGGAAAGCTCTCGCCGACGGTCAGATAGGCCGCGCTTGCTCCTGCCGAGGCGAAGAAGAAAATCACCGTCCACGCCGCCGTCTGGGTCGTGGCGGTCAGCAGCCCAGCCGAGAACATCCATCCTGTCGCGCACAACAGCGCGCCGGCCAGGCCATAGGTCAGCGCGATCATCGGCTTGCGCCCGACGCTGTCGAAGAAGTGCCCGAGCAGCAGCGGTCCCAGGAAATTGCCCGCCGCGAACGGTAGGATGAACCAGCCGATCGAGGCGGCCGGAACCTCGTAGAACTTGGTCAGGATCAGGGCGTAGGTGAAGAAGATCGCATTGTAGCAGAAGGCCTGGGTCGCCATCAGCACCAGGCCCAGCACCGTGCGCTTGGGGTGGCGGACCACCAGCGAGCGGGCGATGTCGAACCACGACGTCCGCATCGGCCGCAGACGCAGGGTCGGCAGGTCGTTCGTGGGACCAAGGGAGCGGCCCGTATCGCGTTCGACCCGCGCCTCGATCGCCTCGACGACCGCCAGGGCTTCCTCAGGATGGCCATGCGTCATCAGCCAGCGCGGGCTTTCCGGGATGTAGCGGCGGACCCAGATGACGATCAGCGCCAGCAGCCCGCCGATGATGAAGGCCAGCCGCCAGCCCCAGGCCTGGTCGATCAGGTTCGGATCCAGCACCACCAGCGAACCCATCGCGCCCAGCGCTGCGCCGAGCCAGAAGCTGCCGTTGATCGCCAGGTCGGTGTAGCCGCGCCGGCGCGCCGGGATCAGCTCCTGGATCGCCGAGTTCACCGCCCCGTACTCGCCGCCGATCCCGGCGCCGGTCAGGAACCGGAACAGCATGAACGACCAGAAGTCCCAGGCGAAGCCGGTGGCGATCGTCGCGACCAGGTAGACCGCGACCGTAATCGTGAACAGCCGCCGCCGCCCGAAGGTGTCGGTCAACCTCCCGAACACCAAGGCGCCCAGCACCGCCCCCAGGATGTAGGCGCTGCCCGACAGCCCGATCTGGGTGGTGCTGAGGCCAAGCCCCTGGGAAATCGCCGGCGACAGCGATCCGACCAGGGTCACCTCCAGTCCGTCGAGTATCCAGGTGATCCCCAGGGCCGCCACCACCAGCCAGTGGAAGCGGCTCCAGGGCAGTCGATCGAGCCTCGCGGGCACGTTCGTCGTGAAGCTGTCGGTCATACGCCCCTCCCCCGTCTTTTGCGTAAGTGAGCGACAACGCGACGGCGCCGCTTGGGTTCAGGCGTTTCTGCCTGTATGGCCGCACAAGATGTTTACTGACGAAATCACCGTAGACGCCCGCGGCCACCGCTGTCCGGTGCCGACCCTGCGCCTTCGGCGTGCGCTGGAAGACGCCCAGCCGGGCGTGAAGGTGCGGCTGCTCGCCGATGATCCGCTCGCCCGGATCGACGTGCCGCATTTCGCCAACGGCGCCGGCTTCGTCGTCGTCGAGACCGGCGAGCGCGACGGCGTGCTCAGTTTTCTGGTGGCGCGGCCGGAGCCCGCCTAGTCGTCCGGCAGGAGACGGCGCTCGCGTTCGCGCAAAACGATCTCGATCTCGGTGGCGAAGGCGCCGCCGAAGAACACGGCGTTCACGCTCCACGACAGCCAGATCAGGAAGACCACGACCGCGGCGACCGATCCGTAGGTCGCGCCCAGGTGCGCCACCTGTTCGACATAGAAGGCGCTCGCCCAGGACACGAGCAGGCAGAGGATCGCCGCCGCCGCCCCGCCGAGGATCGACGGCATCCAGGCCACCGGCCGGCTGGACATCGCATACCGGTAGATCAACGTCATCGCGAAGGTCAGGCCGAAGCTCGCCCAGGTCCACTCGCTGTAGAGCCACGAGACGCCCGCCAGCGGCTTGATCCCGAACGCCGCGGCGACGAACCGGAAATAGAAGAAGATGGCCGAGAAGAAGGCCAGCATCGCGAAGGCGGCGATGAGCACTGCCAAGGCCAGAAGATTGAACTGCAGGAAGCTGCGCGGCGCCGCTTCGTCGTGAATGAACGACAGCCCCGCCAGCAGCGCCTTGAAGCCGCGGTGCGCGGCGTAGCCGCCGACCACCAGCGCCACCCCGCTCTGCGCCGACACCGAATGGAATGGCGTCTGCGCCAGCCGTTCCAGCTCGGCCTGAAAGATCGCCTGCGCGCCCGACGGCATCAGCCGGGCCAGGGCCTCGGCCTGGTGCGCCACCTCGTTCGGGTCGGCCATCAGGCTGTAGAGCCCGATGCCGATCGCCAGCGCCGGAAACACCGCCAGCATGATGAAGAACGACACCCCGCCCGTGTAGAGCATGACGTCCCGTCCCCAGAGCCGGCCCAGCGCGCGACCTGAAATCAGGACGGCCAGGCGCAGCCAGTGGGAGGGATCCCAATCCCACTCCTGCACACGCTGGATTCGTTGCCTTAGCGACATGGCGCGGAAGGTGCTGAAGCTCGCCTGCCCGCGCAAGCGGTGATCTTGCCCCGGCGAACGGCGCGCCGACCCTTGCTGGGGGACCGACGCGCCGCCGATGGGCGTGTCATGCCATCGGGCCGGCCGTCGTATCGAGGGACGGGAGTGACGACGACCGACCGTGGCCAAGGATGACGCCCGGGGGCTGAACCCACGCTGAACGCGGTTCGTAGAACCCGTTCAGCTCCCGCGCGTTCGTCACCCAACCTTCACAGAACCGTCAAACAACAATGTTAGCGCCTCTGCCGTACCCGAGCGGAGCCAGATCATGAAGACTTTCGCCTATCTCGCCGTCGCCGCCGTCGCGCTCAGCGCCTGCGGCCAGCAAGCCCCCAAGGGCGGAGCCGAAAAGGCCGCCGGCCCCAGCGCCAGCGGCCGCGATCAAGTGTGGGCCGCCGGTTCGTCGACCGTCTTCCCGTTCGCGACCCGCGTCGCCGAGAACGTCGCCAAGACCACGGGCGGCCGCGCGGCCAAGGTGGAAAGCCTCGGCACCGGCGGCGGCTTCAAGCTGTTCTGCAGCGGAACGGGCGCGGGCTTCCCCGACATCGCCAACGCCTCGCGGGCGATCAAGAAGTCGGAATTCGAGCAGTGCGCCGCCAACGGCGTCACCGACATCGTCGAGATCAAGATCGGCTATGACGGCATCGTGATCGCCAACGCCAAGAGCGGCCCGACCTACAACTTCAAGATCGACCAGGTCTATCGCGGCCTGGCCGCCGAGCTGCCGCAGGGCGCGGGCTTCGCCAAGAACGCCGCCAAGTCCTGGAAGGACGTCGATGCGAGCCTGCCGGCCCAGGCGATCCTGGTCTACGGCCCGCCGCCGACCTCCGGCACCCGCGACGCCTTCGTCGAGCTGGGCCTGGAAAAGGGCGCCCGCAAGCTCCCGGCCCTGGAAGCCCTGCGCGAGAAGGACGAGGACGCCTTCAAGGCCAAGGCCCACACCATTCGCTCCGACGGCGCCTGGGTCGACGCCGGCGAGAACGACAACGCCATCGTCCAGACCCTGACCAAGACCCCGAACGCCATCGGCGTCTTCGGCTACTCGTTCCTCGAGAACAACATGGACACCGTGAAGGCCGCCACCGTCGACGGCGTCGCCCCGACCTTCGAGACCATCTCGAACGGGACCTATCCGGTGTCGCGCTCGCTCTACATCTACGTAAAGAAGGCCAATGTCGGCGTCATCCCGGGCCTGCGCGAGTACGTCAACGCCTTCGTTTCCGATGCGGCGACGGGCAAGGGCGGCTACCTGCAGCAGCGCGGCCTGATCCCGCTGGCGGCCGAAGAGCACGCCGCCCAGAAGGCCTCGGCGACCGAGCTGAAGACCATCGGCGCGCCCGAGAAGTAAGTTCCGCGCTCAAGGCGACGGACAAGGCCCCGAAGCGCGAGCTTCGGGGCCTTTGCGTTATCCGGCCATGTTATCCGGCGAGGGCGCCGGCCGCCTTCAGCTCGTCGATGGCGGCGGGCGAGAAACCCCAGTCGGCCAGCGCTTCGCGATCATGCGCGCCGATGGCCGGCGGCGGGCCCTGGATCTCGCCCGGGGTGGCCGAGAAGCGCGGCGCCGGCGCCGGCTGCACCACCCCGCCCAGTTCCACAAAGGTCTGCCGCGCGACGTTGTGCGGATGCTTGGGCGCCGCGTCGAGGTCGAGCACCGGGGCGAAGCATACGTCGGTGGCGTCCATGATCTCGCACCACTCGGCCTGCGTCTTCTGGGCGATCACGTGGGCCAGCTTGCCGCGCAGGTCGTTCCAGCTCCCGCGGTCCATCTGCGTGGCGAAGGCCGGATCGTTGATCCCGGTCTTTTCCAGCAACAGGGCGTAGAACTGCGGCTCGATGGAGCCGATCGAGATCCACTTGCCGTCGGCGCATTGATAGGTGTCGTAGAAGTGCGCCCCGCCGTCCAGCAGGTTGGCGCGACGCTCCTCCTTCCACATCCCGCTGGCCTTGAAGCCGTAGAACATGGCCATCAGCGAAGCCGCGCCGTCGCTCATCGCGCAGTCGATCACCTGGCCCTGGCCGGTCTGGCGGGCGTTCAGCACCCCGGCCAGCAATCCGAAAGCCAGGTAGAGCGCCCCGCCCCCGAAGTCGCCGACCAGGTTCAGCGGCGGGATCGGCTTGTCGTTCGTGCCGATAGCGTGCAGCGCGCCGGTGATGGCGATGTAGTTCATGTCATGGCCGGCGGCGTTGGCGTAGGGCCCGAACTGCCCCCAGCCGGTCATCCGGCCGTAAACCAGCTTCGGATTTCGCTTCAGCGCGACGTCGGGGCCCAGGCCCAGCCGCTCCATGACCCCCGGGCGGAAGCCTTCGAACACCGCATCGGCGCTCTCCATCAGCTTCAGGCAGGTCTCGATGGATGCCGGGTTCTTCAGGTCGAGCCCGATCGAGCGCCGGCCCCGGGCGGTGATGTCGGCCGGCGAGGCCCGCCCCTGCCCCTTGCGGTCGATCCGCACGACGTCAGCGCCCAGGTCGGACAGCAGCATGCCGCAGAACGGACCGGGGCCGATTCCAGCGAACTCGACGACCTTCAGCCCTGAAAGCGGTCCCTTACCCATGCGACGTCTCCCTGTTTTGTCGGGCCGAACCTAGCGGCCATGACGCGCCGTCAGCCAACGGCTTCAGCCGCCGCCCGGCAGCGACTGGCCGTCGTCGATGGTGATCACCGTCCCGGTGATGGCCCGCGCCGCGGGCCCGCTCAGCATCAGCAGCGAGGCGTCGAGATCCTCGGCGTCCATCAGCCGCCGGCGCGGGAAGCCCTTCATCTGCTTCAGCCCGCCCTCGGTCTTGAACCAGTCGGAATTGATGTCCGTCTCGATATAGCCGGGGCAGATGGCGTTGACGGCGATCCCCCTGCGGGCCCACTCGCGGGCCAGGCCGCGGGTCAGCATGGCGACCGACGCCTTCGAAGCGCAATAGGCTGACAGCCCCGGCAGCACGGTGTGCGAGGCGATCGAGGCGATGTTGACGATGCGCGCGTCGCCGCGCTCGGCCACGCCCGAGGCGATCATCCGCTTGGCGGCCTGCTGGGCGGCGAAGAACACCCCGCGCACATTGACGTCGAAGGTGCGGTCCCAGTCCTCGATGGAGAGGTCCAGGGCCAGGCCCTCGCCGCCGACCCCGGCGTTGTTGATCAGGATCGAGATGGGGCCCAGCGCCGCCTCGACCTCGTCGAAGGCAGGACCGATGGCGGCGGCGTCGGCGATGTCGAGCTTCAGCGCCATCGCCTGGCCGCCCGCCCCGGCGATGGCCCCGGCGTGGCTTTCCACCAGATCCAGGCGACGCGCGGTCAGCGCCACCGACGCGCCCGCCTTCGCCAGCACCCGCGCGAAATGCGCGCCCAGCCCGCCCGACGCGCCGGTGATCACCGCCACCTGGCCCTTCAGGGTCTGCTCCATCCCGTCTCTCCTCCACAGGCTTGCGACTGCGCGTCGCTGTGTCATTCGCCTTGCGGCTGTATAATCGCTGGGCACGTCGATTCCCGCCCAGCCTGGGCGGGCGCGCGACCGAGAGGCCAGGGTTTAAGCGAATGACGGCGGGCGTCCAGGCGCGAGTTTTGATCGTCGCGAAGGACGATGCGGTTGCTGGCCCCCTGGCCGAGGGCCTCGATCGGCTGGGCTGGCGCACGGTGACGGCCCGGGGCCCCTACGCCGCCGCGGCTACGCTGGCCGATCTCAATGTCGAGGCCGCGATCGTCGACCTCGCCAGCGGCGGCCACGAGGCGCTGACCATGGCGCGCCGCCTGAAGTCGGCCTGCGCGCCGCGCCGGATTCCGGTCATCGCGATCGGCGATCCCGGCCCCGAACTCGAGACCTACGACTTCGACCTGACGCTGGCCGCACCTGTCCATCCGGCCCAGATGGTCATGCGGCTGGAGACCCTGGTGCGCACCGCCGTGGCCGAGGAAGAGTTCGAGCTTCGGCTGGAGACCTTCGCCGAACGCGGGCGGCGGCTGGACATGCCCGAGCCCGAATCCACGCCCTATCAGGTGCTGGCGATCGGCGAGCCGGCTCCGCAGTTCCTGGCCCTGGCCAACGCCCTGACCCGTTCAGGCGCCGAGGTCGTGGGCGCCTTCACCGCCTATACCGCCTTCGACTACCTGCATGAGCGTCCGTTCGACGCCGTCGTGCTATGGGCCGGCGACACCAGCCAGGAGGCGCTGTCCATCGCCGCCGGCATGCGCCGAAACACCCGCCTCTATCACACGCCCGCCCTGCTCTACATGCGCCAGGAGAGCTACGTGACGATGTCGGAGGCCTACCATCGCGGCGTCTCCGACGTGGCTTCGCCAGAGACGCCGGAGACCGAGACCGCCCGCCGCGTGCTGGAGCTGGCCCGCAGCTATCGCCGTCAGACCGCGGTCCGCCGGGCGCTGGAACTGGCGCGCACGTCGGGCCTGATGGATGCGGCCACCGGCCTCTTCACGCGCGACCTCTTCGCCCGCCATGCCGGACGTCTGGCCCAGGCCTCGCGCGAGCGCGGCCGCCCGCTGTCGGTCTGCGTGCTCAAGGTGGCCGAGCGCACCGACGTCTCCGCCGCACGCGCCGCCGGCTGGCTCGACCGCGCGATCCCGCAGATCGGCTCGATGATCGGCCGCCTGGTCCGCGTCGAGGACACCGCCGCGCGCCTCGGCCAGGAAGTCTTCGCCCTGGCCCTGCCGGCCACCGGCAAGGCCGCCGCCCGCGCCGCGGGCGAGCGCATCGCCGCGGTCATCGGCTGCACCGCCTTTGAGGCCGGCGACGGCCAGCCGCCGTTCGTGGTCGATTTCGACATCGGCGTCGCCGAGGTCACCTCCCCCGAAAGCGTCGGCAAGGCGCTCGAAGAGGCCGCGGCAAGGGCTCACCAGAAGGCGAGCTAGAACGTCCCGGTACGGCGAGGATCGGCCCTCGCCGAGGACCAGCGGCCGCGGCGGCTGCAACAGCCTCCATGGCCAGCCGGCCCTCGCGCGCGCTCGGCGCCACATGATGTGGCCGCGGTCAGGAGGTCGGGATGAAAGCCTTGATGGTTCTCGCAACAATGGCCGTCGCCGCGCCCACCTTGGCGGTTCCTCCAGCGCCGGCGGCGCCCCAAGGTCTGTTCGGCCTGCACCCCATTGCGGACATTTGCGGGAAGTGAAAGCTACACTGCGCAGCTTTTGGGGCGTTGAGATGAGCGAACAGGCCGACGCGTCCGAGATTTGGTTCGAGCGGATTGGGCCGACCCTCGGATGGTTCGGCTCCTACAGCCCGACCACGATGAAAGGCTTCTATGTGCTCCTCGCGCACATGTTGCCGGTGCTCATGCTCTGGGTCGTCCCCCTATCGCTGCTGGCGCATTTTCAGGTGGTCGCCGGGCCCGTTGTGTTCGTGCTCGTGTTTCCAGTGGTCATCGGCTGCCTTGTCTCGCTCATGCGGACTGCGCACCGACACAGTGCCCCACGGACCTAACGATCGAAATCCATCCCTTCTGGGACTTTGTAGTCGTCGGCTCTCCGGTATGGCAGCGACGTCCGTAGTCTGTGCAGCAGCTTTGGACCGAAATCGACCCGTTGCGGACGTCCCACGCGCTGGCAGTATACCTGGATGGGAAACGTCATCGCCGTCACCCTCGCATCGGCAATAGTCGGAGGCTATTTTACCATCGGCTTCGCACTCTTCTCCTACGCGGCGGTGAGCGCGCCGAAATCCGAAAACGTGAAGGCATGGCCTCATCCGCTGGCATTTATGGGCCCTTGGATTTGGTCGTACGTATTCAGTGGTCGCCACCTTGGCGCGAACGACCCCGTTCTGAGCGGTCTCGTCCGGAGTTGGCGGGTGACTATGATCCTTCTTCCAATTGGGTTCTGGGCGTTGTTTGCCATCTAGGTGCCGAGCTTCGTGCAACGCCCGCTTCCCGCCCCTCGACGACGTTTGAGACGTCTGCTCTCGGGCGCGGCGCCCTATGTCCGTTGTCGGGACTGAAGCCTACGATTGGAATCGACCCGTTGTGGACCCAAGAGCCATGTGCGTGAGCCTAGGGGGTGAGATGAGCTGGCAGGCGCGCGTTCGACGTCGTCAAGAGGGTCGAAGGCTTAAGTTCTTTGCGCTCCTCGCGCTGCTCTTCTTGGCTTGGTTCGCAGGTGTGGCGCTCTTTTGGCTGGTGCATGTGATCACTCTAGGCCCTCCATCAGTACAGCGGCTCATGGCGGTCTACCTCGGAATTGGAGCCGCGCTCCTAGCTGCATTCGCCAAATGGGGGCCGACTCTACCATTTCGCGGGCGCGCTCCCGAGGAAGCAGCTGCCCGAGCCTTCTTCGCGCGGGAGAGCGTGCGATCCGATGACAACAAGTTTGAGCCGGGCCTAGAGCCATAGATCCGCTCCCCCATCTGAGATGATCACGAGGTCTGCTCATGGGTAGGATGGCTTAGGTCCGCTTCTGGCCGGCGGCCTAGTGACCGCTCGCGACCCTTCGGAGCTTCGAACGCGACCGTGACGAGGGACGGTTCAACGTTTTGATCGGCGCGCGCGCCACTTTTTGGCACGTGGAGGTGTGCGAACGGACCGAAGATGGATGGCGTCTCGCTGGAATGACCAGAGAGACCAAAGACCTGTGGGGAGATACCTACTGGTTCGAGATGCATACCGGCGCAAACACCCGGGTTGAGTATTGCCTACAAGGAGTGGGTTCGCACGGACACTCCGGTGGAGCTAGGGGCCTAGGTCCGCAATCCACCCCTCGGCGACGTTTGAGACGTCTGCTCTCGGGCGCAGCGGCCTATGTCCGTTGTCGGGACTGAAGGCCATGGCTGAAATCGACCCTTAGCGGACGTTCGACCGAAGGTTTCGCAATACCAGAGCTAGGCCAGCGGCAGCGCTGGCCGGTATGAGCCAATAGGCAGCGTTCCACGCCGCAATTTCTGGATCCAGCAAAGCGCGCCAGAGACCGGGTCTCAACAGAAATTGACTAGCGGGTATGAGCAGGCCGACTGGGAGAACGGCGACTGCAAATCGTGCGCCCCACCGCCGAGAGCCCACGAACGTTACGACCCACCCAAGCGCGAGGCCGAGGAGTAGAGGGCCGTAGTTGGTGTGAACAGCGTAGACCACCATCGTGGGAACCTAGGCTGTCGCGCGTCCTGTTTCCACCCATTGCCGACATAAGAGAGGACCGCTTTTGGGCGGCAACTGCTCACCGGGACTTGAGGGCGTCAGAAGCCTCCAGAGCTGCCCAGCCGCTCCGACCGTCGGCGCACCTGCGTTTCGGGTTGGCGGACGCCGCCAGCCTTGAGCGGCCCCGCTGTCCGGCGCTGACCGCCCCCCGCCTCACGCCGCCAGCTTCGCCAGTTCGCTGAGGATGCCCTCGGCCGCCGCGAGGCGCTGCTCGGGGGTCTCCCATTCGCCCTTCACCACGACCTTGTGGTCGGGGCGGATCTTCCAGGCGACCTGGTTCTTCTGGACGAAGCCGACCAGGCCCATCGGGTTCTTGAACTCGTCGCCGCGGAAGGTGACGACCGCGCCCTTCGGCCCGACGTCGATCTTGGCGACGTTGGCTTCGCGGCACATGCCCTTGATGGCCACGACCTTGAGCAGCTGACCGGCTTCCGGCGGCAGCGGGCCGAAGCGGTCGATCATCTCGGCCGCCAGCGCCTCGCGGTCGCCCGCCTTCTCGGCGTCCGACAGGCGGCGATAGAGCGACAGGCGCACGTTGAGGTCCGGCACGTACTCGTCGGGGATCAGCACGGCGGCGCCGGTGTTGATCTGCGGCGACCATCCACGGTCGGCGGCCTCGCCCTTGCCGGCCAGTTCCTTGAGCTCGTTGACTGCGTCTTCCAGCATCTGCTGGTACAGCTCGACCCCGATCTCGCGGATATGACCCGACTGCTCGTCGCCGAGCAGGTTGCCGCCGCCGCGCTGGTCCAGGTCGTGGCTCGCCAGTTGGAAGCCGGCGCCCAGGCTGTCGAGCGATTGCAGCACCTTCAAACGGCGCTCGGCCGACAGCGTGATCTGCTTCTCCGCCGGCGTGGTCAGATAGGCGTAGGCCCGCGCCTTGGCCCGCCCGACGCGGCCGCGCAGCTGGTACATCTGCGCCAGGCCGAACATGTCGGCGCGGTGCAGGACCATGGTGTTGGCGGTCGGGATGTCGAGGCCGCTCTCGACGATGGTCGTCGACAACAGCACGTCGTACTGGCCCTCGTAGAAGGCGCTCATCACCTCCTCAAGCTGGGTCGGGGCCATCTGGCCATGGCCGACCACGAACTTCACCTCGGGCACCTGCTCGCGCAGGAATTTCTGCAGATCCGGCAGGTCGCTGATCCGCGGGGCCACGTAATAGGCTTGGCCGCCGCGATACTTCTCGCGCAGCAGCGCCTCGCGAATGACCACGGGGTCGAACGGCGTGATGTAGGTCCGCACCGCCAGCCGGTCGACCGGCGGCGTGGCGATGATCGACATCTCGCGGATGCCGGACAGCGACATCTGCAGCGTCCGCGGGATCGGCGTCGCCGTCAGGGTCAGCATGTGCACGTCGGCGCGAAGCTCCTTGAGCTTCTCCTTGTGCTTGACCCCGAAATGCTGCTCCTCATCGACGATCACCAGGCCAAGGTTCTTGAAGCCCACCTGCTTGGAGAGCACCGCATGGGTGCCGACGATGATCTCGACCTCGCCGTTGGCCAGCGCCGTACGGGTCTCGCTGGCTTCCTTGGCCGGCACCAGTCGCGACAGCCGGCGAACCTTCACCGGCCAGCCCTGGAACCGCTCCGAGAAGGTCTTGTAGTGCTGGCGGGCCAACAAGGTGGTCGGCGCCACGACGGCGACCTGCTGGCCGCTCATGGCGACCACGAAGGCCGCACGCAGCGCGACCTCGGTCTTGCCGAAGCCGACGTCGCCGCAGATCAGCCGGTCCATCGGCTTGCCGGCGCCCAGGTCCTCCAGCACGTCGCCGATGGCGTTGAGCTGGTCCTCGGTCTCCTCGTACGGGAAGCGAGCGCAGAACTCGTCGAACACGCCATGCGGCGGGACGATAGCGTCGGTGTCCTTGGTCGCCCGCTCGGCCGCGATGCGAATAAGGCCGATGGCCATTTCCCGCAGGCGTTCCTTGGCCTTGGCCTTGCGCGCCTGCCAGGCCGCGCCGCCCAGGCGGTCGAGCTGAACCCCCTCCCCATCGCTGCCGTAGCGGGTCAGCAGGTCGATATTCTCGACCGGAAGGTAGAGCTTGGCCTCGCCGCCGTATTGCAGCTCCAGGCAGTCGTGCGGCGCGCCCGCGACGTCAAGGGTCTTCAGCCCCTCGTAGCGTCCAATGCCGTGATCGATATGGACGACCAGGTCGCCCGGCGTCAGCGACGAGGCCTCGGCCAGGAAATTCGATGCGCGGCGGCGGCGGCGCGGCCGCGCCAGGCGATCGCCGAGGATGTCGGTCTCGGAGATGACCGCAAGCTTCTCGGTCTCGAAACCCGACTCCAGCGGCAACACCACGCGCTGGAAGATTTTCGGATCAGCCGAGCGCGCCGCGTCCCAGTAGGGCGCGAGCGAGATGTTCTTCAGGCCGTGATCGGCGAGCATGGCGCCCAGGCGGTCGGACGAGCCGTCCGACCATGAGGCGAACAGCACACGCTTGCCCTCGCCGACCAACCGCTTGGCATGGTCGGCGGTCGCCTCGAACAGATTGACCGAGTCCTGCTGGCGCTCGGCCGTGAAGGCGCGGCCCTGGCGCGCGCCCATGTCGATGACGCTCTCGCCCTCGACCTCCTGGAAGGCCGAGAACCGCCGGGTCGCAAGAACCGCGAGCCGCTCGCGGTACTCGTCGGCGTCCATGTAGAGCCTGGTCGGCTCCAGCGGCCGATAGTGCACCTTGCGGTCGGCCTGGGCGCGGGCGTCGTAGGCGTCCTCGATCATCGAGAGCCGCTCGTCGCGGGCGCCGTCGGCCAGGTGGTCCAGGGCGATCAGGGTGTCGGCCGGCAGATAGTCGAGCAGCGTCGCCATCTCCGGGTAGAACAGCGGCAGCCAGTGCTCCATGCCCGCCCGGCGGCCGCCCTCGCTGACCGTGTCGTAGAGCGGATCGCCGCCCGGCGCTCCGAACGCCTCGACATAGCCGCGGCGGAAGCGCGAGACGCTGTCCTTGTCCAGCAGCGCCTCGCTGACCGGCAGCAGCGAGATGTCCTTGAGCTGGCGGGTCGAGCGCTGGGTTTCGGGATCGAAAGCGCGGATCGATTCCAGGGTGTCGCCGAACAGGTCCAGGCGGACCGGCTCGTCCGCGCTCGGCGGGAACACGTCGATCACCCCGCCACGGATCGCAAACTCGCCGCGTTCCGACACCGTTGAGGCGCGCTGATAGCCGTTGATCGCGAAGTAGCGCTCCAGGTCGGCGATCTCGACGACGTTGCCGACCGTCGCCGAATAGGCGCCGCCCTCGACCGCCGATTTCGGCGGCGTCCGCTGGATCAGCGCCGGCACCGTGGTCACCAGCAGGGCCGGCTTCTTGGCGTCGAAGCCCTTGGCCAGCCGCGCCAGGGCGGTCATCCGCTCGGCGGCGACGCCGGCCGAGGGCCCGATACGGTCGTAGGGAAGGCAATCCCACGAGGGGAACCGCACGATTTCGACGTTCGAGGCGAAGAACGAGAACGCATCGACGAAGGCCGACAGCCGCGAGGCGTCGCGGGCCACGAACACCGAAAGCCCGCCCCGGGCCTTGACGATGTCGGCCATGACCAGCGCGTCGAAACCCTCCGGTGCGCCGACTAGGTCGAGCCGGCCGGGGTCCTGGGCGATGCGCCGGGTCTCCGCCGCCGTCGGCGCCCGGAAACCGTCAGCCGCCACGAGGACCGCCCCTCGCTTCGTAAGCTTCAAAGCGGAAAGTCTTGATCATGCGCATGATTTCGCCGTCGAACTCGGGCGGCGTCGGGGTGCGCTCGACGATCCACTCATAGAGGTCCTGGTCGGCCTGCTCCATCAGCGCCTCGAAGGCGTCGAGTTGCTCAGGGCTCAGCGTGTGGGCATAGGTGTCCGCGAACGGCCCCAGGATGAGGTCCGCTTCCCGGAAGCCCCGGTGCCAGGCCCGGAACTTCAAACGCTTCAGTCGTGTGTCGTCGGTGCTCATGGGAGAGCGGCCGATATAGGCCGCTACGCCCACGCGCGCCAGAGCGCGTTCGCTGAAAAGGCTCAGCCCCAGTCGCCGCCGCGCCAGGTGAAGGCCACCTGTTTGAACGGCGTGTCGCCGACCTGCAGCGCCCCGGTCGCGACGGTCAGGCCGTCCTTGCCCTTCGTGCCCTTGGTCTTCTTCAGCGCCGCAGGGTCCAGCTTGGCGTCCAGCCGCACCTCGCCCAGCTTGGGATGGCTGCCCACCAGGCGGATGCGATCGTCGGTGACGGCGTATGCGGCCGGCAGCACCTTCAGCTTCACCGAATAGACGACGTTGCCCAGCGCGTTCTTTCGGGCCGGGCTGGTGATGTCGACGAACTCCAGCATCACCGGGGCGTAGGTCTTGGTCCGCTCGCCCTTCTCCCAGTCGTTGAAGCCCATCTGGCCGGCGATGTGCAGGTTGTCGAGCCGGTAGTCGCCGACCTTCACCTCGGCGGTGGGCAGATAGTAGCCGAACTGGGCGTCGCCCTTCGGACGGGTCAGGCCGGTGAACGTCGGATCGACCGGTACGGCGGGCTCGGCCACCGGAGCCTTGGCCTGCTCGACCTGTTCGGCCGCAGGGCTGCAGGCCGCGAGCATGGCGACGCCGACGGCCGCCAGAAGCGCTTTACGCATATGATTTCCCCCCTGGGTTTTGCCGAACTTCATCATGGGCGCCGCAGGCTGTCCATGGTCGCGCTATGTTCCGGCCATGCGGCCCGAGATTCTCTTTCCGCTCTACGCACCGATCACGACCCTCAAGGGCGTCGGCGCGCGCGTCGCGCCCCTGCTGGAGAAGCTGGCGGGGCCGATCGTGCGCGACGTCGCCTTCCTGCGCCCGCACTCGGTGATCCGCCGCGAGCACGCCACCGTCGCCGGCGCGGTCGAGGGCGCGGTGCAGATCTTCGAGGTCCAGATCGACGCCTACAAGCGCCCGCGCAGCCCCCAGCAGCCCTGGCGGGTCGAGACCTATGACGGCACCGGCGTGCTCAGCCTGGTGTTCTTCGGCAGCTTCGGCGGCCAGCTCGAGGCCAAGCACCCGCTCGGCTCCAAGCGGCTGGTCAGCGGCAAGGTCGAGCGGTTCGGCGCCGGCCTGCAGATCGCCCACCCCGACTACATCGTCGCCCCCGACCGGGCCGCCGACATCCCGGCCTTCGAGGCCGTCTATCCGGCCACCGCCGGCCTGCCGGCCCGCACCGTGCGCAAGTTCGCGCTGGAGGCGCTCGGCCGCGCGCCGGACCTGCCGGAATGGCAGGACCCCGCCTGGCTGGCCCGCGAGCGGTTCCCGTCCTGGCGCGAGGCGCTGGCGCTGCTGCACGCCCCGCAGTCGGAGGCCGACCTCGCGCCCCAGACCCTCCACATCCAGCGCCTGGCCTATGACGAGCTGCTCGCCCACCAGCTGGCCATGGCCCAGCGCAAGTCCGAGCGCCGCGCCGAGCCCGCCGCCCGCATCGCCGCCTCGGCGCTGGCCGAAGCCGTACGCGAAGACCTGCCCTACCGCCTGACCGGCGCCCAGGAGCGGGCCCTGGCCGACATCCGCCGCGACTTCGAGGCCGGCGAGCGGATGAGCCGCCTGGTCCAGGGCGACGTCGGCTCGGGCAAGACCGTCGTCGCCATGCTGGCCATGGCCGACGTCGCCGCCGGCGGCGGCCAGAGCGCGCTGATGGCCCCGACCGAGATCCTCGCCCGCCAGCATTTCGAGACCATTTCCGGCCCGCTGGCCCGCCACGGGCTCACCGCCATCCTGCTGACCGGCCGCGACAAGGGCGCGGCGCGGGCCGAGAAGCTGCGCGCCCTGGCGTCCGGCGCCGTGCAGGTCGCGGTCGGCACCCACGCCCTCTTCCAGGACGACGTCGCGTTCCAGAACCTGCGGCTGGCGGTCATCGACGAACAGCACCGGTTCGGCGTCGCCGAACGCCAGCGGCTGCAGGCCAAGGGCCAGGCCGTCCACCTGATCGCCATGTCGGCGACCCCGATCCCGCGCACCCTGGAGCTCACCGTCTACGGCGACCTCGACGTCTCGCGGATCGACGAGAAGCCGCCCGGCCGGACCCCGGTCGCCACCCGCGCCGTCCCGACCACCCGCCTGGACGAGATCGAGGCCCGCCTGCGCGACGCCATCGCCCACGGGGCCCAGGCGTTCTGGATCTGCCCGCTGGTCTCCGAATCCGAACTGATCGACCTCAAGGCCGCCGAACAGCGCGCCGCCGAGCTGCGCGCCAGGATCGGCCCCGGCGTCGGCCTGGTGCACGGCAAGATGACCGGCCCGGAGAAGGACGCGGTCATGGCCGACTTCGCCGACGGCAAGATCAGCCTGCTGGTCGCCACGACCGTCGTCGAGGTCGGGGTCAACGTCCCCAACGCCACCATCATGGTCATCGAACAGGCCGAACGCTTCGGCCTGGCCCAGCTGCACCAGCTGCGCGGACGGGTCGGCCGCGGCTCGCGCGAGAGCGCCTGCGTGCTGCTCTACGATCCGCCGCTGTCGGAGACCGCCCAGAAGCGGCTCGACATCCTGCGCCGCACCGACGACGGCTTCCTGATCGCCGAGCGCGACCTGGAGCTGCGCGGCGGCGGCGACGCGCTCGGCCTGCGCCAATCGGGCTTTCCGGCCTACGTCTTCGCCGACCCGATCGCCCACCGCGACCTGATCGCCGCGGCCGGCGACGACGCGCGCCTGATCATGGAACGCGACCCCGCCCTGACCTCGCCGCGCGGCCAGGCCCTGCGGGTGCTGCAGGAGTTGTTCGACTGGCGGCCGAGCTCGCCCCTGAAGGATGCGGGCTAGGATGCGGGCTGGCTAGCTGACCTTGACCATGCGCTTGCCGCGGTTCTCCCCGGCCAGCAGGCCGACCAGCGCCGCCGGCGTGTTCTCCAACCCCTCGATGACGTCCTCCTGGACCTTCAGCGCCCCGCTGGCCACCCAGGCCTGCAGTTCGGCCAGGGCGATGTCGCGGCGGTCGTAGAAGTCCGAGACGATGAAGCCGCGCACGTTCAGCCGCTTGGTGACGATCAGTCCCGGCACCCCGCGCGGCCCATGCGCGGGCGCTGCCCCGTCGTACTGCGAAACCGCCCCGCAGCAGGCGATGCGGCCGAAATTGTTCATGTTGAACAGCGCCGCCTCGAAGACCTCGCCGCCGACATTGTCGAAATAGACGTCGACCCCGTCCGGACAGGCCGCCCGCAGCGCGCGCCGCACGTCGCCGGCCTTGTAGTCGACCGCCGCATCGAACCCGAGTTCATCGGTCAGCCAGGCGCACTTCTCGGCCCCGCCGGCGATCCCGACCACCCGGCAGCCCTTGATCTTGGCAAGCTGCCCGACGATCGACCCGACCGATCCGGCCGCGGCTGAGACCACGACCGTTTCGCCCGCCTGCGGCCGGCCGCACTCCATCAGCCCGAAATAGGCCGTCAGCCCGGCCACCCCATAGACGCTGATCAGGTGGGTCATCGGCTTCAGGTCGGGCAGCGGCGCCAGCCCCTTGGCCGGAACGGCGGCGTACTCCTGCCAGCCGGTGTCGGCGAACACGAGGTCGCCGGCCTTGAGCCCCGCCGCCTTGCTCTCGACCACCTCGGCGACCGCGCCGCCGGCCATGACGTCGCCGGACTGCAGCGCCGAACATAGGTCGCCCCCTGCATCCAGGCTCGGTTCGCCGCGTCTAGCGAGATGTACCGCGTGCGTACCAGCACCTCGCCGTCGGCGGGCGCGGGGGCCGGCGTCGTCTGCATCCGGAAGTGATCCGGCGTCAGCTTGCCCTGCGGAATCTGCTCAAGAACGATCTGGCGGTTGTCCATCCGGCGTCTCCTGCCCTGCGGTGACGCCACGATGGTCCCCGAAACCTCGGAGGGTCAATCGGCAGGCGTCGTTCCGGGCTCGGCCAAGGCCGCGACCCGGGCCCCGGCGTCGGCTTCCAGGTCGGCGAAGAACACGTTGTAGCCTGGCGCCCGGCGGCGGTCGGTCCAGGACCCCGAGGGCTTGAGCGACGGCGACTTCGGCCGCGTCACCCGCAGGATTCCCTTGTCGCACTTGGCCCCGACCTGGCGGGTCAGGAACGCCGGGCGCGCGCCCCATTCCAGCCCCGTCGCGTTGGTCGCCCCCAGGTTCAGGCGCGCCGGCGCCTCGGCGTCGACGACCGCGCCGAACAAGGGATTGAAGCAGATCGGGGTGCGACTGCCGAGATTGACCAGTTGCCCAACGTCGTTCCAGACCAGCGAGCGGTCCAGCAGCGCCTGGGCGCGCTCGGGCTCGCCGTCATAGACCGAAGCCCAGGCCGCCAGGCAACCGGTCTGCTTGGGCGCCAGGCACGGCGGCAGCGGCGGGTTGTCGGAGGGGACGACCGTCTGCACCAGATAGGCGGCCGCGAGGCGCGCGCGCAGCGTCGGATTGGCCGCGACCTCCTCGGCGATCAGCCGCGTCGCCAGGGTGCCGCCCTGCTCCACCCCGACGATCACGAACGGGCGGTCGAGGTTGTAGTGGGCGACGTAGTAGCGGAACGCCTGGGCGACGTCGCCATAGGCGAAACGGCGCGCCTCCCTGGCGTCGTCGCGCAGTGTCATCAGCGTATAGAGGCTGGCCTGGCGGTAGCGCGGCGCGAAGATCCGGCCGACCCGGACGAACGGACCGGCATAGTTCGGCGCCATCACCTGTCGGAACAGGCGGTCGGCCTTGGGGTCGTCGATCGGCGCGTTCCAATGACGGCCGCCGTCGAAGGTCGTCGGCCCGACGAAGAACACGTCGGCGGGGGGCTCGCCCGCCGTCGGCGCCTCAGGCGCGTTCGGCATCAGCGCCCAGGCCGACCGCTGCGCATAGTCCGGCGCCGGCGGCGGATCATAGGTCTGGAAGGGCTCTTTCGGATCGAGCCGCGTGCGCAGGATGTCGTCGCGCCAGACATAGACCGCGGCCGCCAGCACCAGCGCGACCAGCACGATCGCGGCGGCCATCAGACGCCGAATACCCTTCGGACGATCGGCCATGCGCCCCTTCGCCTAGCGGTAGGGATCAGGCTGGGAGAGATAGCGCTTCACGTAGTCGCTCACGCCGTCCTCCAGGGTCGTCATCGGCTGGTTGTAACCGGCCGCCTGCAGCCGCTCCATCTTGGCCTGGGTGAAATACTGGTACTTGTCCCGGATCGCCGGCGGCATCGGCGTGTACTCGATCTCCGGGGCCCGGCCGGCCGCGGCGAAGACGGCGCGCGCCAGGTCCTCGAAGGTCCGGGCGGTCCCCGAGCCCAGGTTGTAGATACCGTTGACCTGCTCGTTCTTGGCCAGCCAGCCGATCACGTCGGCGACGTCGCGGACATAGACGAAGTCGCGGGTCTGGCCGCCGTCGGGCACGCCCTCGCGGTACGACTTGAACAGCTGCACCGAATGGCCGTCGCGCACCTTCGGCCAGATCTGCGAGGCGACCGACTTCATCGAGTGCTTATGTTCTTCGTTCGGCCCGTAGACGTTGAAGAACTTCAGCCCGACCCACTGCGGCGGCGCATAATCGCGCGCGGCCTGGCGCGCGGCGAACAGGTCGAACAGCGCCTTGGACCAGCCATAGGTGTTCAGCGGCCGCAGGCCCGTCAGCCATTCCAGGTCGTCGCGATCCTGGAAGTCGACGGAATCGCCATAGGTCGCGGCCGACGACGCGTAGATGAAGCGGCGCTGGTGATCGGCGCACCAGCGGAACAGGTCGCGCGACAGCGTGAAGTTCGAATGGATGATCTTGTCGGCGTCCGGTTCGGTCGTCGAGGACACCGCGCCCATGTGGACGACCAGCTCGACGTCGCGCCAGCGCTTCTCCAGCCACTCGAACATCGCTTCGGGCGCTACGAAATCGCCGATCGGGTGTTTGGCGATGTTGCGCCACTTGCCGAGCTCGGCCTCGCGCAGCCGGTCGCAGACCACCACGTCCAGCGAAGGGTCCTCGGCCAGTTTGGCGACAATGTTCGAACCGATGAAGCCGGCGCCGCCAGTGACGAAGATGATGCGACGGGTCATGCCTTCTCCTGCATCCGGGCGATAGCCGCGGTCGTGGAATAGCCGTCCACGATCTGGGCCAGCCTGACCTCGCCCCCATAAGACTTCACAAAATCGCCGCCGACCACCTCGCTCTCGGCGTAGTCGGCGCCTTTGATCAGCACGTCGGGGCGAGCGGTTTCGATCAAGGCGATCGGGGTGTCCTCATCGAACGGGGCCACCAGGTCCACCGACCCCAACCCGGCCAGCACCATGGCGCGGCTCTCCAGGTCGTTGACCGGCCGGCCCTCGCCCTTCAGCTCGCGCACCGAACGGTCCGAATTCACCCCGACGATCAGCCGGTCGCACCAGGCCCGTGCCTGGGCCAGATAGGCCACGTGACCGCGGTGCAGGATATCGAAGCAGCCGTTGGTGAAACCGACCTTCAAGCCCTTCGCCCGCCAGCGGGCGATTTCGTCGGCCATGCGTTGCGGCGTGGCGATCTTGGCCTCGGCCGGGGCCATGTGCGCGGTGATCGAGGCCTCGATCATCTCCTCGGGGGTGACGACCGCCGTCCCGGCCTTGCCGACCGCGACCCCGGACGCCAGCATCGCGAACTCGATGGCGTCGGCCACGTCGACCTTGGCCGCCAGCGCGACGCCGAGCGCGGCCAGGGTGGTGTCGCCGGCGCCGGAGGCGTCGAACACTTCGCGTGGCACGCCGGGGAAATGGCGCACGCTCTTGCCGCGCTCGGCCAGCGAGATGCCCTTGGCGGCCCGCGTCACCAGGATCGCCTTGGCCTCACAAAGCGTCAGGGCGTGGGCCAGCGCCGCCTCGATCTCGGCGTCGGTCTGGGTCGGCATGTCGGTGGCGTGCGCCAGTTCGGCGGCGTTCGGCTTGACGATGTCGACCGCCCCGTAGCGCGCGAACGAACGGGCCTTGGAGTCGACGATCATCAGCGCGCCGGACGCCCGGCAGGCCTCGATGACCGCCGGGGTCACCACGCCCTTCCCGTAGTCCGACAGCAGGATGACGCCGGCGTCCTTGGCCACGTCGCGGACGGTGCGGACCAGGCGTTGTTCGACCTCGCCGGTCGCCGGGCCGCTGGTCTCCATGTCGACCCGCAGCAGTTGCTGGCCGCCGGACACGAAGCGGGTCTTCAGGGTGGTCGGGCGCGCGCCGTCGGTGACGACGAAGCCCTCGACGCCTTCCTCGGCCTTGATCAGGCGCAGGGCCTCGACGCCCTCCGGATCGCCGCCGATCATCCCGACCAGGCAGACCTCGCCGCCCAGCGCCGCAGCGTTGCGCGCGACGTTCCCCGCCGCGCCCAGCATCACCAGCTCACGCTTGCGGGCCAGGACCGGGATCGGCGCCTCGGGCGAAACGCGGGTCACGTCGCCATAGACGAACCGGTCCACCATCAGGTCGCCGACGCAGGCGATGCGGGCGCCCGACAGGGCCGAGAGGATCTTCTGAAGGGCCGCGAGGTCCATGATGCTCAGAGCCTACGCCGATTACTGAACCGCCGCATGAACGGCTTTGACGCTGGCCAGCAGATCGCGCGCGCCATCCAGCGGCAGGCAACTCGGGCCGTCGCACAGCGCCTTGTCCGGATCGGGGTGGAATTCGAAGAACACGCCATTGGCGCCCGAGGCCACCGCCGCCTTGGCGATGATCGAAACGCCGTCGCGACGTCCGCCGGTCGAGGCGCCCGCCGTGCGCGGGTCGGCGCCCGGCAGCTGCACCGCGTGGGTGGCGTCGATCGTCACCGGAGCGCCCAGCTTCTTCATTTCCGGGATCGCCAGCATGTCGACCACCAGGTTGTTGTATCCGAACGAACTGCCGCGCTCGCAGAGGATCACCCCGACGTGCGAAACTTCCTTGATCTTGCTGAGGATGTTCTTGGTGTCCCAGGGGGCCAGGAACTGCGCCTTCTTGACGTGCACCAGGCCGCCGGCCGCGCCGGTCGCCTTGGCCGTCGCCACGACGAGATCGGTTTGGCGGCAAAGAAACGCCGGGATTTGCACCAAATCAGCGACGGCGGCCACGGGCTCGGCCTGTTCGACCTCGTGCAGGTCGGTGCAGATCGGCACGTCGAGCTGCGCCTTCACCTCGGCCAGGATCTTCAGGCCTTCCTTCAGGCCGGGCCCGCGAAAGCTCTTCACCGACGAGCGGTTGGCCTTGTCGAAGCTCGCCTTGAACACATAGGGCAGGCCCAGTTCGGCCGTTACGGCCTTCAGGTGGCGGCCGGTCTCCAGCGCCAGGTCCAGGTCTTCGATGACATTCAGCCCGGCGATCACGACCAGCGGCTGGCCGTCGCCGATCGAGAGATTCCAGCGATTAAGCGTCAGTGCGGTCATGACATTCTCGAATTTGGGTGATCAGCGGCGCGCTCGCGCCAGGGCCTAAGTGGCGCGCGTGCGCCCGGTTCACAAGCGCGAAAACGTGAACCTCGGCAACCAGCTGCACAGCTTCCGCGTACTGGAGTTGATTCTATTCAATCCCAAATGCAGTGTTGCAGGTGTGAAAATCGAGGGTTGCGGCCATGACCTTGGCGCATGAACCATCGCTGGCGGCCTTGGCCGCCTCACCACGGGCCTTCGGCAAGCTGCCGGCATTGGTCGGCGCGCCTGCCGCATTCCGCTTTGCGGCCCGGTTGCTGGCGCTGAATTGGAGAGCCGGTTCACTCACCTTCATCACGCCCTCAGGGCGCGAACTGGGGATCAAGGGGCCGGAGCCCGGCGTCGACGGACGCATCGTCGTCCACGACTTCGGCTTCATGCGCCGCGTGCTGGCGGCCGGCGACATCGGCTTCGCCGAGGGCTACATGGCCGGCGAGTGGGACACGCCGGACCTCTCGGCGGTGCTTGGCGCGGTCAGCATGAACTTCGACCGCCTTGCCCGGTTCTTCCTTGGCAACCCGGTCGTGCGGGCCGTCAACTTCATCGGCCACAGCCTGCACGCCAACACCCGCAAGGGATCGCGCAAGAACATCCATGCCCACTACGACCTCGGCAACGCCTTCTACGGGCAGTGGCTCGACCCGACGATGACCTATTCCTCGGCCCGCTACTCGCGCGACGGCGAGCCGCTGGAGTTGGCGCAGACCAACAAGTACCGATCGCTAGCCCAAGGCATGGGGCTGGAACGCGATCAGAGCGTGCTTGAGATCGGCTGCGGCTGGGGCGGGTTCGCCGAGTACGCGGCCAAGGAGGTTGGCGCCAAGGTGACCGGCATCACCATTTCCCAGGAACAGTTCGACTTCGCCCGCAAACGCATCTTCGAGCAGGGCCTGGCCGAACGGGCCGAGATCCGGATGGTCGACTACCGCGACGTGCAGGGCCAGTTCGACCGCGTCGCCTCGATCGAGATGTTCGAGGCGGTAGGCGAGCGCTACTGGCCGACCTACTTCGGCAAGATCCGCGATGTGTTGCGACCGGGCGGGCGCGCAGGCCTTCAGATCATCACCATCCGCGACGAGATTTTCGAGTCTTACCGTCGGCGGGCGGACTTCATCCAGAAGTACATCTTCCCGGGCGGGATGCTGCCGTCCGAGGCGCGGCTGAAGGACGTCACCGGTGAGACGGGCCTGGCCTGGACCGGGATCACCCGCTTCGGTCAGGACTACGCCGACACCCTCGCCGAATGGGGCCGCCGCTTCGAGAGCGCGTGGGACGGGATCGCCGCGCTCGGCTTCGATGAGCGCTTCCGCAAGCTCTGGCGCTTCTATCTCAGCTACTGCGAGGCGGGCTTCCGCACCGAGCGGACCAATGTCGTGCAGCTCAGCCTTTCGCGCGCCTAGGCCCCAGAACAGCTTAGGCCGGTTCGACGAAAGCTGAGGCTTTGCCCCCTGTTCTGCGCCTGCCGCCCGGCTTAAGTAGTCGGCTATGACCGTCGCCAGCAGCGTCCTCGACGCCATCGGAAACACGCCCCTGATCCGTCTTCGCCGTGCAAGCGAGGCGACAGGATGCGAAATTCTCGGCAAGGCCGAGTTCATGAACCCGGGAGCCTCGGTCAAGGACCGCGCGGCCCTCTATATCGTGCGCGATGCTGAACGGCGCGGCCTGCTGCGGCCCGGCGGCCGCATCGTCGAGGGCACGGCCGGCAACACCGGCATCGGCCTGGCGATGGTCGGGGCGGCCAGCGGCTACAAGACCACCATCGTCATCCCGCGGACCCAGAGTCAGGAAAAGAAGGACGCCATCCGCCTGCTCGGCGCCGAGTTGGTCGAGGTCGACGCCGTTCCCTACTCCAATCCCGACAACTACGTCCGCTATTCCGGCCGCCTGGCCGAGGAGCTGAACGCCAAGGAGCCGGCCGGCGCGATCTGGGCCAACCAGTTCGACAACGTCGCCAACCGCCAGGCGCACGTCGAGACGACGGCTCCGGAGATCTGGGAACAGACCGGCGGTAAGGTCGACGCCTTCATCTGCGCGGTCGGCTCGGGCGGCACGCTCGCCGGCGTCGCCGAAGGCCTGCGCGCCCGCAATCCGAACGTGAAGATCGGCCTGGCCGATCCGCATGGGGCGGCGCTCTATTCCTGGTACGCCGACGGCGAGCTGAAGTCGGACGGAACCTCGATCAGCGAGGGCATCGGCCAGGGCCGGATCACCGCCAACCTCGAAGGCCTCAAGGTCGATCATCCCTACCGCATCGACGACATCGAGATGCTCAAGGTGATCTTCGACATGGTCGAGCACGAGGGCCTTGTGATGGGCGGTTCGACCGGCATCAACGTCGCCGGCGCCATGCGCATGGCCAAGGACCTCGGCCCCGGGCACACCATCGTGACCATCCTCTGCGACCAGGGCGCCCGCTACCAGAGCAAGATCTTCAACCCCGTCTTCCTCAAGGAGCGCGGCTTCCCGATCCCGCGCTGGCTCTAGCCATGGACCCGGTCGTCTCCACTGCCTGGCTGGCGGACCGCCTGGGTTCGGTCCGCGTCGTCGACGGCAGCTGGCACATGCCCGCCGAGGCCCGCGACGGCCGCGCCGAATATCTCCAGCGGCATGTTCCTGGAGCCGTGTTTTTCGACATTGATCATGTCGCCGACCACGACACCGACCTGCCGCACATGCTCCCGACTCCCGAGGCCTTCGCCCAGGCCGCCGGCGAACTCGGCCTGTCCCGCGACGCCGACATCGTCGTCTACGACGTCCACGGCATCCGCTCGGCCGCCCGCGTCTGGTGGACCCTGCGGGCCATGGGCTACGACAAGGTCCGCGTGCTAGACGGCGGCCTTCGCAAGTGGCTCGCCGAGGGCCGTCCGGTCGAGGCCGGCGACGTGGTTCCCTCGCCCGCCGCCGTCGCGCCGCGATTCGACCCCGACCTCGTGAGAAGCGCCGCGGACGTCAAGACCATCCTGCAATCGGGCTCGGCGCAGATGCTCGACGCCCGCTCGGCCGCCCGCTTCCGCGGCGAGGCGCCCGAGCCGCGCGCCGGCCTGCGGTCCGGGCACATGCCGGGCGCGGCCAACCTGCCCTGGGAGCAGGTCATCGCCGAGGACGGAACCTTGCGCCCTGCCGCTGAACTCAAGTCCGTCTTCGAGCAGGCCGGCGTCGATCTCGCCAGACCGATCGTCACGACCTGCGGGTCCGGGGTCACCGCCTCGGTGCTGGCCCTGGCCCTCGCGCGGCTCGGACGGGACCGCACGGCGGTCTATGACGGCTCCTGGAGCGAATGGGGCGGCCTGGCCGACGCCCCCGTCGTCACCGGCGCCTAGCGCGCAGGCGGCGCATAGAGCAGGCCAGGCTTCGGGGCGCTCCAAAGCGCATTATGGCCGCGCTCCAGCTTCAAGGCCGACTGCGCCCCCAGATTACGGGCGAAGACTTCGTCATAAGCGCCGACCTGCATGATCGCCTGTAGGGCGAAGTCCCGGCGCAGGCCCATCAGCGGCCCGAAATCGCCCTCCACCCCCAGCAAGCGGCGCACCCGCGGGTCGACCGAACTCTTGGCCAGTTCCTCGGCCGTCTTCGAAGTGACCCCGAACTCCTCAGCGAGGATCAGCGAATAGACCGTCCAGCGCACGATGTCAGTCCACACCGGATCATCCTGGCGAACCACAGGCGCCAGCGGCTCCTTCGAGATCACGGTCGGCAGGATCACGTGGGCGTTGGGATTGTTCATCACCGATCGCGCCGAAGCCAGGGCCGAGACGTCGGCCGTGAACGCATCGCAGCCTTCGCTCTGGTAAAGGGCGCGGGCCTCGGACTCGGACTTGGTCACGACGGGCGTGTACTTGAGTCCTCGGGCCTTGAAGTAGTCCTCGACATTGGTCTCGCTCGCCGTGCCGCGCTGGACGCAGATCCGCGCGCCGTTCAGCTCATCGGCGCTCGTCAGGTTCAGCGACTTGGGCGCTAGAAACCCTTGCCCATCGAAATAGGTGATCGCCGCAAAGTCGACCCCCTCGCCCGCGTCCCTCGCCAGCGTCCACGACGTGTTGCGGGCCAGGACGTCGATCTTGCCGCCGCGCAAGGCGGCGAAGCGTTCGGCCGCCGCGACGGGCGTAAAGCGCACAGCATTGGCGTCGCCGAGCACGGCGGCCGCGACGGCGCGGCAAATGTCGACGTCGAATCCACGCCAGGCGCCGCGATCATCGGCGTAGGCGAACCCCGGCAGGCCCGGATTGACCCCACAGGATACCCACCCTCGAGCCTTCACCGCCGTCAGCGTGGGACTGGGTTTGGGCTTGTAATCTCCCGTCGTCGGAGGCGGCTCCACCTTCGGCGCGGGCGGCGGCGGCGGTGCGGCTTGCTCCCTCCCGCAGGCGGCCAGCAACAGCATCGCGGCGACGCTACTGGGGATCTTGGTAGAAATACTGAGCCGGGAGATTGGCCGCCCTCCTTGATTGCTTAGCTGTGGAGGCTCTAAGTGCCATGCGATCATGGCTCAAGTTCGCTCCACCCCGTCAACCCGCGTCACCCAAGAAACCCGCCTCATTCGCGCCGGGGCGCACGACGGCGAGCTCGTGAAGACCGTCGGCCCGCCGATCCAGAAGGGCTCGACGGTGCTGCTGCCCAATGCAGCGGCCCTATACGACGATGATTCGTTCCTCACCTACGGCCGCGCAGGCCTCGCGGCCCACGACGCCCTGAGGCAAGCGCTGTCCGAGATGGAGGGGGCTGCGGGCGTCTGCCTATACCCGTCGGGCCTGTCGGCGGTGACCGGCGCGGTTCTGGCCGTTCTGCAGGCGGGCGACGAAGTGCTGGCGGCCGACAACATCTACAAGCCCAGCCGGCGGTTCTGCGACAACGTCCTGAAGCGCTACGGGATAGGGGTTCGCTACTTCGATCCCCGGCTGTCGCCGGAAGCCTTGCTCGACCTAACGGGTGAGCGGACGCGGCTGATCATGATGGAGTCGCCTGGCTCGCTGACCTTCGAGATGATGGACCTGGCGGCCGTCGCCGAGCTGGCGAAGGCGAAGGGCGTCCTGACCCTGACCGACAACACCTGGGGCGCCGGCTATCTGTTCAAGCCGCTAGAACACGGCGTGGACATCAGCGTCCAGGCGCTGACCAAGTATGTCGGCGGGCACTCCGACGTGTTCATGGGATCGGCCGCGGCTCGCGACCCGGCGTTGGTGCATCAACTCGCGGAAGGGGTTCACAATCTCGGCTGGTCGGTCTCGGCGGACGACGCCTACCAGATGCTGCGCGGCCTGCGCACGCTGCCGGCCCGGCTCAAGGCCCAGGGCGAGTCCGGCTTGCGCATCGCAACCTGGCTGGCGGCCCAGCCGGAAGTCGCCGAGGTCATCCATCCGGCGCTGCCGGGCGCGGCGGACCATGCCCTCTGGGCGCGCGACTACAGCGGCGCCTGCGGCCTGTTCGGCTTCGCGCTGAAGGGGGGCACGCCGCAAGCCGCGGACGCGTTCCTGGACGCCCTGAAGTTGTTCGGGCTGGGTTTCTCGTGGGGCGGTTTCGAGAGCCTGGCCATCGTCAGCGACCCTCAGCTCGGCAAGCGCAAATTCGCCCCGACCTACGACGGCCCGCTGATGCGCCTGCACATCGGTCTTGAGACCGAGCAGGATCTGATGGCGGACCTCCGCCGTGGCCTCGACGCCTTCTCCGCCGCGCGCTAGGGCCGCGCCATCCGGCTCATGAACAGGGCCGCCCGCTTGGTCTGCCGATCGATGCTGGACAGGTCCATGGTTTCGCCGGGCGCATGCGCCCCGGCGCCCGCCGCGCCGAACCCGATCAGGCCAGGGACGATGTCGCCGACGAAGCCGATGTCGCCTGCCCCCCGCTTGAGCGGATCAAGCTCGGCCATCAGCTCAAGCCCAAGGTCTCGATTGACCTCGTTGAGCCGCCCCAACAGCTGTCGCGACGCCTCGCTCGGGGCCATGGCCGGATAGCCGCCATCGAAGGCGATGGACGCGCTCGCTCCGTTCAGCGGCTGAGCCACGATAGCCCGCATCTTGGCCCGTACGCTTTGTGTCTGGGCGTTGGAAAGCGTCCGCAGATCGCCGCGCGCCACCGCCTGCGCGGGGATGATGTTGGTCTTGCCTGTGGCGACGCCGCCCGTGTCGCTGTCGTTGGGCGCGGCGGCTGTCCCGGCCAGCATATAGCCGACATTGAAGGTCGCGTTCGGCTCGCGCGCCTCCTTGCGGAAAGCGTCGACGATGCGGGCCAGTTCATAGGCCGCGCCATATCCCACGGTGTCGTTGAAGACGCCCGACGAGTGGCCGGACTTGGCTGTGACCGTCAGCGTCCAATCGGTCGACGACCGGCGGGCGATCGAGGCCATGTCCTTGCCGTTCTCCTGGGCTAGTCCCTCGAACTCGAGCGCCATGTCGCTGGCCTTGGCGGCGTCGATCAGCTCCGCGCGCGACACCGACAGGGGCCTCCCCCCGCGTTCCTCGTCGCCGGTCAGGACGATGGTGATATCGGCGTCCTTCAGGGTCCCCGCCGCCTGCATAGCCCGCAGGGCCGCGACCATGATGACCAGTCCGCCCTTCATATCGTTGACGCCCGGCCCCTCGGCGAGGTCGCCCCGGCGGACGTACTTCTGGAACGGACTGTCGGGTTCGAAGACCGTGTCGAGGTGGCCGATGAGCAGCATCCGCTTGCCCTTGCCCGATCCACTGTGGACCGCCACCAGATGGCCGGCGCGATCGACCTCGTGCATCGGGACCCAACGGACCTCGAAGTCCAGCGCCTTCAACTCGGCCTGCATCCGCCGGCCGACCTCTTCGACGCCGGGCTTGTTGAGGGTGCCGCTGTTGATGTTGACCAGCGTTTCCAACAGCTGGAGGGACCGGGCCTCCTCGGCGGCCGCCGCCTGGACCAGCTGCTGCTCCTGCACCGTGAGGCCAGCCGCCAACGCTGGGCCGCCCGCCAAGACGACAAGCGCCGCCAAGACGGCGGCGGAGTTCTTGATGCAGGTCATCGCAAATCCCCAGGTCACAGAATCAAGCGGCGACCATCCCTGTCCCTGCCAGCAAACTCAACCTTGCCGCTTAGAGCCGCTGCGGCCGCGACGTTGGGCCTGAACCCTGTCTCGTCGGGAGGCGGAGTTGGCGCGCCCAGCAGGACTCGAACCTGCAACCGTCCGCTTAGAAGGCGGATGCTCTATCCGGTTGAGCTATGGGCGCCTGGCAGGCGCTTAGTGCGTCCAGGACTGCTTGCGATTGTAGGCGAAGTTGTCGGCGTAGGCCTTGAGGATGCGCTTAGGCGCCTTCGGCTCGGTGATCTGGAACGGAATGCCGTGCGCCTGGGCGTAGGCCACCGCCTCGTCGCTGGTCTCGAAGGAGAGACGAATCTGGCCGTTCATGTCGCTGGTCAGCGTCCAGCCCATCAGCGGATCCGAACGGCGGGCCGAGGCAGGCTCGAACTCGAGCACCCAGTCCTTGGTCTTGGCCTTGCCGGACTGCATGGCGTTCTTGGCCGGACGATAGATGCGCGCGAGCATGCGAACCCTCATAGAAATCTGACCGGCGTGGTCGGGGCGGCAGGATTCGAACCTGCGACCCTCTGCTCCCAAAGCAGATGCGCTACCAGGCTGCGCTACACCCCGAAGAGCGCCGGAGAGCGCGGGATATAAGGCTTTGGCCTTTCCCGCAATTGAACAAAGTCGCGCGGCGGCGCCTAGCCGTGCCGCCGCATCAACTTGAACACCGCCGAGCCGCGCACGACATCCGTTCCCGCGACATGGGCGCGGGCCTCCACGAAGGCGACGTCGCGCGTGGCGCGCGTCACCCACGCCTCGCCCATCACCCATTCGCCGACCCGCGCCATGTGCAGGAAGTCGATGGAGAGGTGGATCGTCACCGCGGTCTGCCGCGCGGCCCGATATACCGCCGCGCCCATCAGGCCGTCCAGGAAGGCGGTCAGCATCCCGCCATGCACCAGCCCCAGCCCATTGGCGTGGCGCGGCAGGGCGTAGAACGCCTGCTCGGTCACCTCGCCCATCTCGGCGCGATGAAAGTACGGGCCGTTGTGGCTGGAAAACGGCCCCCGGCTACCGGACGCGACAAAGCCGGGCGGCGGCTCGGGAACAACGTCCTTGTCAGTCACGCTTGAAAATCCGGTGTTCGATGCGGTCGCCGGGCATCAGGCCGATCTCGCCTGTCCGCCCGCCAGCCAATTCCAGCACGCCGACCACGGGGCCGCCCGACGGAATCGGCGCCTCCGACAGCGGCGTCGTGTTGCGGGCGATGGACAAGATCGTGCCGTCCGTCCGGATGTAGATGATGTCCAGTGGGATCAGGGTGTTCTTCATCCAGAACGCCACCTCACGCGGCGTCTTGAAGTCGAACAGCATGCCCCGATCGGGCGGAACCTCCTTGCGGAACATCAGCCCTCTTTCGCGCTCGGCGTCGGTATCGGCCATCTCGACGAAGAAGCGAGTGCGGCCGGTAGGCGTCACAGCCTCCAACGCCTCGAAGCCGGCCGGCGGCTGTCCGACCGCTCCCCCCGTCGGGGTCGATGCCGCAGCAGGCGCAGCAGCGTGCGTCGCCGATTCCTGCGCCGCTGGCTCCTGCGCGCAGGCCGCAAGCAACGAGAGGGCGCCGACAAGCGCGGTCAGGCCGCGTCGCGGCCTTTTCTGACTAGGCACCGGAAACCTCCGAGCTGTGGGTCCGGCGCGCGACGGTCGTCGCGCGCCTGGGTCGAGAGCCCGCGCAGGGCTCTAGGCCAGACCTACAGACTCGATCTCGGCGACGACAAGCCCCTTCGGACCTTCCGCGAACCGCACCATGACATCATCGCCCGGTTGCAGGTCCTCGATACCGGACCGGCGCAGGGTTTCGATGTGCACGAAGATGTCGCCGCTCTCCCCGTCCCTGACTACGAAGCCGTAGCCCTTGGCGCGGTTGAACCACTTCACCTTGGCGCGCTCCAACGGGCCGTGCGGGGTCAGCGGACGGCGCTGCGGGCGGGCGCCAAAGCCCCCGCGATCGAAGCTGCGTCCGTGATGTCCCTCGTCGTGCCTTCGCCGGTCGGATGGCGGCGGGGCGGAACTCTCGTCCACCTCCAGCACTTCTGCGACCTGCCACCCCTTCGGACGCCTGATCACGTCACAGACAATCACCGCTCCTTCGAGCGCGCTCTCGCGCCCCGAATTGCGAAGACTTGTGACGTGAAGCAATACGTCCTTGAGCCCCGTTTGATTGGGGTCGTCAGGAACGACAAATCCATAGCCCTTGCCGGCGTCGAACCACTTCACACGCCCGCTGATCCGCACGGCTTCTTCGTGTGGACCTACTCCCTCGAATTCGTAACCAGACATCTGCCCCTCTGGCCCCGGTCTCCCCCCGATCCTTTCGGATATGGCCAACTAGAACAGTGTTCTCGTTACGCTAGTGCCGTCAATGGGGCATTTTACAAGCAACACACGTCCCGGTCGCAAAACTCGCGCCAGCGTCGTGAAACTCTACATTTTGGGGAGCCTCGCGGTGGCAGTCCCTAGGGGAGTCGAACCCCTCTCTCCAGGTTGAAAACCTGGCGTCCTAACCGATAGACGAAGGGACCGCGTCCGCGAGAGCGGTGTCTATATGGGCGAATCTTCGGGTGCGCAAGCGCCTTGCTCAAACCTTTTTCAGCACGGCGTTATCCGAACCGTCGCCAGAGGCGCGCAGCCCTTCTGGCTCAAGGCTTAGCCGACGCGCCGGGGGTCCGCGGCGTCTTCGATTTCAAGCTCGACGCTCTCACGTCCCTGCCAGTCATCGGGCTTCAACCGGCCGGCGACATGGATCGCGCCGGCGCCCCCCAGCAGCGTGCGGCCCAATTCGGTCTCCTCGGCCCGCCAGGCCACGGCCTTGAGGCGGCCGCCGGAGCCGTCCGTCAGCGTGACCCGGACGTGGCCGCCGCGAAGAGCCATCGGCCGCTCGACGCGGACATTGGCCGCCGCAAACATCGGCTCCGGATTGCCGGGCCCAAACGGCGCCATGGCCTGGAAGGCTTGCCAGAGCCCCCGGTCGGCCCCGCCGGCGGTGACCAGCGCGTCGATGTCCAGGGCGTCCTCTGCGGCGGCGATCTGCGCCTCCGCGGCGATGTGATCGTTCAGGAAGGCCCGCAGATCCGGGATGAGCTCCGGCCGGACCGAAAGCCCCGCGGCCATGGCATGCCCGCCACCGGCGAGCAGCAGTCCCTCGTCGAACGCCGCCTGCACGGCGCGCCCGAGGTTCACTCCGGGCTGGGAGCGGCCAGAGCCCTTGCCGACGTTCGCCGCGCGGTCGACGCCAATCACCATCGTCGGCTTTCGGTAGCGCTCACGCAGCCGGCTGGCGACGATGCCGATGACCCCTGGATGCCAGCCGTCGGCCGCCACCAGCGCCATCGGCGCGTCGGCCTGGTTGCTTTCACGTTCGACGATGCGCACGGCCTCGTCGAAGATCTCCTTTTCGACCTCCTTGCGCGAGGCGTTGAGGCCGTCGAGTTCGGCCGCCAACGCGGCGGCCTCCTCGGGATCGTCGGTCGACAGCAGCCTTGCGCCAAGGTCGGACCGACCGATGCGACCGCCGGCGTTGATACGCGGTCCCAGGATGAAGCCGGCGTGGAAGACGCTGGCGGGTCCGGAGCCCTTGGCGACCTCAAGCAAGGCCTTAAGGCCGGGGTTGCGCCAGGCCGACATGACCTTCAGCCCCTGAGCCGTCAGCGCGCGATTGAAGCCGACCAACTGGGTGACGTCGCAGATCGCGCCAAGCGCGGCGAGATCGAGCCACTGGCGCAGATCAGGCTCGGCGCGATCAGAAAACAGCCCCCTGCCCCGCGCCTCGCGATTGAGGGCCGCCAGCAGCACGAAGGCGACCCCGGCGGCCGCCAGGACGCCCTGCCCCGACTCGCAGCCCGGCCGATTGGGATTCACCAGCGCGGCGACGTCGGGGATCTGATCGCGCATCAGGTGGTGATCGATCACCACCACCTCGAGGCCGATCTCCTTGGCGCAGGCCAGCGCCTCGTACGCGGCGGCCCCGCAGTCGACGGTGACGACCAGATCGACCCCCGACTCGCGGATCTTGCGGAACGCCGCCGGCGACGGGCCATAGCCCTCGGTCATCCGGTCGGGGACATAGATCGGCAGTTCCTTGCCCATGCCCCTGAACCAGCGGACCAACTGGGCAGCGCTCGAAGCGCCGTCCACGTCGTAGTCGGCGAATACGGTCATCGGCCGGTCGGCCAGCAGAGCGTCGATCAGGATCGCCGCGGCCCGATCCATGTCGAGAAAGCTCGACGGATCGGGGAACTGCGCCTTGAGGGTAGGATTGAGGTAAGTCTCGCCGCCGTCGGCCGCGACCCCACGCGAGGCCAGCGCCCGCGCCAAGGGTTCGGAAAGCCCGAGCGCGAGCTGGTGGCGGCGCACCACGGCGGGATCGGCTGGCCGTTCACGCCATGCGCGGCCGGAAAGCGACCGCACAACGCCAAGATATCCGGCCGCCGAGCCCCCGTCGGGCACGGTTCTAGACCGGCCGCTTCATCCGCACTTCACGCACCGTGCGGGTCGAGGAGTTCATCACGAGGGTGTGGGTGTGGACGAAGCCGTCCTCATAGGCCACCCCGTCCAGCAGAGCGCCGTTGGTGACCCCCGTCGCCGCGAAAATCGCGTCGGCGCGGACCATCTCGTGCAGGTCGTACTTCTTGTCGAAATCGGTGATCCCGACCCGGGTCGCCCGCGCCTTCTCGTCGGCGTTGCGGAACACGAGACGGCCCTGGAACTGGCCGCCGACGCACTTCAGCGCCGCGCAGGCCAGGACGCCTTCCGGCGCGCCGCCCTGGCCGATGTAGAGGTCGACGCCAGTGGTCGGGTCCGAAGTATTGATCACCCCGGCCACGTCGCCGTCGGTGATCAGGTAGACGCGCGCGCCCACCGAACGGACCGAGGCGATGATCTCGGCATGGCGCGGGCGGTCGAGCACGCAGACGGTGATCTCGGACGGATCGACGTCCTTCGCCTCGGCCAGCGCCTTGACGTTGTCAGCCGGCGACTTGTCGAGGTCGATCACGCCGGCCGGATAGCCCGGGCCGCAGGCGATCTTGTCCATATAGGTGTCCGGCGCGTTGAGCAGGCTGCCCTTCGGCGCCCAGGCCATCACCGCCAGGGCGTTGGCCATCGCCTTGGCCGTGAGCGTGGTGCCTTCCAGCGGATCGAGCGCGATGTCGATCGCCGGGCCTTTGCCGCGGCCGACCTTCTCGCCGATGTACAGCATCGGGGCTTCGTCCCGCTCGCCCTCGCCGATCACGATCTCGCCGTCGATGTCGAGGTCGTTCAGCGCCGTGCGCATGGCGTCCACGGCGGCTTGGTCAGCGGCCTTCTCATCACCGCGTCCAACCAGCTTCCAGGCGGCGATTGCGGCGATCTCTGTCACCCGGACCGCGTCCAGAACCAGACCGCGATCCAGATCTTGCGAACTCATCTGTCTCTCCCAGCACCTCGAAGGGCGCAGATTATCCTTGGATTCTTATATGCGGGCGATCCGCAAGAGGCGCGGTCTTTCCAGCACCGCCGGCAGATTGGCGATGCGGTCGATCGCCGCCGTCAGCACCGACTCGGCCACGGCGTGCGTGGTGAGCACGATCGGCACGCCTTCGGCGTTCTCTACCGGCTTCTGCAGGAAGCTCTCGATCGAGACGCCGGCCTCGGCCAGGGTCTCCGACACCGCGGCGATGACGCCCGGCTCGTCCTTGACCAGGAAGCGCAGGTAGGCGCGGCTCAGGCTGCGGGACGGATCGACCGGCGTGAACGGCTTGAGCGCCTTGGCCGGCGCCTGGAAGACCGGGCGCTTGGCGTTCGTCATCACGTCGGCGATGTCGGCGGCCACGGCGGCGGCGGTCGGTCCCGAGCCGGCGCCCGGCCCCTGGATGAAGATCCGGCCGATCCGCGTGCCCTCGATGAACAGCGCGTTGAGCGCGCCGCCGGCCTGGGCCAGCGGATGGCTCTGGGCCACCAGCGTAGGATGGACGCGAACGAGGACGCCCTCGGCCGACCGGTCGGCCGAGGCGATGAGCTTGATCTTGTAGCCGAGGTCCTTGGCCAACTGGATGTCCAGCAGAGCCACCTGGTCGATCCCCTCGATCTCAGCCGCCGCATAGTTCGGAGCGCAGCCGAAGGCCAAGGCGGCCAGGATCGAGATCTTATGGGCGGCGTCGAACCCGCCCACGTCCATGGTCGGGTCGGCCTCGGCGTAGCCCAGGCGCTGGGCCTCCGACAGCACGTCGGCGAACGAGCGGCCGCCGCTGTCCATTTCCGAGAGGATGTAGTTGCAGGTCCCGTTGAGGATGCCGGCCACCGACTTCACGTCGTCGCCGACCATGGCCTCGCGCAGCATCTTGACCGCCGGCGTTCCGCCCATGACCGCGGCCTCGAACAGCAGCGGCACGCCCTTGGACTCGGCCAGGGCCGCCAACTCGGCGCCGTGCTCGGCGATCAGCGCCTTGTTGGCGGTGACGACCGGCTTGCCGGCGTTGAGCGCGGCTTCGACCGCGGCCTTCGCCGGGCCGTCCGAGCCGCCGATCAGTTCGACGAAGATGTCGACGTCCGGCGACTTCGCCAGTTCGACCGGGTCGTCGTACCAGGGCAGATTCGAGATATCGAACGGACGCGGCCGCGAGCGCGAGCGCGCCGAAACGCCGGTCACCACAGCCTGGCCGCCGGCCGGAGCGAAGCCGGCCTCATCCGACAGGAAGTTCAGCAGGCCGCCGCCGACCGTACCCAGGCCCGCGACGCCGACCCGCCACTCAGTTTTACTCATTGCGCCGCCATAGTGTTGTGGGCCCGGCCGAGGATTTCGTCGGCATTGGCCAGAAATTTCTTCACGTTGCGCGCGGCCTGCCGAATCCGGTGCTCGTTCTCGACCAGACCGATACGCACATAGCCCTCGCCGTATTCGCCGAACGCCACGCCGGGGGCCACGGCCACGCCGGCCTCCTCGATGAGCAGCTTGGCGAACAGCATGGAGCCGGCTTCCCGGAACTTCTCAGGCAACGGCGCCCAGGCGAACATCGAGGCGGGCGGCGGCGGGATGTCCCAGCCGGCGCGCTTCATCGACGACACCAGCGTGTCGCGCCGCGACTTGTAGATCGCCCGGATCTCGTCGACGCAGTCCTGCGGCCCGTTCAGGGCCGCCGCCGCAGCCACCTGGATCGGCGTATAGGCGCCGTAATCGAGGTAGGACTTCACCCGCGCCAAGGCCGCGCACATCCGCGCGTTGCCCACCACCATGCCGACGCGCCAGCCGGCCATGGCGTAGGTTTTCGACAGCGAGTTGACCTCGACGGCGATGTCCTTGGCGCCCTCGACCTGCAGGATCGACGGCGGCGGGTTGTCCTCGAAGTAGATCTCCGAATAGGCGATGTCCGACAGCACGAGCATGTCGTGCTTCTTCGCCAGGGCCACGGCTTCCTTGTAGAAGTCGAGATCGACCCACTGGGCCGTGGGGTTCGACGGATAGGACAGGATCAGCACGCTGGGCGGCGGCGCCGAGTGCTTCACCGCCCGGCTGATGCCCGACAGATACTCTTCCGGCGACGGCGCCGGGACATGCCGGATGACCCCGCCGGCCATGATGAAGCCGTAGGCGTGGATCGGATAGGCCGGGTTCGGACAGATGACGACGTCGCCGGGCGCCGTCAGGGCCTGGGCGAGATTGGCGAAGCCTTCCTTCGAACCGAGCGTCGCGATGACCTCGGTGTCGGGGTTCAGGTCGACGCCGAAGCGCTTCTTGTAGTAGCCGGCCATGGCCTTGCGCAGGCCAGGGATGCCCTTGGAGGCGGAGTAGCGGCCCGCCTTCGGGTCGCGCGCCGTCTCGATCATCTTGTCGACGATGTGCTTGGGCGTCGGCATGTCGGGATTGCCCATGCCGAAATCGATGATGTCGACGCCCTCGCCGCGAAGCCGCGCCTTGATGCGGTTCACTTCTTCAAAAACGTAGGGCGGAAGCCGGCGAATACGGTGGAATTCGGGAGTCATTTCGAGCTCTGGCCGCGACCCTCGCGGCGGTGGGGAGCTAACGTCGCGCATGGATAGCCCCCATGACAGGGCCGGCCAAGCAGGTTCACGGTCATTTATGCCCCCGCTAGCCGTGTTATCTCGGCGGCGGAGGCGGCGTAGCTCGCTCCCGCAGTTCCTTCGCGAAGGCTTCGCTGGACGGCGTGGTCGAGGCCTCGACCCCAATGTCAGGGCCGGCCTGCGCACGCGCGCGCGTCACGAATCGCTCAGTCCCGCTCAGCGTCCAGGTGTTCGGAGCCGTATTCCGTTCGACCTTGGCGGCGGCGACCTCAAGCTGATCCGCCGCCTGTCCCCATGCCGCTACGGGCCGGGACGGCGGCGGCGATGCCGGAATCTGGTCAAAGGTCGGAAAAGATCGCGACTCGTGCGCCATCCGCGCCACGTCGTCGGCCACCGCCGAATTCGCGTCCACCTTGGCCTCGGCGAACGGATTTCCCGCGCAGCCGGCCGCCAGCACGGCGACGGTCATGCAACCGAGCACGCCCCGGGCGGAGGACCCGAGCGACGAACATGCAAAAAGTCGAAGCGGCGCGTTCATTTTCGTCTTGGTCTTATGCCACTATCGCGTCGGGCGGAAGAGCGTGGGCGCTTTCACTCCAAAGGAATGCGTAAGCGGGAGGACAACGGGCGATGAGCGATCAGGCCACTGCGCCGCCGAAAGCCAAGGCGAAAAAGAAGGTCAAGGCCGCGAGCAAAGCCGCTGAGAAGACCAAGGCCGCCGCCTCGCCGGCTCCGGCGGCCGCGCCCGAGCCGCCCGAACCTGATGCGCCCGGCGCCTCGAGCTTCTCGCAGCTCAGCGCCGAACAGCGCGACATGATGGAAAAGCTCTCGAGCAATCTGGCCCGTGCGGCGCTGACCGCCCAGGGCGCCATCGCCGAGGCCGCCTTGCGCCAGGCCGAGCGCCCGGCCGGGCTGCAGCCCGACCCCTTCCATGTCGCCCCCGCGCTGACCGACGTCATGGGCCGCCTGATCGCTCAGCCTGACCGCCTGGTCCGCGCCCAGGCCGATCTCTTCCAGCGCTATCTGGAGCTCTGGCAGTCCGCCGCACGTCGCGCCGGCGGCGAGACCGTCGAGCCCGTGGTGCAGCCTGAGCGCGGCGACAAGCGCTTCAACGATCCCGATTGGGCCGAGAACCCGGTCTTCGACGTCATCAAGCAGTCCTACCTGCTCACCTCCAACTGGCTGAACGGCCTGGTGGCCGAGGTCGAGGGCGCTGACCCGATGACCAAGCGCCGGGTCGAATTCTTCATGAAGATGCTGACCGACGCCTTCTCGCCGTCCAACTTCCTGGCTTCCAATCCGGCCGCGCTGCGCGAAGCGATGGCCAGCCGCGGCGAGTCGCTGGTCAAGGGCATGGAGAATTTCGCCGCGGACCTCGCCCGCGGCGGCGGCCAGCTGGCGATCAGCCAGACCGACTATCAGATGTTCAAGATCGGCGAGAACGTCGCCACGGCGCCGGGCAAGGTCGTCTTCCAGAACGAGATCCTGCAGCTGCTGCAGTTCGCCCCCACGACCGATCAGGTCCACGAAATCCCGCTGCTGATCTTCCCGCCCTGGATCAATAAGTTCTACATCTTGGACCTGCGCCCGGAGAACTCGATGATCCGCTGGCTGACCGACCAGGGGTTCACGGTGTTCGTCGCCTCGTGGGTGAACCCCGACCCGACCATGGCCGGCAAGACCTTCGAAGACTACATGCACCAGGGCATCTACGCGGCCACGGACGCCGTGATGGCCCAGGCCGGCGTCGATCGGGTGAACACCGTCGGCTATTGCATCGGCGGCACCCTGCTCTCCGCGTCGCTGGCGCACATGGCCGCCAAGAACGACCAGCGGATTTCATCGGCCACCTTCTTCGCGGCCCAGCAGGATTTCGCCGAGGCCGGCGACCTGCTGCTGTTCACCAATGAGGACTGGCTGGCGGATCTCGAGAAGCAGATGGACGCCGCCGGCGGCGTGCTGTCGGGCCAGGCCATGGCCGAGACCTTCAACTCGCTGCGCGCCAACGACCTGATCTGGTCGTTCTTCGTGAACAACTACCTCATGGGCAAGGAGCCCAAGCCCTTCGACCTGCTGTTCTGGAATTCCGACCAGACACGGATGCCCAAGGCGCTGCACCTGTTCTACCTGCGCAAGTTCTACGGCGAGAACGCTTTGTCGAAGGGCGAGCTGGTGCTCGACAACGTCAAGCTCGACCTGAAAACTGTGAAGACCCCGGTCTATGTGCAGTCCTCCAAGGAGGACCACATCGCCCCGGCCCGCTCGGTCTATCGCGGCGCCAAGCTGTTCGGCGGACCGGTGACCTTCACGCTGGCCGGCTCGGGCCACATCGCCGGCGTCATCAACGCGCCCGCCGCCAACAAGTATCAGCACTGGACTAACAGCGCCCTGCCCGACTCCGTCGAACAGTGGATGGGCGGCGCGGTCGAGACGCCAGGCTCCTGGTGGCCGCATTGGGCGCAATGGCTGCGGGCCAAGTCCGGCGGACTGGTGCCGGCCCGAGATCCCGCCAAGGGCAAGTTCGCCCCTATCGAGGATGCGCCGGGCTCCTATGTGAAGGTGAAGTCTTAGGCTGAGCTTTCTTTGTGGGCGAGATGATCAAGACGGTCGTGCTGGGGCTAGCGGCGCTGCTCGCCCTATGGGTCGGCGCGGGCTTGGCGCTGGTGGCGTTGTCAGGGCCGTTCGAGCCCAGCGGCCGCTATGTCGACATCGGCGGGCGCAAGTTGCGGCTCGTCTGCACCGGGCCGAAATCCGCCCAACCCGTAATCTGGATGGAGGCCGGCGCCTGGGGGCTGGCGGCGGACTTCGCCGCCGTCCAGCAGCGGCTCTCCGGCAAGGGACTTCGTTCCTGCGCCTATGACCGCGCCGGCATGGGGTTCTCCGACCCCGGCCCCCAGCCTCGCGATAGCGCCGCGATCGCCGGGGACCTCCACAAGCTGATCGCCGCCTCCGGCGAACCCGGCCCGTTCGTGTTCATGGCGCATTCGATGGCCGGGCAGCACATCCGCCTCTATGCGGGCCAGCATCCGGAGCAGGTCGCCGGCTTGGTGCTGCTTGAAGCCACGACCCCGGAAATGGCCGGGCGCCCGGAAGCCCAGAAGTTCCTCAACCGCGTCCAGGCCATCGCCCGTGCGACCGCTCTCGCCGGCAGCCTCGGCCTGACCAAGATCGCCTACTACAAGGGCGACCGGATCGGCTTGCCGCCGCAGGGCGGCGCCGAAAAGCGTCACGCCTTCGTTTCGGGACGGCACGCGCGCACCGCCGCCGACGAGGTGCTGGCCTGGCCCCAGGGCGCCGCGCAAGCTGCAGCGACGAAGCTTGATCCAGCCTGGCCGGTCGCGGTGGTCACCGCCGGCAACGCCGAGTTGATGGCCGGCTGGAACGAGGTCCGCCGTGCGCCAGAGCGCAACTCCCGCGCGGGCTACTACGAAAACGAGGCCCAGGCCGGCCACGCCACCCTGCTCGGCCTCACCCACTCCGACGCCGTACTCCGCGGCGTCGATCACGTTTTGGCGGCGCTGGCCAAGCCATCCAGGTGACCGCTAGTCGGGAATCGACTGCCAGCTCCGCCGAATAGTCAGCGTGTCGCGGTCGATCTCCAGCCAGCAGCCGCCGCCCGGATGTGCGGGCCGGTCCTCGCGCCCGATCTCGACACCCTGGAGGTGAGCCGTCAGCAGGCGCCCGACGCCGCCATGCGAGACCACCAGCAGGTCGCCCTGCTCTGGTTCGTCCCGCGCCAGACGCCTGACTGCGCCAACGATCCTGGCCTGCGCCGCGCGCGCGCGCTCCCAGCCGCGAACGCTCTCGTCCGGGCGGGCGAAGAAGACCTCGACCACCTCCCAGAACTCGGGCGGCGCAAGATAGCCCGTCGAGGACCGATCATTTTCGCCGAGGTCGGGATCGACCCGCTGCGGAACGTCGAGCGCGGCCGCGGCGATGGCAGCGCCATCGGTCGCCTTTCGCTCCGTGCTTGAATAGACCGCCACTACGCCTTGCCTAGCCTCACAGCCGACAAAGTGTTCCATCCGCCGTCGCCCGACGTCCGACAGCCGCCACTCCGTGATCGGCGTCGCCGGGTCGATGATCACTTCGGGATGGGTCAGGAAATAGATGGTCGCCATGTCGCGCAGACTAGGCGGGCGTGAACCTCAGCGCATCGCCGTTGTTGCAATAGCGCAGCCCCGTCGGGCGCGGGCCGTCAGGAAACACGTGACCCTGATGGCCGAGGCATCGTGCGCAATGGTACTCGGTCCGCGGCACGCCGATGGCGAAGTCGGTCTTCTTGCCTAGAGCGCCCTTGATGGCCGTGTAGAAGCTGGGCCAGCCGGTGCCGCTCTCGAACTTCCACTGGGATACGAACAACGGCAGCGCGCAGCCGGCGCAGAGATAGGTTCCCTTCCGCTTTTCCTTGTTCAGCGGACTGGTGCCGGCCATCTCCGTCGCCTCGCGGCGCAGGACGTTGTAGGTCGGTGTGTCGAGCCGCCGACGCCATTCGGCGTCGGACAGCTTGCGCCATGGCGAGGCCGCATAAGGATCGTCAGCGGCGGCGGCGAGAGCCGGGACGCAGGCCAGCGCCGATCCCATCAGAAATGCGCGTCGGTCGATCTTGATCATGCCAGGAGATACGGCGCTCTCCCTTCGGCGGATGCAAGCTCAGCGGCCAGGCCAAGCGTAACGAGCGTCCGGCTCCTTCTCGCGGTTGCCCTGGCCGTCCGTCAGTTCGACCAGGACCCAACCGCGATCTTCGTAGAACTTCCGCGCCCGGGCGTTCTTCTGAAAGGTCCAAAGCTCGCGCGCAGAGCCATCTTCCAGGGCCTTCGCCATCAGCGTCGGACTGATGCCTCGCCCCTGATAGGCCGGCAGAACGTAGAGATGCTCAAGCCAGCCCGGATGGAAGGCCACATAGGCCACCGGCTGGCCGTCCACCTCGGCGATCCAGGTCTCGTTCTCCAGCAGCAGGACGGTCTCGAAGAACGTCAGCGCGCCGTTGATATCGGGATCGGCGGGCAGGAACGGCAGGGAGGCCAGATTGGCCTCCCGCTGGACCATCGCGCAGGTCGATGCGTCCGAAACGCTGGCCCGCCGCAGGATCACAGGCCCTCGCCTTCCGGCAGGCCGAGCATGATGTTGAGGTTCTGAACCGCGGCGCCGGATGCGCCCTTGCCCAGGTTGTCCAACAGGGCGACGAGCCGGACCTGACCGCGGTCCTCGTTTCCGAAGACGAACAGCTTCATCCGATTGGTCCCATTCATCGCCTCGGGATCGAGCGCCGTATTGTATCCGGCCGCGCCGGCGCGCGCCTTCTGCAGGTCCGCGCACTCGTCGGCCGAGGCGACCTCGACGAATGTCTCCCCCTGATAGGCGGCCGCGAGCGCCTGGCGCAGGGCCTCGGGCACGGGCTTGCCGGGGAGCGCCCAGAGCTGGAGCGGAACCTCGACGATCATCCCCTGGGCGTAGCGGCCGACGGACGGCGCGAACAGCGGCGGATGGGCGAGGCCGCCATAGGCCTGCATCTCGCCCACGTGCTTGTGCTGAAGCGTCAGGCCATAGGTGCGGTAGGCGTCGTTCGTCCCCTGCGGCGCCGGCGCTTCGAACTCGGCGATCAGGCCCTTGCCCCCCCCGGAATAGCCCGAGATGGCGTTGACGGTGACCGGAAAGTCAGGCGGCAGCAGGCCAGCCGCCGTCAGCGGCCGCACGAGCCCGATGAAGCCGGTCGGATAGCAGCCAGGATTGCTGACGCGGGTCGACTCGGCGATGGCCGCGCGCTGCGCCTTGTCCATCTCGGCGAAGCCGTAGGTCCAGTCTGGCGCAGTCCGGAAGGCCGTCGAGGCGTCGATCACCTTCACGCTGTTGGACGTCACCATCCCGACCGCTTCCTTGGCCGCGTCATCGGGCAGGCACAGGATGACCGCGTCCACCCCGTTCAGCAGCTCCGCGCGCGCGTCGGCGTCCTTGCGACGAGCCGGATCGATGGACACGATCTCCAGGTCGCGGCGGCCTTCCAGCCGCTGCCGGATCTGCAGGCCGGTGGTGCCGGCTTCGCCATCGATGAAGACTGTGTGGGCCATAGTTGGGGATCCAGAAATTCGGGCCGAAAAACAGAAAGGGCGCCTCGGTTGCCCGAAGCGCCCCTCCCAAACGCGAGTGCTCGCGCGCGGTTAGCGCTTCGAGAACTGGAAGCTGCGGCGGGCCTTGGCCTTGCCGTACTTCTTACGCTCGACCACGCGGCTGTCGCGGGTCAGGAAGCCGTGCGGCTTCAGGACCGGGCGCAGGGCCGGCTCGTAATAGGTCAGAGCCTTGGACAGGCCGTGGCGGATGGCGCCGGCTTGGCCCGACAGGCCCGAGCCTTCGACCGAGACGACGACGTCGAACTGGCCGACGCGGTCGGTCACCTGGAACGGCTGAGCGATCATCATGCGCAGCACCGGGCGAGCGAAGTACACTTCCTGGTCGCGGCCGTTGATCGTGATCGTGCCCTTGCCGGGCTTAATCCAGACCTTGGCGATCGCGTTCTTGCGCTTGCCGGTCGCATAGGCGCGGCCCTGCGAGTCGATCTTCGGCTCGGCCGGCGCGGCTTGCGGGTTGGACGAGAGGCCTTGCAGGGCCTCGAAACCTTGGGTCTCGGACATCTGTCTTACAGGCTCCGCACGTTCTTGGCGTTCAGCGAAGCGAACGCGATGGTCTCGGGGTTCTGCGCTTCGTGCGGATGCTCGCCGGCATTGTAGATGCGCAGGTGCGTCATCTGCTTGCGGGCCAGCGGGCTTTCCTTCGGCAGCATGCGCTCAACGGCCTTTTCCAGGATGCGCTCCGGATACTTGCCGCCGAGGATCTTGTCCGCGGTGCGTTCCTTGATGCCGCCCGGATAGCCGGTGTGCCAGTAGTAGGTCTTGTCCTGCAGCTTCTTGCCGGTGAACTTCACCTTGTCGGCGTTGACGACGACGACATAGTCGCCGCAATCGACGTGCGGGGTGTAGTCCGGGCGGTGCTTGCCGCGAAGACGCATGGCGATGAACGAAGCGAGACGGCCGACCACGGCGTTCTCGGCATCGATCACGATCCACTTCTTCTCGACGTCGGCGGGCTTCAGCGAAGCCGTCGTCTTCATCATGGGAACGGGTCCGTTAGGTTGGCGGGACGAGAAAGGTCCCGGCGAGGGCGCGGCTAGTACGGGGTTACCACGTGCCTGTCAACACCGATTGCGACATCCATGGCGCAATGCGTTGCGCCGCAAGGCTTTGCTGAGATTGGTATTATAATACCGTCAATTTCAGCACTCAAGCTTCTATGGTCGTCGCCCGTCCCACAGCCCAGCTGGAAAGCCCACCATGTTTGCGTCGCGTCGCCAGTTCCTTCAGACCGCAGCCGCCTCCGCCGCCTTCGCAGGACTGGCGCGTTACGCCAACGCCCAGGTCACCGCCGACGCGGAAGGCTATTCCAACCCAGGCTATGCCAGCGAAGTCGCCGGATACGGCCCGTTGCGCCGCGACCCGGCTGAGATCTTCGACCTGCCCGAAGGCTTTTCCTACAAGGTGATCTCGCGCGCCGGCGACCGGATGGACGACGGCCTTGTCGCCGCGGGCAAGATGGACGGCATGGGCTGCTTCCCGGCCGGCCGCAATCGAGTCGCCCTGGTCCGCAATCACGAGATCAGCCCGCCTCCCCGCGACGTCCAGATCACCGCCTTCGGCGAAAGCCGCAACCTGGCAGGCAAGATCGCCGCGGCCGATCTCTACGATACCGACAATGACGGTCTGCCGCTCGGCGGAGGAACCAGCACCCTGCTCTATGACCTTAAGACTCAGGAGTTGAAGGCCCAGCACCTCAGCCTTGCCGGTTCGGCCGTCAACTGCGCCGGCGGCGTGACGCCGTGGGGCTCGTGGCTGACCTGCGAGGAGACCCTCGTGAAGGCCGGTCAGGGCGTGAAGAAGGACCACGGCTGGGTCTTCGAGGTGCCATCCCGCCTGCGCGGACTGGCTGATCCGGTGGCGATCAGCGGCATGGGCCGCTTCAAGCATGAGGCCTGCGCGGTCGATCCGCGCACGGGCGTCATCTACATGACCGAGGACGAGGTCGACGGCAAAGGACTGTTCTACCGCTACCTGCCCAATGACCGGCGCAAGCTGCAAGCCGGCGGCCGGCTGCAGGCTCTGGCCGTGGTCGGCGAAGGCGATCCGCGCAACTGGGACGCGGTGTCCTGGAAACAGGGCGACTGGCGCAATGTACGCTGGGTGGATCTGGACGGCGTCGACAACCCCAACAACGACCTGCGCCAGCGCGGCAAGGCGGCCGGCGCCTCGTGGTTCGCCCGCGGCGAAGGCATCTTCTTCGGCCAGGGCGAGCTCTACTTCACCTGCACCAGCGGCGGACCGAAATACCACGGCCAGGTCATGCGCTACGTCCCCAGCCAGCACGAAGGCCAGGCCGGCGAAGTCGACGAGCCCGGCCGTCTGCAGCTGTTCGTCGAACCGTCCGATACCCGGGTCATGGAGATGGCCGACAACCTCGCCATCTCGCCCTGGGGCCACATCGTCACCTGCGAGGACAAGATCGGCGGCACCAACTATCTGCGCGCCATCACCCCCCAGGGGCAGATCTACACGATCGGCCGCAATGCCCAGACCCTGCCCGGCGCCAAGATCCGCGGCACATCTGAACTGGCCGGCGTCTGCTTCTCACCGGACGGGTCGACCCTGTTCGTCAACATCTACAGCCCGGGCTGCACCCTGGCCGTCACCGGCCCCTGGCGGTCGTTCAGGGCCTAGGGGCGACGCACGCGCCAGGCGAAGGCCACCGCCAGCGACAGGACCAGAGCGGCCGTCACCTGGTGCGCCATCCCCAGCCATACGGGGACCCCGGCGACCAGCGTGACGACGCCCAGCAGCGCCTGCAGCAAGATCGCCGCGCCGGTGGCCAGAGCCAGCAGTTTGGCCTCGGCCGGCAGATAGCGCGAGCGCCAGGCCACCCAGGCCATGGCGACGCCGACCGCGGTCAGCAGGTAGGCGACGATCCGATGGTTGAACTGCACGGCCGCCTGGCTGTGCGCCAGCGTGGCCCACAGGCCGCCACCGCCGTAGTCGGCCGGGAACAGGGCCCCGTTCATCAGCGGCCAGTCGTTATAGACGAAGCCTGCATCGTTTCCGGCCACCAGGGCCCCGAGCAGGATCTGGAAGAAGATCAGGCCGATCAGCGCCAGACCGCCACGGGTCCAGGGACTGGGAACCGTCTGGCGGGCTGCGCCCGACCAGGCGTCCAGCGCCGTCCAGACCAACGCCCCCAACAGCGCAAAAGCCAGCCCCAGGTGGATCGCCAGCCGCTCGGGCGCGACCGACACCCGATCGACCAGGCCGCTGGCGACCATCCACCAGCCGACCGCCCCCTGCAGCCCGCCCAGGAGAAACAGGCCCGCGCACCGCACGATCAGCCGCCGCGGCATCTCGCGGCGGATCAGGAAGTAGGCGAACGGCAAGGCGAAAGCCGCTCCGACCAGGCGGCCCAGCAGCCGGTGGCTCCACTCCCACCAATAGATCGCTTTGAAGGCCTCCAGGGTCATGCCCTTGTTGACCTGCTGATACTGGGGAATGGCTTTGTAGAGCGCGAACTCGTCGGCCCAGTCCTGCGCCGACATCGGCGGCAGCGCGCCGGTGACGGGCTTCCACTGCGTGATCGACAGGCCGGAATCGGTCAGGCGCGTCGCGCCCCCGACAACCACCATCGCCAGCACCAGGGCCGCCACGATGAACAGCCAAACCGCGACCGGGCGCGACCGGTCTGAACGAAGAAACGAGGTCATGACTTAAAGTGCAGGCTCTTCAGGGCGTTCTTACGGCGATCCGCTATCGGAGATCGCGCCGCAGGTCCATGCTCGGAAGGCGGAACCACGGAAGCTTGACCGCATTTGGTGTGAGGGACTCAACCAAAGGGCACAATCATGCAAGGCGTGGGTATCATCGGGTGGATCGTCATCGGCATCGCCGCCGGCTTCGTCGCCGAGAAGGTCATGAAGCGGGACCATGGGTTGATGACCAACCTGCTCGTAGGGGTCGTCGGGGCCTTGCTTGGCGGCTGGCTCGCGGGCCTCGTCGGCTTCAGCTTCGGCGGCTGGATCGGCAGTTTCATCGTCGCCTCGATCGGCGCGATCCTCCTTCTCTTCCTCCTGGGCCTCATCAAGAAGCGCTAGGGGCTTAACGGAACGCGCGCCGGCGCCTATAGGCATGGCATGAGCGCGCGCGTCCGGAAGTTCATCGGTGGCATCGGCATCGTCCTGTTCCTGGGATTCTACGCCTGGATCATGACGATGATCGGCGAGCGGCTGCCGGACCACTGGGCCGCTCAGCTGGCCTTCTATGGAATCGGCGGCCTCGCGTGGGGCGTGCCGATTCTGCCGCTGATCAGCTGGATGAACCGCGGCCGGTAGCGGCCAGCCGCCCAGGCGCGTCCGCGCAGGGCATTGAAGTGCGGATGGTGTGGGAAAAGGTGGTCCTAAGGACCAATTCGCCGATGGTCGGAGCGACAGGATTCGAACCTGCGACCCCTTGACCCCCAGTCAAGTGCGCTACCAGGCTGCGCCACGCTCCGACATCGGCGAGCGGCCCTTCTAACCACTTGGGCACGGCGGGCAAGCTGAATTTCCAATTCCGACGACAATCACCCCGCAGAGCGGGCCGTCATTCCTTGTCCAGCAAGGAATCCAGACGCCGCTTGGCGCTCTGCAGGTCGTCCAGCGCGAACAACAGCCGCTCGCGCCCCTCGTCGCTCAGCTCGCTGTTGGCAAGGCCCAAGGCGAGCCCCTCCGGCCGCGGCCCCACATCGCCGTCAGCGGCCGCCAGGAGCCGCTTCAGCCCCTGTTCCTTATGGAGTTTCTGCACGCCTTTGATGGTGTAGCCAGCGTCATGCAACAGCACCCGGACGCCGCGCAGGACCGCAATATCATGCGGGCGATAGAATCGCCGTCCGCCCGCGCGCTTCATCGGCCGGATGAAGGAGAATTTCGTCTCCCAGAACCGCAGCACGTGCTGCGGAACGTTCAGCTCGTCGGCTGCTTCCGAGATCGTTCGAAAGGCGTCCGGCCCCTTGGCCACGTGGCCGCCTTCCTCACTTCGCCAGGGCGCGGTCCACCCGCGCCTTCATGACCTGGGAGGCCCGGAAGCCGATCACCCGGCGCGGCTCGATCGCCGCAGGTTCCCCGGTCTTAGGATTGCGGCCCATGCGCGCGCGCTTTTCGCGCACCTGGAAGACGCCGAATCCGGAAAGCTTCACCTGCTCGCCCTTTTCGAGGGCCTGGGCCATGAGTTCCAGCGTCCGCTCGACCAGCTCGGAACAATCCTGCCGGGTCAGCCCCACTTCCTCATGAACCGCCTCGCACAGGTCGGCCCGCGTCACAGTAGCGCCTTTCATGAACGCCCCTACCCCGAAAAACACCGTTACTCTAATAGTTGACCCGCCGTCACTACCTGATTGTCACGTCAGGTCAAAGACTTCAGGCCTGTTTGTCTGAATGCACCCTCGCGCCTACGCGCGCCAGACGCAAGCGTCTCGCAACAAACGTTACAGACGAACGACGCACGCGCCCCAGGTCAGGCCGCCCCCCATCGCCTCAAGCAGCAGCATTTGGCCCGGCTTGATCCGACCGTCCTGCATGGCTTTCCACCAGGCCAGCGGGATCGACGCCGCCGACGTGTTGGCGTGTTCGGACACCGTCGAGACGACTTTTGACTCGTGGATGCCGACACGCTTGGCCACGCCCTCAAGGATGCGCTGGTTGGCCTGGTGCGGGATGAACCAATCGACGTCCTCGATCGCGACGCCGGCGTCGGCCGCCGCCGCGAGAATCGCCTCGGAGATGTTCACCACGGCATGGCGAAACACCTGATTGCCCTGCATGCGCAGATGACCGATCTGGCCGTTGGTCGAAACCCCGCCATCGACGTAGAGCAGGTCCTGCTTCGTGCCGTCGGCCCGCAGCGCGAACCCCAGCAGCCCGCGATCGGCTGTCGTCCCCTCGCCCTCCTGCGGTTCGAGCACGACCGCCCCGGCCCCGTCCCCGAACAGGACGCAGGTCCCGCGATCGGTCCAGTCCATCAGGCGGGTCATGGTCTCCGCGCCGATGACGAGCGCGCACTTGGAGCGCCCGCGGGCGACAAAGCCGTCAGCCGTCGAGAGCGCATAGACGAATCCCGAACACACGGCCTGGACATCGAAGGCCACGCCGACTGGGCAACCGAGCTTGCGCTGGACGATGGTGGCGGTCGCCGGGAAAGTCAGATCGGGCGTCGTCGTCGCCACGATGATGAGGTCGACGTCGGCCGGCGTCTTGCCAGCCGCCAACAGCGCCAGGCGGGCCGCCTCGACGGCCAGGTCGGAGACCGGCTGGTCCTTGGCCGCGCGGTGGCGCTGGCGGATGCCGGTCCGTTCGACGATCCATTCGTCAGACGTGTCGACGACTTGGGCCAGATCGGTGTTGGTGACGATTTCGTCGGGCAGATAGCCCCCGACACCGGTCACGACGCTACGCAGAACTTTGGTCACTCAGGCGGCTCCATCCACGGCCGGCGGCTGCTGTTCGGCCACCGCGGCGGTGAGCCGCGTCATATTCCGTTCGATCTCCGCTGCGAAGTCGCTTTGCGCGAGCTTCGAGGCCATGCGGATCGCGGCGGCGATGTCCCGGTCTGACGCGCCGCCGTGGCTCTTCACCACCACTCCATTGAGGCCAAGCAGGGGCGCCGCGGCGTCGGGACTCAGCTTTTCACGCAACTTCAGCAGGCCGGACTTGGCCAGCAGCGCGCCCAGCTTCGATGTCAGGCTGCTCGTCAGCGCCGCACGCAATTCGCCGTTTATGTAGCGCGCCGCGCCCTCCGCGGTCTTCAGCGCGATATTTCCGGTGAACCCATCGGTGACGACGACGTCGACCTTGTTCTGGAATAGTTCGTCGCCCTCGACGAAGCCTCGATAGTCCAGGTCGAACTTGCCGCTGCGCAGGATGCCATGGGCCTGACGGACCTCTTCGTGGCCCTTCACGTCCTCGGCGCCGACGTTCAGAAGGCCGACGGTCGGCTTAGCTACGCCGTGAGCCGCACGATGGAAGGCCTCCCCGAGAATGGCGAACTCGACCAGGCGCTCAGCGTCGCAATCGACGTTGGCCCCGACGTCCAGAACGGTGGTGATTCCCCTCACGCCAGGCCAGCCGACCACCAGGCACGGCCGGTCGACGTCGACGCTCATCCGCAGGATCAGCAGCGAAATGGCCATCAAGGCGCCGGTGTTGCCAGCCGAGACTGAACCCTGCGCCTCGCCGGACTTCACCGACTCGATCGCCGCCCACATCGACGTGCCCTTGCCTCGACGCAGCGCCTGGGCAGGTTTCTCGTCCATCGCCACCACGCGGTCGGCGTGGCGAATCTCGACTCGGTCCTTCAGGGTCGGATGCTTCGCGAGCTCGGCCGAAATCGCCGCCTCGTCGCCATGCAGCAAATAGCGGAGCGCGGGCGCCTCGGCCGCCGCCAAGGCGACACCGGGAACCACGACAGAGGGGCCGTGGTCGCCCCCCATTGCATCAATTGAAATGGTCAGGGATTTCGTCACGGCGCTGCTTTCACCCCTCACAGCGTCGCGCCGCAAGCACGTTCAGGATATGGCCCGAGGCGCCGCGATGCAAATAGAGAGCAGATCACGCACCATCGTCCTTCAAGCGCTTCAGGACCGCGAATGGAGATTCCTCCCGCACGTCCGGTTCGTAGTTGAATTCGGCGCCGGGCTTGCGCGGAAAGGGGTCGATCTCAAGCGCGAGATGCTCGACAAGGTAGCCCGCCAGGTCGATGTCGTCCGAACTGAGCACGTCCGGCGGGTCGGGCGCTTCAAGGTCCATCTCGACCTCGCCGCCCTCCGAATCGGCCGGCGCGTTGGGACTTCCCGCGGGAACGGCCCGAACCACGAAGTCGCCGTCGATCTGCGTCTCGAAAGGATCCAACGTCACGCCGCAGATCTGTTCGACGACTGCGGTGAACCGGCTGGTGATCTCGGCCCCGTCCAGCCAAGGACGGACGGTGACGCGGCCTTGCAGGGCCGGCAATCCTTCCAGCGCGAGTTCCTTGGCGATCGCCGCACGAGCCTCGGCGCCCGGCTCGAGCGTGACGCTGACCGGGCCGCGGGCCAGGTCCGAGAGGCGGATCATATGACGCCAGGCGCTCATGCTGCGCTCCAGTTCGCGCGACCGTCCAGCAGCCCTTCCAGCTTCTGCTCGGCGAGCGCGGCGCGCTGACGCAGCACATACTCGCCGAGCTCAGCCACGTGCTCGGCGCCGCCCTGGGCGTAGACCGTCCTGCCCAGCAGGGCGTGCAGATGGTCCGTCTGCGGCAGGGCCGCGAACGCGGATTCGTAGGACTTCACCCGGCCGTAGAAAGCTTCGCCCAGCTTGCGCATCTTCTTGCCGACCGACAGGTCGCCGACGCCCATTTCCCGCAGCGCATCGTCCAGCGCGCCGAGATAGGTGTCGAACAGGGCTTGCGAAGTCTCGCTCGCCCGCGCGCCCTGCCCCCTCAGCCGATCCAGCAGCAGAAAGACGTGAACCGTATAGAGCTCGAATCGCCCTTCGACGGTGTCAGGCACGCCGTAGGCCTCGTAGAGCGCCGGCGTACGCGCCTGAGCGACGACGCCGGCGTACAGCTTCTGACCCATGGCCAGGGTCGCGCGTGGGCGGAAGAAGCGGTCCAGGAACATCTCGGCCTCGATTTCGCCCTCAGGCGCAGATACAGGCGGCATTGAACTAAGGGGCGGCGAGCGATAGGTCAAAGCCTCGAAGAATTGAACAGGTCCGGTTCGCACATGTTTCGCCGCGTCGCCTATGCCGCACTCGCCGCCGGTCTGCTGACCTCCGCCACGGCCTGCGCGCCTATTACGACCTATTCCGGCTTTCAGGCCATCGAGGCCAACCCCAAGGACGTCAAGGTCGGGACCGACACCAAGTCCACCGTGCGCGCCAGCCTCGGCTCGCCGTCGGCGACCTCGACGTTCGACCCGAACGTCTGGTTCTATATCGACCAGGTGAAGGAGCGTGTGGCGTTCCGCCGCCCCGTCGTCACCTCGCGCAACGTGGTGGCGGTGACCTTCGACAAGGACACCGAGGTCGTGAAGACCGTCGACACCATGACGCTGAAGGATGGCAAGGTCATCGCCTTCAACGGCCGTGAGACCCCGACCCGGGGCCGCGAGCTGACCATCCTGGAACAGCTGCTGGGCAACGTCGGCCGCGGCGGCATGCTGCCGAACGCCGACGACGAAGGCATTCCGGGCACGCGTCCGGGCGACCGACGCTAGCGCAAGCCCATCGCCGCAGAATCAAACAGGCCCCGGAGATCACTCTCCGGGGCCTGATCTTTTCGTGCGAAGCGTCGGCTAGCCGACAGCTCCGTGGGCCAGCACCGCCAGCAGCAACAGCGCGACGATGTTGGTGATCTTAATCATCGGGTTCACGGCCGGACCGGCAGTGTCCTTGTAGGGATCGCCGACGGTGTCGCCGGTGACCGCGGCCTTGTGCGCCTCGGATCCCTTGCCGCCGTGATGGCCTTCCTCGATCAGCTTCTTGGCGTTGTCCCAAGCGCCGCCGCCCGAGGTCATCGAGATGGCGACGAACAGACCGGTGACGATCACGCCCATCAGCATCGCGCCAAGGCTGGCGAAGGCGTTCACCTTGCCGGCGATGGCGTTGATCACGAAGAACAGCACGATCGGCGAGAATACCGGCAGCAGCGACGGGACGATCATCTCCTTGATCGCCGCCTTGGTCAGGATGTCCACGGCCCGGCCGTACTCAGGCTTGACCTCCCCGGTCATGATGCCGGGGTTCTCCTTGAACTGACGGCGGACCTCGGCGACCACCGACTCGGCGGCCCGGCCCACCGCAGTCATCGACATGCCGCCGAACAGGAAGGGCAACAGCCCCCCGATCAGCAAGCCGACGACGACATAGGGGTTGGAGAGGTCGAAGGCCACCGCGCCCAACCCGTCGAAGAACGAGCCCGGGGTGGCGTTGGCCGCGAAGTACTTGAGATCCTCGGTGTAGGCGGCGAAGAGCACCAGGGCGCCCAGGCCGGCCGAGCCGATCGCATAGCCCTTGGTGACCGCCTTGGTGGTGTTGCCCACGGCGTCGAGGGCGTCGGTGGTGACCCGAACCTCCGGCGGCAGGCCGGCCATTTCGGCGATGCCGCCGGCGTTGTCCGTCACCGGACCGAAGGCGTCGAGCGCGACGATGAAGCCCGCCAGCGACAGCATCGCGGTCGTGGCGATGGCGATGCCGAACAGGCCCGCGAGCCCGTAGGTGACGATGATCCCGACAACGATGACCAGCGCCGGAGCTGCGGTCGATTCCAGCGACATGGCCAGGCCCTGGATGACGTTGGTGCCGTGACCGGAGACCGAGGCCTTGGCCACCGACTTCACCGGACGGAAGCCCGTGCCGGTGTAGTACTCGGTGATCACCACGATCAGGGCGGTGACGATCAGGCCCGTGATGCCGCACCAGAAGAGGCTCATCGCATCGAAGGTCTTGTCGCCGACGGTGACCGGGCCCGTGACCAGCGAGGTCACGACCCAGTAGATCGCGGCCACCGACAGCACGCCGGTGATGATCAGGCCCTGATAGAGCGCGCCCATGATGTTGTTGGACTTGCCCAGGCGCACGCCGAAGGTGCCGATGATCGAGGTGACGATGCAGACCCCGCAGATGGCCAGCGGAAGCAGCATCATGCTGCCGACGACATCGCTGCCGCGGAAGAAGATCGCCGCCAGGACCATGGTCGCGACCGTGGTCACCGCATAGGTTTCGAACAGGTCGGCGGCCATGCCGGCGCAGTCGCCGACATTGTCGCCGACATTGTCGGCGATCGTGGCGGCGTTGCGGGGATCATCCTCGGGAATGCCGGCCTCGACCTTGCCGACCATGTCGCCGCCGACGTCGGCGCCCTTGGTGAAGATCCCGCCCCCGAGACGCGCAAAGATCGAGATCAGCGAGGCCCCGAAACCGAGCGCCACGAGCGAGTCGACGACTTCGCGGCTGGTGTTCTCGTGGCCGAGCGGCCCGACCAGGATGGCGTAGTAGCCCGCCACGCCCACCAGGGCGAAGCCGGCGACCAGCATCCCGGTGATGGCGCCGGACTGGAACGCCAAGGACAGCCCCTTGGCGAGCCCTTCGGAGGCCGCCTGAGCGGTGCGGACGTTGGCCCGCACGGAGATGAGCATGCCGATGAAGCCGGCCGCGCCCGAGAGGATCGCGCCGATCGCAAACCCGACGGCCGCCAGCGGTCCGATAAGCACCGCCGCGGCGATGAGCACCACGACGCCGACAATGCCGATAGCGGTGTACTGACGACGCAGATAGGCCTGCGCGCCTTCCTGGATCGCTGCGGCGATCTCCTGCATGCGTGGATTACCAGGTGAAGCCCGCAACAACTGCGCGGTTCGCACGATGCCGTAGAGCACCGCCAATAGGCCGGCAGCGATCACCAGCGTAAGCGTAAGACTCATGTTCTAAGCGCCCCTATCGATTGCGCGAAGACGCCGGTCGCCGCCCACGATTGGGCGGTGCTCGACGCTCCAGGCCCCTGTCGTTTTTTCCCTCAAGTAGAGCGCCGTTGATCCGCCGCTCCTTATTGATGGACGAGACGTTGCCAGTTGTAACGGATGCGTGCAACGCCCCGTTGACCACGGTTACGCGACGATAGGCGCAGGGATGCTGCCGGTCAGGGCCGAATCTCGTCGCGCGGGGGCCGTGGGCCTGGCTCGGGCAGTCCGCGACGCTGCTTGGCGGTCTGGGCGGTGATCACGACGTTCTTGACGTCCTTGCCGGCGATCGCGACCGCCTCGCGCTGGAAGGCGGCGACCAGGCGCGGCGCATCGACTGACGCATAGTCCTTCGGGTCGCCAAACGAACCGCGCCCTCCGAGACGCGCCAGGGCGTCGCGGAAATACGGCTCCTTGCCGCGCCATTTGCTCGCGTTGGCGCTGGGCGTGAGGTTCACCCGGATGGTGACGAACACGTAGTTGACCAGCTGTCCCTCCGCCACGATCGGCACGGCGACCGGCGAGACGTCGACATATTGCCCGATCGGCGCGTCCTTGGACGGGGTCTCGGTCTTCGCTGCGACCGCGGGTCCGGCGGCGAAGGCAGAGAGCAGCACGGCGATGAGGGCGCGACGGATCATGCACCGACCCTTAGCGCAAAGGCGTTTCCGGAAGCTTTCCCGTCACTTGTGGCGCCAACCGCCCGGGCCGGCCTCAACCACCCGGCCGCTGGAGACCACCTCAACTCCCTCGCCGGCCGACACCTCGCCGATGACCGAAAAGCCCGGTATCGGCGCGGCCCCGGTGCAGACCACCTCATAGTCGTCGCCGCCGCCGGCGAGCGCTGTCAGCGCCGCCAGCCGGTCAGACTGTGCCTGCAACCAGGCCTGCGCCGGCTTCGACAGCGGCACAGCGTCGAGGTCCAGGCGCAGCCGGACACCGCTGGCGCGGGCGATATGGCGCGCGTCGGCGATCAGGCCGTCGGAAACGTCCGCCGCCGCGCTTGCCCCATCCCGCAGCGCCTGGCGCAGCTCCAGCCGCGGCGACGGCAGGCGGAAACGCCCGGCCAGATAGCCGTCGACGTCCGCAAGCTCGCCGCGGACGGCCGCCAGGCCCAGCCAGCCGTCCCCGATCACACCCGACACCATCAGCAGGTCGCCCGGCCGCGCGCCGGCCCTGCGGACCATCCGGCCTGACGGGACCCAGCCGAGCATGGTCAGCGAAACGGTCAGCGGCCCCGGCGTCGAGACCGTATCCCCGCCGAGCAGCACCAGCCCGTAGGTCTCGCCGTCCTGCGCCAGGCCGGCCGCGAAGGCCCGTCGCGCCCCCCAATCGTAGCTGGCCGGCCAGGCAGTCGCCAGAAAGTAGCCGTAGGGCTCGGCGCCCTTGGCCGCGAGGTCGGAGAGGTTCACACGCAGCAGCCGGCGCGCCACGATTTCGGGGGCCTCCCCCGGCAGGAAGTGGACGCCTTCAACCATCGCGTCCTTGGTCACGACCAGGTCATGGCCAGCCCGCGCCGGTATCGCCGCCGCGTCGTCGAGCAGGTCGAACGCTTCCGGCGCGCCCCGCGTCAGGGGGCGATAGAGGCGAGCGATCTGCCCGAACTCATCGGGCAGATCCTCGGTCGGCTCGTCAGCCGCGGACATCGCGGGCCACCGCGTCCAATGCGCCGTTGACGAACCCCGCTTCCGGGCCGTCGAAGAACGACTTGGTCAGTTCGACATACTCATTGATGGCGACCTCGGTCGGCACGTCCGGCCGGTGCGAAAGCTCGAACACCCCGGAACGCAGGATAGCCCGGACAGTGGCGTCGAGACGCTCCAAGCGCCAGTTGGCCGCCAGCCTGCCTGCAACCGTCGCGTCGATCTCACGCTGATGGCCGACGACGCCGCGCACCAGGTCGGCGAAGAAGGCCTCGTCGGCGGCGGCGAGGGTCGCGCCCTCGCCTTCCGGGTCGCCTTCCAGCGTCCGGTCGAAGCGATGGTCGGAGAACTCGCGGATGACGGCCTCAACGCCGACGCCGGACACCTCCATCTGATAGAGGGCCTGGATGGCGGCAAGACGCGCGACGGATCGTTGGCTGCGGCTCATCAATCTTGTCCGAGCAGTTGGCGCTTCAGGGCGATCATCGCGAACGCGGCCCGCGCCGCGCCCCCGCCCTTGTCGCCCTCGCTGGCCTTGGCGCGAGCCCAGGCCTGATCCTCGTCCTCGACGGTCAGGATGCCGTTGCCGATCGCCAGGCGCTTGCCGACGGTCAGGTCCATGATCCCGCGCGCCGACTCGTTCGAGACGATCTCGAAGTGATAGGTCTCGCCGCGGATCACCGTGCCGAGCGCGACATAGCCGTCATAGAGCTTGCCGGCCGGGCCTTGGCCGCCCTCTTCGGCGATCGCGATGGCGCCCGGGATTTCCAGCGCACCGGGCACGCTTATGACGTCGTATTCGGCGCCGTGCGCCGTGATCACGTCGGCGGCGGCCTTCAGCATCTCGTCGGCCAGATCGTCGTAGAAACGCGCTTCGACGATGAGGATGCGGATTTTGTCTTCGAGCATGGGGCTCCAGTCTCTGTTTGGAGGGACCCTTTAGGCCGTTTCTCGCCAGCGGGCGAGATAGCGAGCGAGCATGTCGATCTCCAGATTGACCTTCACCCCCGGCTTCAGACGCCCGAGGGTGGTCACATCCCAGGTGTGCGGGATCAGATTCACCCCGAACACGTCGTCCTCGACCTCGTTCACCGTCAGCGACACGCCGTCCACGGTGATCGACCCCTTCGGCGCGATGAAGCGGTGCAGCGGCCGCGGGACGCGGATCTTCACCCGGTGAGATCCGCCCTCGGATTCGACCGAGATCACTTCGCCGACGCCGTCCACGTGGCCCGATACGATGTGGCCGCCGAGTTCGTCGCCGACGCGCGCGGCGCGCTCAAGGTTCACCGCGTCGCCTTCCCTCCAGGCCCCCAGCGTCGTCAGGCTGAGCGTCTCGCCGGAAATCTCCACCGCAAACCAGTTGTCGCCCTTCTCGACGATCGTCAGGCAGCAGCCGGCGTGGCTGATCGAGGCGCCCATGTCGATCGTCGCCAGGTCGAAGCTGGTCTCGACCTCGAAGCGGAGATCGCGGTTGGTTTCACGGACGGCGCGAAGGCGGCCCACGTCGGTGACAATGCCGGTGAACATTCAGATCCTCTCGTAACGCTCCCAGAGGTCGTCGCCGACCTCACGGATTTCAACACGGCGCAGCCGGGGCGCGTCGGCCAAAGCGCTCAGCGCCAAGGCGCCGACGCCTGGACGCCCCTCCCCGCCGATGACCAGCGGCGCACGGAACCACTCCATGCGATCCACCAGCCCGCACCGCAGGAAGCTCCCGGCCACCTGACCTCCGCCCTCGACGAACAGCCGGCCCAGGCCTTCTCTTGCCAGAGTTTCCACGACGTCACGCAACTGCGGGCGACCATCGCCGACGGCATGGACCTGCAAGACCCTGACGCCGGCGTCGACGAGGCGCGGCTCTGGCGTGGTGGTGGTGATCAGATAGGTCGGAACGTCTCGGGCGGTCGCCAAGAGCTTGCAGCCGTCGGCCAGGCGCTGGCGGCTGTCCAGCACCACGCGCGCTGGCTGCAGGCCGGTCCAGCCCTCCAGCCGCACAGTCAGTTCAGGATCATCAGCCAGCGCGGTTTCGACGCCGACCAGCACGGCGTCATGCTCCGCGCGCAGCCGATGAACCGCCTCGCGCGCCTGCGGCCCGGTAATCCAGCGGCTTTCGCCCGCTGCGGTCGCGATGCGGCCATCGAGCGAGGTCGCCAGCTTGAGGGTGACGCTAGCGGCCATCCTCGTCGCCGTCGCTCAGGCCTTCTTCGCCCAGGAAGGTGGCGAACTCGCCGGCCTCGCGGAAGTCGCGATAGACCGACGCGTAACGGACATAGGCCACGTCATCGAGGCTCTTGAGATGCTTCATGATCAGCTCGCCGACCGCCGAAGACGGCAGCTCGGTTTCGCCCATGCTCTCAAGCTGGCGAACGATGGTCGAGATCATCTTCTCGATGCGCTCGGGCTCGATCGGCCGCTTGCGGGTGGCCAGGGCGATCGAGCGTGCGAGCTTGTCGCGATCGAAGGGCGCGCGGCGGCCCGCGCGCTTGACGATCGTCAGCTCACGCAGCTGCACGCGCTCAAAGGTCGTGAACCGACCTTCGCACTCCGGACACATACGACGGCGACGGATAGCCGCGCCGTCTTCCGACGGGCGGCTGTCCTTCACCTGACTTTCGGCGTGGCCGCAGAACGGGCACCGCATGATCTAGCCCCTTCCGGCCAACCAAACCCCTAAATACAGGGACTAGCTGTAGATGGGGAAGCGTTTCGTCAGCGCCAGCACTTCGTCGCGGACCTTGGCTTCCACAGCGCTGTTGTCGCCGCCCTTGGCCAGGCCGTCGAGCACCTCGCCGATCCAGGTCCCGATCTGACGGAACTCGCCCGGGCCGAAGCCGCGGGTGGTGCCCGCCGGCGTGCCGACGCGCAGGCCCGAGGTCTGCATCGGAGGCAGCGGGTCGAACGGGATGCCGTTCTTGTTGGTGGTGATGTGGGCGCGTTCCAACGCCACCTCGGCGTCCGAGCCCGAGACGCCCTTCGGCGTCAGGTCGACCAGCATCAGGTGGCTGTCGGTGCCGTTGGAGACGATCTTGAAACCAGCCGTCTGCAAGCTGTCGGACAGCGCGCGGGCGTTGTCGACCACCTGGCGGGCGTACTGCTTGAACTCCGGCTTCAGCGCCTCGCCGAACGCGACGGCCTTGGCGGCGATCACGTGCATAAGCGGACCGCCCTGCAGCCCCGGGAACACCGCCGAATCGATCTTCTTGGCCAGCTTCTTGGAGTTGGTCAGGATCATGCCGCCGCGCGGACCGCGCAGGGTCTTGTGGGTGGTGGTGGTGACGATGTCGGCGTGCGGGAACGGGTTCGGATAGACGCCGCCCGCGACCAGGCCCGCATAGTGGGCGATGTCGACCATCAGCAGCGCCTCGACGCTGTCGGCGATCTCCTTGAAGCGCGCGAAGTCGATGTGGCGGCTGTAGGCCGAGCCCCCGGCGATGATCACCTTCGGCTTCTCGGCCAGGGCGACCTCGGCGGCCATGTCATAGTCGATCAGGTGATCCTGCTGGCGCACGCCGTAGGCCACCGGACGGAACCATTTGCCCGACTGGTTCACGTTCTTGCCGTGCGTCAGGTGGCCGCCGGCCGACAGGTCCATGCCCATGAAGGTGTCGCCCGGGCTCATGGTGGCCATGAACACCGCCTGGTTCGCCTGGCTGCCCGAGTGCGGCTGCACGTTGGCGAACTCGCATCCGAAGATCTGCTTGGCCCGGTCGATGGCGATCTGCTCGGCCACGTCGACGACTTCGCAGCCGCCGTAGTAGCGCTTGCCCGGATAGCCCTCGGCGTACTTGTTGGTCAGCACCGAGCCTTGGACGTCCATCACCGCCTTGGACACGATGTTCTCGGAAGCGATCAGCTCGATCTGGTCCTGCTGGCGCTTCAGTTCGCCCGACAGAACGGCGGCGATGTCGTTGTCGGTGTCGGCGACGCCGGCCGAGAAGAAGGCGTCTGCGGGGGTCTGGGCGTGAACGGTCATGGGCGGGCCTTTCGGGAAACCTGGGAGGCGGAAGTGGGCTGAGCGCCTCGTGCTGCGCTCTTTAGCGCCATCGGACCTGCGATCCAACGGCATGGAACGATCTTCTATGTGCGGCGTTGCAACCCCCACGGAGGGGCGCGCGCCGATGCGCCCGCTTCGCGTGTCATTGCGTTCTCAGGGGGTCCTGAATGAGTATGGAAGCCGAGCCCGAAGTTCGTTCGGGCGAGGAGTTGATGCGGCTTGGGGCCGATATCGTGGCCGCGTATGTCAGCCGCAACGCTGTCGCCGCTGAAGCGGTCCCCGAGATCATCAGGTCCGTCTATGGCGCGCTCGAAGGGCTTAGCAAGAGCCCGGCCCCCGCTCCCGAAGAAAAACCCCGGCCTGCCGTGCCGGTGGGCCGTTCGATCCAGCACGACTACATCATCTGCCTGGAAGACGGCAAAAAGCTGAAGATGCTGAAGCGCTACCTGCGCTCGCGGTACGACATGAGTCCGGAAGACTATCGCCGGCGCTGGGGGCTGCCGCCCGACTATCCGATGGTGGCGCCGGCCTATGCGGCGCGCAGATCCGATTTCGCCAAGCAGATCGGCCTTGGCCGGGGCGTTCGTCGAGGGAAGTAGGCGGGGCGGCGTAGCCGCCCTTACTTGCTTTTGATCAGTGAACCCGAGGGGTCTCCAAAAATACCGAACTCAGACAGGTATGCCCCTGCCTGACGCTGGCGACAACGATTAAGCGGCCTGGCCGCCCACGCGAGCGACGTTGCAGTGAACCCACAGCTTCTCGAGCGCCTCAGCCAGGGCGTCCATCATACCGTCGGTGTGCGCCGGCGATGGCGTGAACCGCAGTCGCTCGGTGCCGCGCGGCACGGTCGGATAGTTGATCGGCTGCACGTAGATCCCGAAGTCGGACAACAGGATGTCCGAGATCATCTTGCAGTGGACCGGATCGCCCACCAGCACCGGCACGATGTGGCTGACCGAGGGCAAGACCGGCAGGCCAGCCTTGCGCAGCCGCGCCTTCAGGGCTTCGGCCCGCTCCTGATGCGCCTCACGGACCTCGTTGTGTTCCTTCAGGTAGCGGATCGAGGCCACCGCGCCGGCGGCCAGGGCCGGCGGGATCGAGGTCGTGAAGATGAAGCCGTCGGCATAGGAACGGATCGCATCGACGATCATCGCGTCAGCGGCGATGTAGCCGCCCATCACGCCGAACGCCTTGCCCAGCGTGCCTTCGATGATGTCGATCTCGGCCATCACGCCGTCACGTTCGGCGACGCCGGCGCCGCGCGGACCGTACATGCCGACCGCATGGACCTCATCCAGATAGGTCATCGCGCCGTACTTCTTGGCCAGCGCGACCGTGCCTGCCATGTCGGCGATGTCGCCGTCCATCGAGTAGACGCTTTCAAACGCGATCACCTTCGGCGCGTCGGCCGGGGCCTCGGCCAGCAGTTGCTCGAGATGCTCAAGATCGTTGTGCCGGAAAACCCGACGCTGGGCGCGGCCGCCGGCGCGGATGCCGGAGATCATCGAATTATGGTTAAGCTCGTCCGAGAAGATGATCAGGCCCGGAAGGATCTTATACAGCGTCGAGAGCGAGGCCTCGTTCGAGACGTAGCCCGAGGTGAACAGCAGCGCGGCTTCCTTGCCGTGCAGGTCCGCCAACTCGTGCTCGAGTTCGACGTGATAGTGCGTGGTGCCCGAAATGTTGCGAGTGCCGCCCGAACCCGCGCCCGCCTCGTCGATCGCCTTGTGCATGGCGTCGGTGACGATCGGGTTCTCGCCCTGTCCGAGATAGTCGTTGGAACACCAGACGACGACGTCGGACTGCGAGCCGTCCGGACGGGTCCAGGTCGCCTGCGGGAACTGCCCGCGGTGGCGCTTCAAGTCGGCGAACACCCGGTAACGGCCTTCCGAACGGATCTGTTCGAGGGCGGTGCGGAAGGCGTTCTTATAATCCATCGACTTGAACTCCGCCCGAGGCGTTCGACGATCTCGCGCCGCGGGGCGGTCCCCTTGCAATTGCCCGGCTTATCGCGCCGCGGGCATCGATTGTCTACAATTCGTCATACGTAATCATTCAGATTTCGATGACGCACCGTAAGCTTGGGCGCTCAGCCGTGCAGCTCGTCTAGCCGACCGCGCAGCATCTGCAGAACTCCGGAAAAGTCCGTAGTGCCGAAGCCGAGCCGCTCAAATAGGGCATAAAGTCCCTCGGCCTGCGCCCCCATCGGCGCGGCCGCGCCGGCCGTGGCGGCCGCCTGCTGCGCCAGCTTGAGGTCCTTGAGCATCATGGCCGTGGCGAAGCCGCCCTGGTAGCCACGGTTGGACGGTGCGGTCTCCACCGGCCCCGGCCAGGGGTAGTAGCTGGTGATCGACCAGCACTGGCCGGACGACTTCGAAGCGATCTCGAAGAAGCGTTCCGGATCCAGGCCCAGCTTCTCGGCCAGGGCGATCGCCTCGCAGACGCCCAGCATCGAGATCCCCAGGACCATGTTGTTACAGATCTTGGCCGCCTGCCCGGCCCCATGATCGCCGGCCCGGATGACCGCGCGGGCCATGGGCTGGATGACCGCCTCGACGTCGGCGAAGTCGGCCTCATCGCACCCGACCATGAAGGCCAGCGTCCCAGCGTCGGCCGCCGCGGTCCCACCTGAGACAGGCGCATCGGCGAAGCGGACCCCCTTGTCCCGCGCCAGTTCAGCCACGGCCCTGGCGCTGTCCACATCAATGGTCGAGCAATCGATCAGCAACGCGGTCTTCGGCGCGTTGGGCAGGATCTCCTCGGCGTAGACCTTGCGGACGTGCGGACCGGCCGGAAGCATCGTCACCACCGCGTCGGCGTCGCGGACCGCTTCAGCGACGGAGCCCGCCGGTGTGCAGCCGGCCGCCTTGGCGCGGTCCATGGCCGCAGCGGCAAGGTCGAAGGCGGCCACCTGGCGCCCCGCCTTCGCCTGGTTGGCGGCCATGCCGCCGCCCATGTTTCCCAATCCGATGAAGGCGATACGCATGTCAGGTCCCTAATGTCGGTCGCCCTGGCCCGGGCGATCCTTGTGTCGGCGTCAAGCTAGCGGCGACCACTCCTGGTCGGAAGGAAGCGGCGCGAAAATCTCATCGAGCATGGCCTCGCTGACGCCCTCGGGCGTAGGCGGGTTCCAGCGCGGTGAATTGTCCTTGTCGACGATGACCGCCCGCACGCCCTCGATGAAGTCGTGACGCTGCACGACGCGGGCGCCGATACGGTATTCCATCGTCATATTTTCGGCGAAGGACTCCATCTTCCCGCCGAGACGCAGCTGGCGCAGCGCGACCTTCATGGTCTGCGGCGACTTGGTCGCCAGCACCTTGAGCTGCTCCAACGCCCATTCGGTCCCGGCCGCCTTCAGGCCAGCCAAGATCTCCTCGAGCGTATCGGCCCCGAAGATCTTGTCGATCTCGTCCTGGTGCGCAGCCAGCGGCGGACGACCGGCGTCCCCTTCGTATTCGGTCAGCAAGCGGTCTACGGCGGCCGGATCGGCCACGATCGCCGCCTTCAGCGCCTCGACCTTGCCGCTCTCCACGAAGTCGGTGGCGACCCCGATCAGCTCGCAGTCAGCCGCCTTGATTCGCCCTCCGGTCAGGGCCAGCCAGGTTCCGATATGGCTGGGCATGCGCGGCAAGAACCACCCGCCTCCGACATCGGGAAAGAGGCCGATGCCCGTCTCAGGCATGGCGAAGGTGGTCCGCTCGGTCGCCACGCGATAGCCGGCCGGCATGGAGAGGCCCACGCCGCCGCCCATGGTGACGCCGTCCATGATGACGACCACCGGCTTGGCGTACTCGAACAGCAGGTGGTTCAGGCGGTACTCGATGAAGAAGAACTCGCGCGCGTCCTTGCCGTCGCGAGCGCCGCTATCGGCCAGCATGCGGATGTCGCCGCCAGCGCAAAAGCCGCGCTCGCCGGCGTGATCGAGCAGCACCAGCTTCACGACGGGATCGTCACGCCAGGCCAGCAGCGCGTCGGTCATCGCCGCGCACATCGCCGTGGTCAGGGCGTGCAGCGCCTTGGGCCGGTTCAGCGTGATCCGCCCGACACTACCTTCGACACGGATCAGGACTTCATCGGTCATTGCCGGAACATCTCCCGGGCGATGATCACCCGCATGATTTCGTTGGTGCCTTCGAGGATCTGGTGGACCCGCAGGTCCCGCACGACTCGCTCGAGCGGATAGTCCTTCAGATAACCGTAACCGCCGTGAAGCTGCAGCGCCTGGTTGGCGACGTCAAAGCCGGCGTCGGTGGCGAAGCGCTTAGCCATGGCGCAGTACTTGGTGGCCTGCGGATCGCGATTATCGAGCGCATTCGCGGCCCGGCGCACCATCAGCCGCGCCGCCTCCAGCTCGGTCGCCATGTCGGCGATCTTGAACTGCAGCGCCTGGAAGTCGGCGAGCTGCTTTCCGAACTGCTTGCGCTCGGTCATGTAGGCCTGGGCCGTATCGAGCGCGAAGGCCGCGCCGCCGAGCGAGCAGGAGGCGATGTTCAGCCGCCCGCCGTCGAGCCCCATCATCGCGAACCGGAAGCCCTCGCCCTCCCCGCCGATCCGATTCTCAACCGGGACGCGGACATTGTCGAAGTTCACCTGGGCCGTGGGTTGGGCGTTCCAGCCCATCTTCTTTTCCTGGGCCCCGAACGAGAGGCCAGGCGTCCCGCTCTCGACCACGATCGCCGAGACCCCCTTGGCGCCCGGCTCGCCGGTGCGCGCCATGACCACGTAGAGGTCCGAGACCCCGCCCCCGGAAATAAACGCCTTGGAGCCGTTGAGGACGTAGTGGTCGCCATCCAGTGTCGCCGTCGTGCGCAGGGCGGCCGCATCCGAACCCGAGCCGGGCTCGGTCAGGCAGTAGCTGGCGATCAGTTCCATGGTCGTCAGCCGGGGCAGATACTTCCGCCGCAGCTCCTGCGAACCGAAACGGTCGATCATCCACGAAGCCATGTTGTGGATCGTCAGATAGGCCGCGACCGAGACGTCGCCGTAGCTGAGCGCCTCGAAGACGATCGAGGCGTCGAGCCGGGTCAAGGCCGAACCGCCGACGTCCTCTCCGATGTAGATCCCAGCGAAGCCGAGCTCAGCGGCCTTGCGCAGCACGTCCGTCGGGAAATGCTTGTCCTCGTCCCAGCGCGCCGAGTTCGGGGCAAGTTCCGCCTCGGCGAACGCCATCGCGGCCTCCTGAATTGCGCGCTGATCGTCGGAGAGGGTGAAATCCATTCGCTCGAACCCAGGTTTGAGAGGCTGACTTGAGCAAGTCGCTCTGCTGGCGCAACCTGTCAACGACGCGACGCGCGGGGGCGTGTCTTTCTCGGGGTCTATTGCATGGCGGTCCAAGGGGTCGACGGACGCAGCGGCGAGTCCGCGCGCAATCTCGCCTTCATCAACTACGCCCTGCTGTTCTCAGCGATCTTCTTCGCCGGAGTGCCGGCGCTGATCGCCGCGATCATCGCCTATTCGCAGCGCGACGAGGCGCCGCCGACCATCGGCTCGCACTACAGCTTCCAGATTCGGATCTTCTGGGTGGCGTTCGTCATCGCCCTCGTGGCCGGTCTCTGCTTTCTCGGGGCGGTGGTCAGCATCGCCGGCGAGCTTTTCCAGGTCACGCGCCTGGAGGGCTGGCGCATACCCGATCAGGTGCAGGTCAAGCTGTCCGACGTGACGGTCGATCGAACGCTGATCGTCCTATTCGCCGGAACGGGCCTGTTTTCGGCGATAGGGGGCCTCTGGCTGGTGTTCGCGCCCGCCCTGGGCTTCATCAGGCTTGCGTCGGCGCAGGGGATGGGCCACAGCGCGCGCTCATGAGCATGCCCCCCCTCGCCGCCTACCCCGCCCTGCGTCTCCGTCGCTTGCGCCAGGCCGACTGGGTCCGACGCCTGGTCCGCGAAAGCGTCCTCACCCCCGCCGACCTGATCTGGTCGATGGTCGTGCATGAAGGCGAAGGCGAGGTTCCCGTCGCCTCGATGCCGGGCGTCTCGCGCCTGTCCGTCGACCAGTGCGCCCAGGCTGCCGTCGAAGCCCGCAAGCTCGGCATTCCGGCCATCGCCATCTTCCCGCATATCGACGGGGCCAAGAAAGACGCCGCCGGTTCGCTGGCCGCCGACCCGAACGGGGTCGTCTGCCGCGCCGTGAAGGCCATGAAGGACGCCGCGCCCGAGGTCGGCATCATGTGCGACGTCGCCCTGGACCCGTTCACCGACCACGGCCACGACGGGATCATCGAGGGCGACAAGATCGCCAACGACGCGACCATCGAACGGCTGGTCGAGCAGGCTCTGGTCCAGGCGCGCGCCGGCTGCGACATCCTCGCCCCGTCGGACATGATGGACGGCCGCTGCGGCAAGCTGCGCGAAGCGCTGGAGGCTGAGGGCCTGCAGGACGTGATGATCATGTCCTATGCGGCCAAGTTCGCCTCGGCGTTCTACGGTCCCTATCGCGACGCCATCGGCTCGGGAAAGCTCGGCACCGCCGGCCCCGCCGACAAGAAAACCTATCAGATGGACTCGGCCAACACCGAGGAAGCCTTGCGCGAGGTCGCCCTCGACATCGCCGAGGGCGCCGACATGGTGATGGTCAAGCCGGGCATGCCCTATCTCGACATCGTCAGCCGGGTGGTCCGCGAGTTCAACATGCCGACCTTCGCATTCCAGGTCTCCGGCGAGTACGCCATGATCATGGCCGCCGCCCAGAACGGCTGGATCGACGAGGAACGCGCGATCCTGGAAAGCCTGGGCGCCTTCAAGCGCGCCGGGGCGGCCGGCATCATCACCTACTTCGCACCGCGCGCCGCGCGGATGCTGGGGGCGTGAAGGCCGTCGAGATCGTCGCCGGCGTGATCCGCGATCATGGGGGCCGGGTGCTGACTGTGCGCAAGCGCGGCACGACCGCATTCATGCTGCCCGGCGGCAAGCGCAATCCGGGCGAGGCCGACATCGACACGCTCTCGCGCGAACTGGGCGAGGAGCTCGGCTGCGACCTGGTCAGCGCCGAGCACCTCGGCACCTACGACGCGCCGGCCGCCAATGAGCCCGACACGCGGGTCTATGGCGCGATCTACCTGGCGCAGGTCGCCGGCGGCGTCCTGCCTAAGGCCGAGATCGAGGAGCTGCTCTGGATCGAGCCGAAGTCGCCCCCCAGCGTGCGGCTCGCGCCGCTGCTGGAGCGGCAGGTGCTGCCGCGGCTGGGCTAATGCCCGCCTCGACCGTGCTAATCCTCGAGCGCTCGGCTGAGAAATAGGGCGAATTCCCCCTCCGACTCGGTGCCGTCGTAGAGTGTCAGGTCAAAGCCCGTAACCTGGAATTCCAGCGCCTTGTACGCCTCTATGGCGGGCGTGTTCACGCTGCTCGCCTCCAACCAGAGATGGCGTGCGCCAAGGCCCCGCGCGTGCGCCGCCACCACGTCGATCAGGCGGCGGGCCACTCCCTGGCCACGCACCGACGCATCCACATAGAGATGCCAGAGCGCCAGGCGTCGATTCCACTCCTGGAAGCCGACCGCCGCAAACCCGCACGGCGTTCCGTCGCGAACAGCGACCCAGGCCGTGTCCCAGGCGCGTTCGACTTCCCGCAGGTCGTCAAGCGGCAGCACCTTCTCCACCGCCACGCCATAAGGAAGAAACTCGATACCGTGGTCCCCGCGGATCGGCGCTAGGGCCGTATCGCTCCGAAACGAACGATCAATGGCCTCGATCGCCTCAATATCGTCCGGCAGCCGCGCCGGCCGAATTTCAATCACGGCTTCTCCAATCGCGCCACCAGGCTCGACGTATCCCAACGATTTCCGCCGAGCTCCTGCACCTCGCCATAGTAGCCGTCGACCAGGGCGGTCATGTCGAGCCTGGCTCCGTTGGCCTGGGCCTCGTCGAGCACCAGGCCCAGGTCCTTGCGCATCCAGTCGACCGCGAAGCCGAAGTCGAAGCGGTTCTCGGCCATGGTCGTCCAGCGGTTGTCCATCTGCCAGGACTGCGCTGCGCCCTTGGAGATCGCCGCGGCGACCTCCAGCGGGTCGAGCCCCGCGCGCTTGGCGAAGTGCATGCCTTCGGCCAGGCCCTGGACGACGCCGGCGATGCAGATCTGATTGACCATCTTGGTCAGCTGCCCGGCGCCCGGGCCGCCCATCAGGCGGGTGGCTTTGGCGAAGGCGGCGATCACGGGTTCGGCCCGGGCGAAGGCGGCCGGATCGCCGCCGCACATGACCGTCAGCTGGCCGTTCTCGGCCCCCGCCTGCCCGCCGGAGACCGGCGCGTCGACGAACCAGCGGCCGCCCTGACCGGCCAAGTCCGCCATCTCGCGCGCCACCTTGGCGGAGGTCGTGGTGTGATCGACGATGATTGCGTCTGCCGCCATGGCCGACAAGGCCTGGGCGACGACGCCGCGCACGTCGTCGTCATTGCCGACGCACAGGAAAACGATCTCCGCGCCCGCGGCGGCCTCGGCCACGGTCGCAGCAGCCGCGCCGGGATGCAGGCCCGCCCAGGCCTGCGCCTTCTGCGGGCTGCGGTTGAACACCGTCACGTCGTGGCCCGCCTTAGCCAGATGTCCGGCCATCGGAAAGCCCATGACACCCAGGCCCACGAACGCGACTTTCATTCCAACTTCCTTCTTAAGCTCAACGCCATCTTAACGGCCTCCCGCGCAGTTTGGCGGGAAATCAGGGCTTCCGAGGTAGAACACCATGGCGATGGGCGAAGCGCCTATCCTGATCAAGAAGGTCAAGAAAGGCCACGGGCACGCCCACCACGGCGGCGCCTGGAAGGTGGCCTATGCCGACTTCGTGACGGCGATGATGGCCTTCTTCCTTCTGATGTGGCTGATCAACACCACGAGCCCGGAGCAGAAGCGCGGCATCGCCGACTATTTCGCGCCGGCCAGCGTGTCGGAAAGCACCTCGGGCTCCGGGGGCATCCTCGGCGGCACCGCCTTGGGCGACGACGGGGCGATGGCCGCCGGGTCGCAGTCGATGGTCGAGGAAATGGCGCCTGAGTCGCGCAATCCCAACGACGGCACCCAGACCGACGCGGCCAAGGAGATGGCCCGCGAGGCCTCGACCGAAGCCCTGCGCGAAGCGGTGCTGCAACGCGAGCAGGCGGCCTTCGCCTCGGCGGCGCAGTCGCTGCGCCAGGCGCTGCAGGACATGCCTGAACTGGCCGAGCTTTCGAAGAACATCCTGATCGACGTCACGCCCGAGGGGCTGCGCATCCAGCTGGTCGACCAGGAAGGCCGCTCGATGTTCGCCAACGGCCGCACCGAACCCAACGACCGCGCCAAGCTGCTGCTGCGCGCCGTCGCCCGCGTCATCAACCAGTTGCCCAACCGGATCAGCGTCTCGGGCCATACCAGCATGTCGCCAAACGGCGCGAAGGCCGACGGCGACTGGCAACTGTCGGCCGGCCGCGCCGACGCCTCGCGCCGTGTGCTGCAGGCCTCGGGCGTCGACCCGGATCGCGTCTATCAGGTTTCGGGCAAGGCCAATTCGGAACCGCTGTACCCGGACGATCCGACCCTGGCCGGAAACCGTCGGATCGCCATCGTGCTGTTGCGCGAGGCCCCTGTCCTGCCCCCGGATCACGGCCTGCAATGAGGAGTTCTCTTCACTGACGCATGGGACCTTGCGCCCGAGCTTCCCATGACGCCTAATCGGTCCAGGCGCACTGTTTCGAGAGCGGTCCGTGACGCAGCACTTTCCGACGCGACAGCTCAGGTTCTTTCTGACGGCGCCCAGTCCGTGCCCTTACCTGCCGGACCGCCACGAGCGGAAAGTCTTTGCGCACCTGCCGCTGTCGGACGGGGCGAGCGTCAACGACAGCCTGACCCAGGTCGGCTTCCGTCGCTCCCAGAACATCGCCTACCGCCCGGCCTGTGAAAGCTGCTCGGCCTGCGTGTCGGCCCGAATCCCGGCCCGCGACTACGAATTCTCGCGCTCGGAACGCAAGGTGCTGGCGCGCAACGAAGACATCGAGCGCCACCTGGTCGAGGCCGAGGCGACCATGGAGCAGTTCGACCTGCTCCGCCGCTATCTGACCACCCGGCACGCCGACGGCGGCATGGCCGAGATGACCTGGCCCGACTACGTCGCCATGGTCGAGGACACCGCCGTCAGGACCCACATCATCGAGTATCGGCTGCGTTCGAAGGACGGCGGCCCCGGCGATCTGATCGCCTGCGCGCTGGTCGACCTGATGAACGACGGCCTCAGCCTGGTCTATTCATTCTACGACCCTGCGCTCGCGCGGCGGAGCCTCGGCTCGTTCATGATCCTGGACCACGTCGTCCAGGCCAAGCTGACGCAGATACCCTACGTCTATCTCGGCTATTGGGTCCGGGGCTCCGAGAAGATGGACTACAAGGTCCGCTTCTCCCCGATCGAGCTGCTGCGTCCGGAAGGCTGGTCGCTGATGTCGGCCCGCGACCGGGTTCGGCCGACGGAGGCCTGAGCCCCCCGTCGCCGCGCCTCGTCGCTACTGGCGGGCCATCGCCACCTTCAGCCGCTCTTCGGCGCTCACCAGGTGATCGTGGTCGTCTCCCTTGAGGTCGATCTGCACCCACTCGATCTTGCCGGTGAAGCTGTTGCCGGTCGTGCCGTACTCATAGGACGCCGGCGATCCGGTGTCGCAGCCGACATCGCAGGCTTCGTCCGCTGAATAGGCCATCGGCTGAGTCTTCTCGACACGCCCCTTGCCGACCTGCTTGCCGTCATAGAACAGCGTCAGGTCGCCCCCCTTTCCAAGACCGCCGCCGTCATACTTGAACTCCATCCGCACCTGATGGTCACCCGGGGGAATGGCGGCATCGGCGGCGATGATGAAGTACTCGATGCCGAAGTAGTTGAAGCAGCACTTCAGCTTGCCCTGCTTGGCGTAAAGCGCCCAGCCCCCGGCCTCGCCGCCTTGAGTGATGATCACGCCCTCGGCGCCGCCGGCGGGGACCGTGATCTGGGCGGTCACCGCGTAGGACTTGTTCTTGAGGGTGAGAATGCAGGCCTCAGAAACCCGCATGCCCGGGAATAGCAGCTGGCTCTCGCCGGTGATCATCTGAGGCCGTCCGGCGATGTCAGGATTGATCCGCTCGAAACCTCGATCGTCCAGCGGCACCACATTGTACTTGGTCGCCTCGATCAGCCAGAGCCGCTGCAGGTCGGCGAGCTTCTTCGGTTCCTTGGCCGCCAGGTTGTTGGACTGGGTCCAGTCGTCGGGGCCGTAGAGCTCCCAGACGTCCTCATCGAACGGCCGCGGCGCGTCGGCCTTCCACGGGGTCCGGTGGCGGGTGCAGGCCGTCCAGCCCTTATGATAGATGCCGCGGTTGCCCATAATCTCGAAGTACTGGACCGTGTGGATTTCCTCCGCCCTCGGATTGGTGAAGGTCGAGACCATGCTGGAGCCTTCGAACGGCGCCTGTGCGATGGAATTGACGATCGTCGGCTCAGGCAAGCCGCAGACCTCCAGGACCGTCTTGGCGACGTCGATCACATGGTGGAACTGATCGCGGGTCTCGCCCTTGGCCTTGATCACCCGCGGCCAGTGGACAATCGTTCCATTGCGGGTGCCGCCCCAGTGAGAGGCGATCTGCTTCGTCCACTGGTAAGGTGCACAAAGCGCATGCGCCCAGCCGACGGCATAGTGGTTGTAGGCCTTGGGCGTCCCGAAATCGTCGATCTTGCTGAGCAGGAACTCCGGCGTCTCGATGCCCGGCAGGCCGTTGAGCGTGCAGAGCTCATTGAAGCAGCCGTTGATCGTGCCTTCGGCCGAGGCCCCATTGTCGCCGATGATCAGGTAGATCAGCGTGTCGTCCATGACCCCGAGATCATTGATGGCGTCGATGACCCGGCCGATCTCGTGGTCGGTCTGCTCCATGAAGCCGGCATAGATCTCCATCTGCTTGGCCAGGACGGGCTTGAGCTCCGCCGGCATGTCGTTCCAGGCAGGGATTTCCTCGTGCCGCTTGGTGAGTTGCGCGTCCTTGCCGATGACGCCGAGCGTCTTCTGGCGAGCGAACGTCTCCTCGCGCAGCTTGTCCCAGCCGCCGTCGAACTTGCCCTTGTACTTGTCGGACCACCCCGCCGGTACGTGGTGCGGCGCGTGGGTGGCGCCGGGCGCGTAGTAGACGAAGAACGGCTTGTCCGGCATCAGCACCTTCTGCTGGCGGATCCAGGTGATTGCGCGGTCGGCCAGGTCCTCGTTGAGGGTGTAGCCCTCCTCCGGAGTTCTCGGCGGCTCCACCGCCGTCGTCCCCTCGTACAGACCCGGATAGTACTGGTTCGCCTCGCCGCCGACGAAGCCGTAGAAGTGCTCGAAGCCGGAACCGGTCGGCCACTGGGTGAACGGCCCCATCGGGGAAACCTCCCAGATCGGGACCTCGTGGCACTTGCCGAACTGCGCGGTCGAGAAGCCGTTGAGCTTTAGGATTTCGGCCAGCGGCGCCTTGTCCTTCGGGCGCACGCCGCTGTTGCCGGGAGCCGACGTGCCCATCTCGGTGATCGCGCCCATGCCGACCGAGTGGTGGTTGCGGCCGGTCAGCAACGCCTGGCGCGTGGGCGAACACAGGGCCGTGGTGTGGAAACGGATGTACTTGAGCCCGCCGCCGGCCAGCTTCTCGAAGTTCGGGGTGTGGCACGGCCCGCCGAACACGGACGAGGAGCCGAAGCCAGCGTCATCGACCAGGAAGATCACGACGTTGGGGGCCTGCTTGGGCGGCTGCAGCGCCCTGATCGGCGGGTAGCGGGTGTCCGGATCCTTAGCGTCGTAGGTCGTCAGACCGACGTGCTTGGGCTCCGGAATGGGCAGGATCGTGCGGTTCAGTTGCTCGTCGGCGGGCATGGCGCAATCTCCGGCTTTGGACGCCGATCCTCGACAATGCGCCCCCGGATGGGCCTCGGGCGTTCACCTGAGAAACGCCGCGTATCGGCCCCTGCGCGGCCCGTTTCGCCCACATTTTCAGCTAATCATCCCCAGGCCGCCCCTTCGCGTGCGTCGACCCCGCCGCAGCGTCTTGGTAAATTGAGGCTCTGTTTCAGTTGCCTGGACCTGGCGCATGACGCGGCAATTACGCCTGAGGCTCCGGCGCCCGGCTTCCTACGCTCGCGAAGACTTGGTTCGCGGCCCTTCCAACGCCCTGGCCATCGCCACGCTGGACGCTTGGCCGGCCTGGCCAGGCGGCGCGCTGGCGCTGTTCGGCCCCGCAGGCAGCGGCAAGACGCACCTGGCGCGGGAGTGGGCGCATCGCGTCGGCGCGTTGATCATGGACCGCGTCGTGCCCGACGTAGCCTCGGCCGTCGGACGCCCGGTGCTGATCGAGGACGTCGATCAGGGCGTTGACGACGAAGCGCTGTTCCACCTGATCAACATGGCCGGGCGCGACGGCGCCGGCCTGCTGCTGACCGCGCGCGAGGCGCCGACGGCGTGGCGCGCCGAGCTCCCCGACCTGCGCTCGCGCCTCAACGCGCTGTTCGTCGCCGAAATCCAGGAACCTGATGATGAAGTGCTGGAGGGCGTACTAAGAAAATTCTTCCGCGAGCGGAGCATTCGCCCGCCCAAGGAGGTTTATCCATATCTCCTGCGCCGCATGGAACGGTCGATCCCGTGCGCGCGCGAAATCGTGAAGCGGCTGGATGAGGCCGCCGATGATGAACAGCGCCCCATTTCGCGCATGCTTGCGCGACAGATTCTTGAAGATGATACGGAGAATCTTGACCTTTTCGAGTGATGACTTGCGGGACCCGACCGGCTGGTCCAGAACCGGCCCATGTCTACGGAAGCGCCCTTGATGACCTACGCCGCCCCTTCGCCGCGGCCGGCCGACGCCAGTCCGCTGGCCCTCGATCAGGAGCTGTTCGGCTCCCCTGACCGCTTCTTCAATCGCGAACTCTCCTGGCTGGCCTTCAACGAGCGCGTGCTCGACGAGAGCAAAAACCCCCGCCATCCGCTGCTCGAACGCCTGCGGTTCCTGTCGATCTCGGCCAACAACCTCGATGAATTCTACATGGTGCGCGTCGCCGGCCTGAAGGCCCAGGCCCGCGAAGGCGTCCGCGTCGTCTCGCAGGACGGCCTGACGCCGGTGGAGCAACTGTTGCGGGTCAACGCCGAGGCCGCCAACCTGATGGCCGACCAGCAGTCGCAGTGGCGCAGCCTGCGCAAGGAGCTGGCCGGCGAAGGCCTGACGGTCGTCATGTCGGACGAGGTCAGCGCGACCGAGAAGCAAGCTCTTGAAGGGATCTTCCTGTCGCGCGTCTTCCCGGTGCTGACGCCGCTGGCCATCGATCCGGCGCATCCATTCCCCTTCATCCCGAACCTGGCGTTCTCGATCGTCCTGAAGCTCAAGGGCAAGTCGGACGGCCGCATGCTCTACGCCCTGGTGCCGATCCCGGCCCAGGTGGCGCGGTTCTGGGAACTGCCTGCCCCGCCGACACGTCGCAAGCGCCCAGAGCGCCGCTACATCAGCCTGGAGAGCCTGACGGCGCTGTTCCTCGACCACCTGTTCCCGGACAGCGATATCGAGGCCCTGGGCGTCATCCGGCTGATCCGCGACAGCGACGTGGAGATCGAGGAAGAAGCCGAGGATCTGGTGCGCGAGTTCGAGGTGCGCCTTAAGCAACGCCGGCTCGGTTCGGTGGTCCGCGTCGAGATCGAGGCCGCCATGCCCCCGGATCTGCGGACTTTCATCGTCGAAAACCTGCACGCCAAGGAAGAGGACATCATCCTCATCGACGGTCTGCTGGGCCTGGACGAGCTGTCGCAGTTGATCCCATCGAACCGACCGGACCTGAAGTTCAAGCCGTTCGAGGCGCGGTTCCCCGAGCGAATCCGCGACTATGGCGGCGACTGCTTCGCCGCCATCCGCGCCAAGGACATCCTGGTCCACCACCCGTTCGAGAGCTTCGACGTGGTGATCCAGTTCATCCGCCAGGCCGCCCGGGATCCGAACGTGCTGGCGATCAAACAGACCCTGTACCGGACCTCGTCCGACAGCCCGATCGTCGCGGCGCTGATCGAGGCCGCCGAGAACGGCAAGAACGTCACCGCCCTGGTCGAGATCAAGGCGCGCTTCGACGAGGAGGCCAACCTGAAGTGGGCGCGCGACCTGGAGCGCGCCGGCGTGCACGTCGTGTTCGGCTTCGTGGAGTACAAGACCCACGCCAAGCTCTCGATGGTCGTGCGCAAGGAAGGCGACCAGTTGCGCACCTACTGCCACTTCGGGACCGGCAACTACCACCCGGTCACCGCGCGCATCTACACCGACCTGTCGCTGTTCACCTGCGATCCGGCGTTGGGCCGCGACAGCGCCAAGGTGTTCAACTTCATCACCGGTTACGCCAGGCCCGAGCACCTGGAAAAGCTGTCACCCTCGCCGCTGACCATGAAGGCCGACTTGCTCACCTTCATCATGCGCGAGGTCCAGGCGGCCCGCGCCGGCAAGCCGGCCGGCATCTGGGCCAAGCTGAACTCGCTGGTCGACCCGGTGATCATCGACGCCCTCTACGAGGCGAGCCAGGCCGGGGTGTCCATCGACCTGGTGATCCGCGGCATCTGTTGCCTGCGCCCAGGCGTTCCCGGCCTCTCGGAGAATATCCGGGTTAAGTCGATCGTCGGACGATTCCTGGAACATGCCAGAATCGTCGCCTTCGCCAACGGCGCGGCGATGCCCTCGGCCGAGAACCGGGTGTTCATCTCGTCAGCCGACTGGATGCCCCGTAACCTCGATCGACGTGTGGAATGCCTGACGCCTGTCGAGAACCCGACAGTCCACCAGCAGGTGCTGCAGCAAATCATGGTGGCCAATCTGAAGGATGAAGCGCAAAGCTGGACGCTCGACGCGGACGGCCGCTATACCCGGGACCCATCATGGGACCACCCGGGCGCCTTCTCCGCGCACGAGTACTTCATGACCAATCCCAGCCTGTCGGGCCGGGGGCAGAAGGTGAAGGACATGCCGCGCGCGATTGATCATGTGGCCCCGCGCGGATAGCCGGGCTTTCCAAGGCGACCCTGGGGCTGACGCGTTTCAGGATCCGAGTTCGCGCCAGACCGCCGTCATCGACGTCGGCTCAAACTCAGTGCGCCTGGTCATCTACCGCCTGGAAGGGCGGGCGATCTGGACCGTCTTCAACGAAAAGGCCCTCGCCGGCTTGGGCCGCGATCTGCCCGCCACCGGCCGACTGTCGCCGGAAGGCGTCGAGACCGCGATGGTCGCGCTGCGCCGGTTCCGAGCCGCGCTGAGCGGCTGGAACCGGGCCGACATCTTCGCGGTGGCGACCGCCGCCGTTCGCGAAGCTTCGGACGGCCCGGCCTTCCTGGCCCGCGTCGAGATGGAGACCGGCCTGCGGCTGCGGGTGGTTTCCGGCGCAGAGGAGGCGCGCTACGCCGCGCTCGGCGTGGTCGCCGGCCAGCCGGACGCCGCCGGGGTCGTCGGCGACCTTGGCGGCTCAAGCCTCGAACTCGTCCATCTGGACCCCGCCGCCCCCCGCGACGGGATCACCTTGCGACTCGGACCGTTCGCGCTCGGCGCACCCCGTCCGCTGGACCTCGACAAGGTCCGAAAGATCATCGACCAGCGGATCGACGGCGCGGGCCTGGCCTTCCGTTCGCGCGAATTCCACGCCGTCGGCGGCGCCTGGCGGAACCTGGCGCTCCTCCACATGGAGATGGCCGACTACCCGCTTCGCGTCGCCCACCAGTACGAAATGAACCGTTCCGACGCCGTCGATGTCGCTCGCTTCGTCGCCCGGCAATCCAAGGGCAGCCTGGAGCGGATGCAGGGGCTGTCCAAGAAGCGCTTCGACACCCTGCCCTATTCCGCCCTGGTGCTCGACGCCCTGATCGAACGTCTCGGCATCGAACGCATCGTGATTTCAGCCTACGGCCTGCGCGAAGGCCTGCTGCTGGAGGCCATGCCGCCGGAAGAGGCCGCGCGCGATCCGCTAATCGAGGGCTGCGAAGCGCTGACCACGGTGCGCGGCCTTTCCGCGGACCTCGGCGCTGCGCTTCACAGGTGGCTGCAGCCGGCCTTCGCCCAACTGCCCCCCGTGTTCGGCGCCCGTGAGCCGACCCTGATCGCAGCGGCCTGCCGGCTGGCCGATCTAGGCGCGCGGCTGCACCCCGACCATCGCGGCGAGCTGGCCTTCGAGCAGGTTCTGCGCGCGCCGATCGCCGGCATGAACCACCCCGAGCGGGCGTTCCTCGCCAGCGCCGCCTTTGCTCGGCATTCGTCGGCGCCTAGCACTCCCGACCCGCAGACCGTCGCCAAGGTGCTGTCGACGGAACGCCGCCAGCGGGCCCGGGCGCTCGGCTCGGCGATCCGCCTCGGCTGCGACCTCTCGGGCCGCAACGCCAGCCTGCTGCCCCGCTCGACCCTCGCGATCGAGGGCGACCGGCTGTCGCTTTCGGCCCAGGAGGGCTGGGGCGACATGCTGCTCGGCGAGCAGACGACCAAGCGCGCGCAGGCGCTGGCCCAGGCCCTTCGGTTGAAGCTGCAGGTCGGCTGACGCCAACCGACACCAAGCTGTCATCGGCGCGTCATGCCGCTGTAGCCAATCACCGCCAAGAGGACGCCCATCTGTATGGAGGGCGTGAACTTTGGCGAAGATCGGCGGCAAGTTGGCGGCGGGACTTTGCGCCTTGGCCTTGGCGAGCGGACCGGCCTCGGCCGCCGAGCGGGCCAAGAACGTCATCCTCTTCATCGGCGACGGCATGGGGGTCTCCACCCTGACCGCGGCGCGGATCTATGACGGCCAGAAGCGCGGCGTCGACGGCGCCTCCAACCTGCTTTCCTTCGAGCGCTTTCCGGACCTGGCGCTAGTGCGCACCTATTCCGCCGACAGCCTGGTCACCGACTCGGCCGCAGGTGCGTCGGCCCTGTTAACCGGGCGCCGGACGCTGAACGGAGCGCTCGGCGTCACCGACCAGATCAGGTTCGCCGACTGCGCCTCGACCAAGGGACAATCAGCCCCGACGCTGGCCGAGCAAGCCAAGCAGGCCGGACTGGCGGTGGGCGTCGTGACGACCGCCGCGATCACCGACGCGACCCCGGCCTCGCTCTATGCCCACACCCCTTCGCGCCGCTGGCAATCGGACGCCGACCTGCCGCCGGAGGCCGTCAGCGGCGGCTGCACGGACATCGCCCGCCAGATGCTGGACGTCCCCAAATCAAAACGCTTCGACGTCATGCTCGGCGGCGGCCAGGCCAACTTCGTCGCGGACGACGGCAAGCGGATGGACGGTCGCGACCTGACCGCCGAATGGCGGCAGGCCGGCGGGCTCTATGTCCAAACGGCAAGCGAGCTGGCCGCCGCCCCCAAGACCGACGCCCCGCTGCTGGGTCTATTCGCCCCGAACAACATGATGCGCGACAGCGCCCGCCTGGCGACTGGAACCGACGCCCCGACCCTGTCGCAAATGACCAGCCAGGCGATCGAACGGCTGGCCCGAAACAAGAAGGGCTATTTCCTGATGGTCGAGGGCGCGCTGATCGACAAGGCGCACCACGTCAGCCTGGCCGGCGAGGCCTTGAGCGAGACGGTCGAATTCGCCAAGGCGATCGCCGCGGCCGCAGCGATGACCGATCCGAACGACACCCTGATCGTCGTCACCGCAGACCACAGCCACGGCCTGACGATCAACGGCGGGGCCCGCGACACCTCCATCCTCGGCGTCCTGCAGGGCAATGACGACGACCCGCCGGTGGCGCTCGACGGCCGCATGGTGCCGATCCTGATGTACGCCACCGGCCCAGGCGCCCCGGCCGCCGGCGAGCCGCGCCCCGTGCCCGGCAAGAGCGACATCGACGATCCGGACCGCCTCACCTACGCGGCTGTGCCGCTGCCGAGCGCGGCGCACACCGGCGAGGATGTCGCGGCCTATGCCCGGGGTCCCGGGGCCTCGAAAATCCGCGGCCTGATGGACCAACCCGGCGTCAACCGGGTGATGCGCGAGGCGCTCGGGCTCTAACTGAGCCATCGCCCCTAGCCACACCGGCGTACCTCCCCCTAGAATTCGCGCAACAAGAATCTCCAGGGGGGAAACGTCATGAGCATTACGCGCAAGGGTCTGCTCTATGGGTTGCTGGCTTCGGCGGCCATCGTTGCGGGTCCGGCCTTCGCCGAGGTCAAACTTGCGAACCCGACCGAGGCGGGAATGTCCACGGACGGCCTCGCAACCCTCGACAAGAACTTCCACGGCCTGGTCGACGAGGGGCGGTTGGCCGGCGTGACCACCCTGGTCGCCCGCCACGGCAAGGTGGTTCACTTCGACGCCTACGGCGTGCAGGACGTCAACACAGGCGCGCCGATGAAGCGCGACACGATCTTCCGCATCGCCTCGATGACCAAGCCGGTCACCGGCGTGGCGATGATGATCCTCTACGAAGAGGGCAAGTGGAAGCTGGACGATCCGGTCGCCAAGCATATTCCCGAGTTCGCCGACCTGATGGTCAAGGGACCGGACGGGACCCTAGTCGCGCAGACTCATCCGATGACCATGCGCGAGTTGATGAGCCATACGGCGGGCTTCGACGTTTCCGGTGGATACGCCCCTGACGTCACGGACCGCAATCAGCCCCTGCAGGCGATGATCGACAAGCTGGCTAAGCTGCCGCTGGCGACCCAACCGGGCACGGACTGGCGCTACGGCCCCAGCGTCAACATCCAGGGCTACATCGTCGAGAAGCTGTCGGGCCAGCCGCTGGATGTCTTCTTCCAGCGGCGGATCTTCGCACCGTTGAAGATGACCGACACCGGCTTTGCGGTCGCGCCCGCCAGCCTCTCGCGGGTGGCCTCGATCCACACCTATGACGCGACGAAGAAGCTGATCGCTCCGCCCAACCCGTTCGACCCCTCGGTAAAGCCGGCCTTGCTGTCCGGGTCCGGCGGCCTGTTCTCGACCACCGAGGACTACTGGCGGTTCTCGCAGATGCTGGTCAACGGCGGGGAATTGGACGGCGCACGCATCCTGAGGCCCGACACCGTCAAGCTGATGCGCCAGAACGTCCTGAAGGACGGCGTGCTGGTCGACCTCTACGGGCCCAGCATGCAGGGCGTCGGCTTCGGCATGGATTTCGCGGTCATCCTCGATCCGGCCAAGGCCGGGACCCTGCAGGGCCAGGACAGCTACTACTGGGGCGGCGCATTCGGCACCTGGTTCTGGATCGACCCGACCAACGACCTCGTTTTCGTCGGCATGATCCAGAACCTGAACGGCTCCATCCCTGGCCGCGACACGCCGGACGTCCGTTCGATTTCCTATCCGCTGGTCTATGGCGCGATCACCGAGACCGGCCAGCAGGACGCCCAATAGCAAGAAGGCGGCGCAGTGGTTTCCCGCCGCGTCGCCTTCTCATTCCAAGCCAGGCTTGAAGGTCTCGAGGTCTTCGACTTCGCTGGCGGGCGAGATTTCTCTGGTCGGCCAACTCTGTCGTCGTGACCCTTCGATCGGCGGCCTTGGGTCGCCCCGCGGCTGCGTCTCTTGGAGCCTTCCGCTCGCCTTTCGATCCGGTCTCCCGGTTCGCCGCGCCGCGTTTCCTTTCGACGAGTTCAGCCTCGCGCCGATCCCACCGCCCCGCAAGCCCGCCCGCACGCCGACATACCGCCGTTCGGTGGATAAGCGGTGGGCAAGGCTGTCGACGAACCGAGATACGCCAAACACCGCAAGCCTTCGGCGTTATCCACAGCTTCGTCTGGGTCGGAAGGCCGACGTCCGCCGCCGTGCCCGCCGCAGGCGCGCCTGCCGAGCGTCTACTCCGCCGCTTCGGTCGCCTTGGCCTTGGGCGCGCGTCGCACCTCGACGACGCGCACGCGGGCGCCGTCCAGGACCAGGGCCAGTTCCCCGCGCTTCAGGCGCAAGGCGTCCTCGCCGAACGCCTCGCGCCGCCAGCCGGTCAGGGCCTGGGTCTTGGCGTTGTCGTCATTGGCGATCTGCTCGAGGTCCGAGACCGTGGCGATCAGCTTGGACGCCACGCCGGCGTCTTCCGAACGCGCCTTGAGCAGCACCTTGAGCAGCTCGACGACGGCGCCGGCGGCCGGCGACGGCTGGTGCTTGGTTTTCTCGATGACCGGGGCGTAGGCCTCGGGATCCTTCAGCGCCTCGCGCACGGCGGCCAGCAGGTCCGGCCCAAAGCGCGAACCGGAAAAACCCTTCGGCACCGAACGCAGTCGGTCGAGCCCATCGGCGTCGGTCGGCGCCTGGGTCGCAATTTCATCGATGGCGTCGTCCTTGAGGATCCGGCCGCGCGGCTGATCGCGCAACTGGGCGGTGCGCTCGCGCCAGGCCGCCACCGCCTTGAAGATCGCCAGATACTTGGCCGTGTGCCGGCGGGGACGAAGCCGCTTCCAGGCGTTTTCCGGGCTGACGTCGTACATCGTCGGATCGGTCAGGCTGCGCATCTCGTCGACCACCCAAGCCAGGCGACCGTCCTTCTCCAGGCGGGCTCGCAGCATCGGATAGAGCTTGGCCAGGTGCGTCACATCGCCCACGGCGTAGACCAGCTGGGCGTCGGTCAGCGGCCGCCGCGCCCAATCGGTGAAGCGCGACGACTTGTCGATTTCGACCTTGAGCATCTGGCGGACCAGGGCGTCATAGGCGATCTGCTCGCCGAACCCGGCGGCCATGCCGGCCACCTGGGTATCGAACAGCGGCGTCGGCATCGCATTGAGGTTGTTGAAGATTTCAACATCCTGGCGCGCGGCGTGAAAGACCTTCTCGATCTTCGGATCGCGCAGAATCTCCAGGAACGGCTCCAGGTCGATGCCGTCGGCCAGCGGGTCGATCACAGCCTCGGCGTTCGGCGCGGCGGCCTGGATCAGGCACAGCTTCGGCCAGTAGGTCGTCTCGCGCATGAACTCGGTGTCCACGGCGACGAAAGGCTGGTCTTTGATCTTGTCGCAGAACGCCTGGAGGTCGGCGGTAGTTGTAATCGGCGTCATCAAGTAGCTATACGCTCGCGCAGGGCCGAGTCTGCAAGCGCCCGATGCGCGCAGCGGCCAATTTCTAGTCGTCCTAGCACCAAAGGCGTCACATGACCGACCGGCCCAATGGCCTCACCTACGCCCAGGCCGGCGTCGACATCGATGCCGGAAACGCCCTGATAGAGCGTATCAAGCCTCTGGCCAAGGCGACGCGTCGTCCCGGCGCCGATGCGGCGCTTGGAGGCTTCGGCGCGCTGTTCGATCTGAAGGCGGCCGGTTACGAGGACCCGCTGCTGGTCACGACGACCGACGGCGTCGGCACCAAGCTGAAGATCGCCATCGACACCGACCAGCACGACACCGTCGGGATCGACCTCGTCGCCATGTGCGTCAACGACCTGTTGGCCCAAGGCGCCGAGCCGCTGATGTTCCTGGACTACTTCGCGACCGGGAAGCTGGACGTCGACGCCGCCGCGCGCGTGGTCGCCGGCATCGCCGAAGGCTGCACCCAGGCCGGCGCGGCGCTGGTCGGCGGCGAAACCGCTGAAATGCCGGGCATGTACTCGGAAGGCGACTACGACCTGGCCGGCTTCTGCGTCGGCGCGGTCGATCGCGGCGGCGTGCTACCCAAGCTGGACGCCCAGCAGCCCGGCGACATCCTGATCGGCCTCGGCTCGTCCGGCCCGCATTCCAACGGCTACTCGCTGGTCCGCCGGATCGTCGAACGCTCCGGCCTGGCCTGGGACGCGCCGGCCCCGTTCGAGGAAGGCAAGACCCTGGCCCAGGCGCTGATGGCGCCGACCAAGATCTACATCAAGAGCGTGCTGCCCCAGATCAAGAAGGGCCGCATCAAGGGCTGCGCCCACATCACCGGCGGCGGTTTGATCGAGAACCCGCCCCGCGCCATCGCCGAGGGCCTGGTCCCGAAGTTCGACTGGAACGCCTGGACCATGCCGCCCGTCTTCCAGTGGCTGTCCGAGGTCGGCGGCGTCGCCGAGCACGAGATGCGCCGCACCTTCAACTGCGGCGTCGGCCTGATCCTGATCGTCGCTCCGCACGATCTGCCCGACGTTCTGGATGGCCTGCTGCACGCCGGCGAGGACGCTTTCGTCTGCGGCGAGCTCGCGGCCGCCTAGGGAGATCAAGGGGGAGCTACTCCCCCTTGAACACCGCCGTGCGCTTCTGATTGAAGGCCGCTACGCCCTCGCGGCGATCCTTGGTCTTGAACAGGCGGTTGTACTCGACCAGTTCCAGCGCCATGGCCTTGTCCAAGGGCAAGGCCGCCCCGCCGCGGACAACCTTCTTGAGGGCCTTGACCGACAAAGGCGCCTTGCCGGCGATCACCCGTGCGCGCTCCAGCACCTGCGGCATGAGTTCGTCGGGTGGAACCACATGATTGACCAGGCCAAAGTCCAGCGCCTGGGCCGCATCGATCGGCAGACCGGACATCAAGAGCTCGGCCGCCCGGCGCTCGCCAGCGGCGCGGACAATGTACTGGGTGCCGCCGAGCCCCGGAATGATGCCAAGCCCCACTTCCGGCAGGCCGAGCCGCGCCGTCTGCGAGGCCCAGGCAAAATCGCAAGCCAGCGCCATCTCACAGCCGCCGCCCATGGCTGCGCCGTTGACCGCCGCGATGATCGGGAACGGACAGGACAGTTGCGCGCGGATCATCGCCTCGAACATGACGTGCTGATCGGACCAGGCCTGGTCGCTCATGCCGTCGCGTTCTTTCAGGTCGGCGCCGGCGCAGAAGAACCGGCCCGCGCCTGTCAGCACCGCCACCCGCACCGAGGCATCCTTGGCGAGCGCGGTCCAGAGCGCGAGCAGCTCCTCGCCCATGGCGGTGTTCAGCGCATTGGCGGCGTCCGGCCGGCTGAGGGTGACGACCTTGACCCCTGGAGACGGCTCACTGACCTCGATCGTACTGCTCATCGTCCCTCCGGTCCGGCCACGACGCCGGCGTCATGCAATCTGGCGATCTCTCCGCCCGACATTCCAAGCACCTCGGCCAAGACTTCGTCGGTGTGCTGGCCAAGGCGCGCAGCGCCGCCGGCCGGCCGCCGCTCCTCCTGGGGAATGGTCCCGGCAAAGCCCGCTGTCGGATAGGTCCGGCCGCTGGGATGGGTCGCCTCGGCGAAGATCGGGTTGCCCTTGATCAGCCGCGGGTCCTCCGCCGCCGCGCTCATCGGCTGATATGGCCCCCAGCAGACCCCTTCCTTGTCGAAGGCGGGCTTCAGCTCGGCCAGGCTCTTGCGGGCGAACGCCGCCTCGAACAGCGGAAACAGCCGTGCGCGGTGATCGAAGCGCAGGCCCTCGTCGGCGGCGAAACTGACGCCGAGCTCGGCTTCAAGGGCGGCGACCGGCCCTTCGATCTCCAGGACCTGGGTCAGCCCCTTCCACTGCCGCGGCGTGATGGCCACCAGCATGATCCGTTGGCCGCCCTTCAGCAGGAAGTCGCGGCCGAAGGCGCCGAACAGGTCGTTGCCCATCCGCTGCCGGTCCTGACCGCCGAGGCTCTCGGCGAGATAGCCGAGGTTGGCCATGGTCGTGCCGGCGATGTCCGACAGCGGGATGCGGATCTCGCGCCCCTTGCCGTCCCTCTGACGGGCGTGCAGCGCCGAGACCAGGGCGAACGCCGCATAGGCGCCGGTCAGCAGGTCCCAAGCCGGCAGGACGTTGTTCACAGGCCGTGGCTCTTCCGGGAAGCCATTCAGCATCGGCACGCCGACCGCGCTGTTGACGGTGTAATCGACGGCCGGGCCGCCATCGGCCCAGCCCATCACCCGCGCGCAGATCAGATCGGGTCTCACCGCGCTCAATTTCTCATAGGATAGAAAGCCTTCGACCGGAAAGTTGGTGACGAAAACACCGCCCTCCTCGCCCGGGGCGGCAGCCAGCCGCGCCGCCAGTTCGCGGCCCTCGGGCCGGGACAGATCGATGGCGATGGACTTCTTGGCCTTGTTCAGCCCTTCCCAATAGAGGCTCTCGCCGCCTTCGCTGAGCGGCCAGCGGCGAAAGTCCGGGCCGCCGCCGATGTTGTCGAACCGGATAACCTCAGCGCCCAGTTGCGCCAGATAGAGCCCGCAGGTCGGTCCGGCGACGAAAGCCGAACCTTCGACCACGCGCAGGCCCTTCAGAAGATCGTACATCCCGCGGCCCTCAAAACGATTTCGGCATGCCCAGCACGTGGGTGCCCACGTGGCTGAGGATCAGGTTCGTGGAGATCGGAGCCACCTGGTAGAGTCGGGTCTCGCGGAACTTGCGTTCGATGTCGTAGTCCTCGGCGAAGCCGAAGCCGCCGTGGGTCTGGATCGCCGTATCGGCCGCGAACCACGAGGCCTCCGAAGCCAGCATCTTGGCCATGTTGGCTTCGGTGCCGCAGGGCTGGCCCGCGTCGAACATCGCCGCGGCCTTGTCGACCATCAGCGCGGCGGCGGTCACCTGGACGTGCGCCCGGGCGATCGGGAACTGGACGCCCTGGTTCTGGCCGATCGGCCGGCCGAAGACCTCTCGCTCGGTGGCGTAGCGGCTGGCGCGGTCCACAAAGAAGCGTCCGTCGCCGATGCATTCCGAAGCGATCAGAATGCGCTCGGCGTTCATCCCGTCGAGGATGTAGCGGAATCCCTTGCCCTCCTCGCCGACCAGGTTCGCCGCCGGAACCCGCAAGCCGTCAAAAAACAGCTCCGTCGTGGCATGATTGAGCATGGTCCTCACGGGGCGGATGGTCAGGCCGTTGCCGACCGCCTCGCGCAGATCAACGAGCAGGACGCTCATCCCGTCGGAAGGCTTGGCCGCATCCTCGCGCGCCGTCGTGCGGCACAGCAGCACCATCAGATCGGAATGCTCGGCGCGGCTGATCCAGAGCTTCTGCCCGCTCACCACGTAATGGTCGCCCTCGCGTCGCGCGAAGGTGGAGATGCGCGTCGTGTCGGTCCCCGCCGTCGGCTCAGTGACGCCGAAGGCCTGCAGGCGCAGTTCCCCGGATGCGATCTTCGGCAGGTAGGCCTGCTTCTGGGCCTCGCTGCCGTGCTTGAGGATCGTGCCCATGGTGTACATCTGGGCGTGGCAGGCGCCGCCGTTGCAGCCCGAGCGATGGACTTCCTCGAGAACGGCCGTCGCGGCGGCCAGGCCAAGCCCGGACCCGCCGTAGGTCTCCGGGATCAGGACCGACAGGAACCCCGCCTCGGTCAGCGCGGCTACGAACTCCTTGGGATAGGCGCGCTCGCGATCACGCTCGCGCCAGTATTCGCCGGGAAACTGGGCGCACAGCTTGCGCACGGCCTCACGGATCTCAGGAAAATTCTCCGTTCCGCTCAAGCCCGCCTCCACCAACGCACAAGGTCCGGCTCCAGCTAGCCGAAAGCTCTCCGAGGGGAAAGCCATGCCGCAACGTCACCGACGGCTTGAACAAGCTTAAGTGTTCGCGCCCGAAAACTAGAGCGAACTCAAATACAACTTCCGAGAATTTGCGAATCGTTAACCAAGTTCTGGCGGAACTTCAGTGCGCTTGCGTTGTTCGAACCGGCATGGACAGCATGAACCGCAATGAACGCTTGCATAGGGAGGCCGTCAGCCTCTGGCGCGCGTTGAGCGCCGACCCGCCGCCAAGAGGTCTGCGCGGCGAACGCCTGCTGGATGCCGCGCTGCACCTGAAGATGGCCGACAAATACGACCGCTTTCATTCGCCGCACCTGCGACCGAGCCAGATCGTTCGTCCTCGCTGACTCCGGATAAGAGAAGGCCCCGCCCGGCGTGCGCCGAACGGGGCCTGTCATGCGGCTGGTCCGCTGGGGGGACCGGAGTGGGGCTCGTGGCCGCGCTTGTTCAACGCGGCTGAGGCCCAGCCGTTCCCAAGTCAGCCGACGATCTGATCGTCGGTGAAGAACTGGGCGATTTCGATCTTGGCGTTGTCCAGGCTGTCCGAGCCGTGAACCGAGTTTTCGCCGACGTTCAGGGCGAACAGCTTGCGGATCGTGCCGTCAGCGGCCTGTTCCGGGTTGGTCGCGCCCATGACTTCGCGGTACTTCGCGACGGCGCCTTCGCCTTCCAGGACCTGCACGACGACCGGCGCCGAGGTCATGGTTTCAACCAGCTCGCCGTAGAACGGGCGCTCAGCGTGCACTTCGTAGAACTTCTTGGCCTGAGCTTCGGTCATCTGGATGCGGCGTTGAGCGACGATGCGCAGGCCGGCGCCTTCGATCACGGCGTTGATCTGGCCGGTCAGGTTCCGCTTGGTCGCATCCGGCTTGATGATCGAGAAGGTGCGTTCGGTCATGTGATTTGCTTGTCTTATTCTTGGGGAGGCGCGGGTCCCGCGCGGGTGGCGGGCTTATAACCGCCCGATGTGACGACGCCAAGCGCACGACGGTCGCCTTGTACGGCGGTCTCTGCTAAGGCCCCGCCCTCCCATGCTGCAGATCAACGACCTTACCTTCGACTCCTGGGGCCGCCGCTTCTTCGACCATGCGAGCGTCAGCATACCCGTGGGCGCCAAGGTCGGCCTGGTCGGACGCAACGGCGTGGGCAAGTCCACGCTGTTCAAGCTGATCCTCGACCAGCTGCACGCCGGCGACGGCGAGATCGGCTATCCGAAGCAGGCCCGCATCGGCTCGGTCGATCAGGAACATCCGGCCACCCCCGTGCCGTTGATCGACACGGTGCTGGCCGCCGACGAGGAGCGCGCCGCGCTGCTGCACGAGCTGGAGACCGCCGATCCCGAGCGGATGGGCGACATCTACGGCCGGCTGTCGGAAATCGGCGCCGACCGCGCGCCGAGCCGGGCGGCGGAAATTCTCTCCGGCCTCGGCTTCTCGAACGATGACCTCACCCGCCCGATGGCGGAGTTCTCGGGCGGGTGGCGCATGCGGGTGGCCTTGGCCGCCGCGCTGTTCGCCGAGCCTGACCTGCTGCTGCTGGACGAACCGACCAACTACCTCGACCTGGAAGGCGCGCTCTGGCTGGAAAACCGGCTGAAGAAATACCCGTATACGGCGGTGATCATCAGCCACGACCGCGAGATCCTGAACAACAGCTGCGACCACATCCTGCACCTGCTCGACGGCAAGCTGACCCTGTATGTCGGCGGCTACGACCAGTTCGAGCGCCAGCGCGAGGAAAAGGCCCGCCTGCAGGAAGCCACCAAGGCCAAGGTCGAAGCGCAACGCGCCCACCTTCAGTCCTTCGTCGACCGGTTCCGCGCCAAAGCGTCGAAGGCGACCCAGGCCCAGTCGCGCCTGAAGATGCTGGCCAAGCTGCCGCCGGTGTCGGCGGTGGTCATCGAGCACACCGCCCCGTTTCTCCTGCCTTCCCCCGAGCGTCCGCTGGCGCCGCCGCTGGTGCGGCTGGAGGGTGTCGCCACCGGCTATGCTGACGGCCCGCCGATCCTCAAAGGGCTGAACCTGCGGCTCGACCTGGACGACCGCATCGGCCTGCTCGGGGTCAACGGCGCCGGCAAGTCGACGTTCGCCAAGCTGGTCGCCGGCGCGCTGGAGCCGCTTGCCGGCGAGCTTAAGCGCTCGGCCCGGCTGAAGGTAGGCTGGTTCCACCAGCATCAGATCGAGGCCCTAGACCCGAACGACACCCCGCTGGACATCATCCGCCGCGAAATGCCCGAGGCGTCCGAGGCCAGCCGTCGCTCGCGCCTGGCGCAGTATGGGCTCGGACACGAGAAGGTGGAGACCTCAGTCGCCAACCTGTCCGGCGGCGAGCGCGCGCGCCTGCTGCTCAATCTGGTCGCCGCCGAGAAGCCGCACCTGCTGATCCTCGACGAACCGACCAACCACCTCGACATCGACAGCCGCCGGGCCCTGCTCGATGCGCTGAACGACTACGAGGGCGCCGTGATCCTGATCACTCACGATCGCTCGCTGATGGAACTGGTCGCCGACCGCCTCTGGCTGGCCTCGGATGGAACCATCGCCCCGTACGACGGGGACATGGATGACTACGCCAGGTTCGTCATCGAGCGCGCCAAGCAGGCCGGTAAGGCGCCCACCCAGGTGCGCGAAGCCGAGCCCGTCGCTCCCGCCAAGCCGCCGCCGGCGACCAGGGCCAAGGCGCCGACCGGCACCGCCCGCCGTCGCGCCGAGGCCGCCGAGGCTTCGCTGGCCCGCGCCAGCCAGGCGCTGGCCCGCATCGACGCTGCGCTCACCGACCCGAAGGTGTTCAGCGAAAACCCCGCCAAGGCCGCCGAACTCGGCCGGCAACGGGCTGCGGCCGAGGCCGCGCTGGAGGCGGCCGAACAGGAATGGTTGGAGGCGACCGAAGCCTACGAGGCGATGAAGGGCGAGGGCTAGAGCCCCTTCCCCTGCCGGCCGAGCCGCCTATGGTTGCGGCATGCCTCCCGCCGACGCGACCTCGCCCCCCGAACCTGGCCAGCGCCGTCTCGCTCCACGCATTCGCGCCCGGCTGCACGAGCTCTATTTCGGGAAGTCCGAACGGTCGGTGCGCTTCCGCCTGACCGTGATCGCGATCGATTTCGTGATGATCGCGTTCTTCATCGCCGCGCCGCTGCTGCGCGACACCCCGGCCTTCCTGTTCATCGACTACGCCATGGCGCTGGTGCTGGCGACTGACCTGGTGGCGCGGGCGCTGGCGAGCGACAACCTGGCCGCCTGGATTCGGCGGCCGGTGACCTGGATCGACCTGTTCGTCCTGGTCACGCTGCTGTTTCCGCTTTGGCTGTTCAACCTGGCCTTCCTGCGGGTGCTGCGGCTCTGGACCCTCGTCCACTCCGAGTTCTTCTGGGACACAGTCGGCCGCCGCTACAACGAGACTCGCTGGGAAGACGTGATCCGCGCGGCTTCGACGCTGATCACCTTCATCTTCATCATGACCGGGTTCGTCTATACGAGCTTCGCGCGCACCGAGGGCATCGGCGGCTACATCGACGCGCTCTACTTCACCATCGCGACCCTGACGACCACCGGCTTCGGCGACATCACCCTGCCCGGGGCCTGGGGCCGGGTGATCTCGATCGTGACCATGCTGACCGGGATCACGCTGTTCGTGCGCCTGGCCCAGGCCCTCTTCCGGCCCTACAAGATCCGCTTCACCTGCCCCACCTGCGGCTTACGCAGGCACGACGTGGACGCCGTCCACTGCAAGGCGTGCGGCGAGCTGCTCAACATTCCGAACGACGACGAGGTCTAGAATCGTGCCCGAGGAAGCCCGCCTGATCTATCTGCTGGGGGTGCTGGTGCTGCTCGCGCCCGCGGGCATGGCGGCGTTGCGCCGCCTGCTTCGCAAGCGCGACAAGCCCTAGAGCGCGCGCGCCAGGCGCAGGTTCTCGGCGTGCTCGGCCTGCGCGCGGCGCAGGTTGATTTCCAGCGACAGGCTGTCCTGGCCGTCTTCGACCACGGCTTCGATCATGGTTTCGGCGACATCGGCGTCGTCGAACGGGGACGCGACTTCGAACGGTTGGTTCGGCATCGGAGGACCTCCTTGGCTGGTTGGTGAAATTGTTAAGCAAAGCTTGACGACAACCAAGCCCTTTCGCGTAACAGGCGCGTGAAATTCACCCGGTTTCACAGCAACTTGAGCGGTCAGGCGCCGCGCCGAGGCCAGGCGCCCCTCTGATGCGGCGCCCACGACGTCAGTCGATGAAATCGCCGCCTCAGTCGTCGAAGTCCGCAAGAAATGTATTGGCTACCGCCGCGATAGGGTCCTACCATCCCTTAGAACGCTGCGTCGCGGTAAGGCGAGTCTGCTTTCACTGACCCTCGTCTTCGCAACCGCGAAAGAATGGCGTGTGGGAAGGAAGCGATTGTGCAGCGCACCAGTACCGAGGGGCCAGACTACTTTCATAAAGTCGTCGATTGCCAGTGGGCCTGCCCGGCCCACACGCCTGTTCCAGAGTACATCCGCCTGATCGCCGAGGGCAGGTACTCAGACGCCTACATGGTCAACTGGAAGTCGAACGTCTTCCCCGGAATTCTGGGGCGGACCTGCGACAGACCGTGCGAGCCGGCCTGCCGACGCGGGCGAGTCGAGGACGAACCGGTGGCGATCTGCCGCCTGAAGCGTGTCGCCGCCGACAACAAGGAGGACATCACGGGCCGGCTGCCTGCGCCGGTCGCGGTGTCCAATGGCAAGCGTGTGGCGCTGGTCGGCGCCGGGCCGGCCTCGCTGACCGTCGCGCGCGACCTGGCGCCCCTGGGCTACGAGCTGACCCTGTTCGACGGCGAGGCCAAGGCCGGCGGGATGATCCGCAGCCAGATTCCCCGTTTCCGGCTGCCTGAAGAAGTGATCGACGAGGAGGTCGGCTACGTCACCGGCCTGGGCATGGACGTGCGGCTGGGCGAGCGGGTCGACAGCCTCAAGGCGCTGCTGGCCGAAGGCTACGACGCGGTGTTCATCGGCTCAGGCGCGCCGCGCGGACGCGACCTCGACCTGCCGGGACGGCAGGAGGCCGCCGCCAATATCCACATCGGCATCGACTGGCTGAGCAACGTCTCGTTCGGCCATGTCGACCAGATCGGCCGCCGGGTGATCGTGCTGGGCGGCGGCAACACGGCCATGGACTGCTGCCGCACTTCGCGGCGGCTGGGCGGGCAGGACGTCAAGGTGATCGTCCGCTCGGGCTTCGAGGAGATGAAAGCCAGCCCTTGGGAGAAGGAAGACGCGCTCCACGAAGACATTCCGATCCTCAACTACCTGGTGCCCAAGGCCTTCACCCATGAGGGCGGCAAACTCACCGGCGTGACCTTCGAGAAGGTGCGCCCCGAATACGACGCCAAGGGCCGTCGCAGCCTGGTCCCCGCCGGAGAGCCCGACGAGCACTACGCGTGCGACGACGTGCTGATCGCCGTCGGCCAAGAGAACGCCTTTCCGTGGATCGAGCGCGACATCGGCCTGACCTTCGATGCGTGGGGCATGCCGACGGTCGATCCCCTCACCTTCCAATCGACTCTGGCCAACGTGTTCTTCGGCGGCGACGCCGCCTTCGGGCCCAAGAACATCATCTGGGCGGTCGCCCACGGCCATGACGCGGCGATCTCCATCGACAAGTTGTGCAAGGCCGAGGATCTGAACGACCGTCCGCCTCCAGGCACGTCGATGACGAGCCAGAAGATGGGCATCCACGAGTGGAGCTATGACAACGATCCGGCCAACGACGCCCGCTATCGCGTGCCGCTGCTCGACAAGGGCGAGGCGCTGAAGGACGTCCGGCTGGAGGTCGAGTTGGGCTTTGACCGGGCGACGGCCTATCGCGAGACCCAGCGCTGCCTGAATTGCGACGTGCAGACGGTCTTCGCCGAGTCGGCCTGCATCGAATGCGACGCCTGCGTCGACATCTGCCCGACCGACTGCATCACCTTCACCGAGAACGGCGACGAGGCCGACCTGCGCGGCCGGCTGAAGGCCCCGTCGCTGAACCTGGAGCAGGCGCTGTTCGTCTCTGGCGACCTGCCGACCGGACGGGTGATGGTCAAGGACGAGGACGTCTGCCTGCACTGTGGGCTCTGCGCCGAACGCTGTCCTACCGGCGCGTGGGACATGCAGAAGTTCCTGTTGGAAATGACCCATGCGGGGGGATCATGCCGCTAGAGGCGCTCAACGATTTCGTCGTCAAGTTCGCGAACGTCAACGGTTCCGGGTCGGCCAGCGCCAACAGCATGTTCGCCAAGGCGATCCTGCGCATGGGCGTGCCGGTGGCGGCGCGCAACATCTTCCCCTCCAATATTCAGGGCCTGCCGACTTGGTTTGAAGTGCGTGTGACCGAGGCGGGCCATCTGGGTCGCCGCGGCGGCGTCGACCTGATGGTGGCGATGAACCCGCAGACCTGGGACCGCGACGTCGCCGAGATCGAGCCGGGCGGCTACCTGTTCTACGACTCCACCAAGCCGTTGCCGCCATCCAAGTTCCGCGACGACGTCACGGTGGTCGGCGTGCCGCTGACCGCGATGTGCAATGCGGCCTACCAGATCCCGCGCGAGCGCCAGCTATTCAAGAACATCATCTATGTCGGGGCCCTGGCCGCCTTGCTCGACATCGAGATGGGCGTCATCGAGCAACTGCTGGGCGAGCAGTTCGCCGGCAAGGACCGGCTCATCGCCGCCAATGTCGCCGCGCTCCACATGGGTCGCGACTACGTGGCCCAAAACCTCTCGCCCCTGCGCCTCCGGGTGCGGCGCGCCGATCGCGTCGGCGATCGCATCTTCGTCGAGGGCAACGCCGCCGCGGCGCTGGGCGCAGTCTATGGCGGGGCGACCGTCTGCGCGTGGTATCCGATCACCCCCTCGACCTCGCTGGCCGAGGCCTTCACCAGCTATTGCGAGGACCTGCGCACCGACCCCGAAACCGGCAAGGCGCGCTATGCCATCGTCCAGGCCGAGGACGAAATCGCCTCGATCGGGGTGGTCGTCGGGGCCGGCTGGAACGGCGCCCGGGCGTTCACGGCCACCTCGGGACCGGGCGTGTCCCTGATGACCGAGTTCATCGGCCTCTCCTACTTCGCCGAAATCCCGGCGGTGATCTTCGACGTCCAGCGCGGGGGTCCGTCCACCGGCATGCCGACCCGCACCCAGCAGGCCGACCTGCTCGCCGCCGCCTATGCCGGCCATGGCGACACCAAGCACCCGCTGCTGCTGCCGGCCGACCCCGGTGAGTGCTTCGAGATGGGCGCCCAGGCCTTCGACCTGGCCGACCGCCTGCAGACTACGGTCTTCGTCATGCTCGACCTCGACATCGGCATGAACGAATGGCTGACCCAGCCCTTCGAGTGGGACGACGCTCGCGCGCTCGATCGCGGCAAGGTCATGACCTACGACGATCTGGAGGCTGGCCGCGACTTCGGTCGCTACCTCGAGGTCGACGGCGATGGCATCCCGTATCGCACCTATCCCGGCACGCACCCGACCAAGGGCGGCTACTTCACCCGCGGGACATCGCGCAATCCCTACGCCCGCTACAGTGAGGAAGGGGCGGTCTACGTCGGCAATATGGAGCGTCTGCTTCGGAAGTTCGACACCGCGCGGCGGCTGGTGCCAGGGCCGATCGCCCGGAACGCGACGCGCGCCACCCGGGACGGCGTGATCTATTTCGGCTCGAGCACGCCGGCCGTGCACGAGGCCCTGGGCAGCCTTGAGCACGCGGGACTGCATCTCGACGCCCTGCGGGTCCGCGGCTTTCCGTTCGCCGACGAGATCTTCGACTTCATCGCCGCCCACGACCGGGTCTTCGTCATTGAGCAGAACCGCGACGCTCAGTTGCGGACGCTGCTGATCAACGAGGGCGAAATCGATCCGTCGCGGCTGACCGCCGTGCTGCACTACGACGGCACCCCGATCACCGCGCGCTTCATCACCGATGCGGTCACCAGGCTGATGAGCGAGCGCAGGCCCATGCCGGAGGCGGCCGAATGACCTACATCACCAAGCCGCAACTGCATCACCCGCAGCTCAAGCCCAATGCGCTCGGCTACACCCGGCGCGACTACGAAGGCGCGGTCTCGACCCTGTGCGCCGGCTGCGGCCACGATTCGATTTCGTCGGCGATCATTCAGGCCTGCTACGAGCTGGACCTGCCGCCGCATCGGGTCGCCAAGCTTTCGGGCATCGGCTGCTCGTCGAAGACGCCCGACTATTTCCTTGGGAACTCGCACGGTTTCAACACCGTCCACGGGCGCATGCCGTCGGTGCTGACGGGCGCCAACCTCGCCAACCGCGACCTGATCTATCTGGGCGTTTCAGGCGACGGCGACAGCGCGTCCATCGGGCTGGGTCAGTTCGCCCACTCGATCCGCCGCGGCGTGAACATGCTCTACATCGTCGAGAACAACGGTGTGTACGGCCTGACCAAGGGCCAGTTCTCGGCGACCTCGGACAAGGGCTCGAAGTCGAAGAAGGGCGTGATCAACCACGACGCCGGCATCGACCTGGTCAGCCTAGCGCTGCAAATGGGCGCGACATTCGTGGCGCGGTCCTTCTCCGGCGACAAGAACCAACTCGTGCCGCTGATCAAGGCCGCGCTGAGCCACAAGGGCGCGGCGTTCATCGACTGCATCAGCCCGTGCGTGCAGTTCAACAACCACGCCGGCTCCACCAAGTCCTACGACTATGTGCGCGAGCACAACGAAGCGGTGAACCGCATGGACCTCGTGCCGGCGCGCACCCCCATCACCATCGACTATGCCCCGGGGGAGACCGTCCCGGTCGCTCAGCACGACGGCTCGATCCTGCACCTTCACAAGCTGGCCGAGCATTACGACCCGTCCGATCGGGTCGGGGCGCTCGCCTACCTGCAAGCGCGCCAGGCGCTGGGGGAGATTGTCACCGGGCTGCTATTTCTCGATCCTGAGGCGCGCGACCTGCATGAGAACCTGGGCACCGTCGACGTTCCGCTGAATTCGCTGGGCGAGCGCGAACTGTCCCCAGGCGCGGCCGCCCTGGCCCGGATCAACGCCTCGCTTCGATAGTCGGCCACGCCACAACTCCCGCTGGTGCCCGCAGCCAGCTAACCTATGGTCTTCGGCCGTCGCTGATTCATCGGCGGACCGGAAGGGGAGCGATCTGGGCATGTGGTTGCTGCGCGCGGCGCTTTGCGCCCTGGCTCTGCTGAGCCTCGCCATCGCGATCGCGCCTGAGCCCCCGGCCGCGCCGATGCTCGGCATGAAGACCCAGGTCATCGTCGGAAAGCCGGACACCGTTCCCCTGGCCGGCGCAGTGGTCCTCGACAGTGCGCTCCGGGCCGGCACGCCCCGTGATTCCGCGCTCTATCGCTCAACCTCGCCGGCAGGCGTTCGGCCGTTGGCGCTGGAGATGGGGCCGCTGAAGCCGGTCGATTTCGTCGGGGTGACGTACCAGGGCGCGATCCGCGAGTACGAGAC